>JACZTB010000028.1 GCA_022573895.1 Nitrososphaerota archaeon
TTCTTCACAAGTTTGCAAAAACTCCAATCATGTCAACATATTTGATCTATCTTGGAGTCGGTGAATTTGAATTTCTAAAAGGAAAAGCAGGAAGAATTCAAGTTAGGATAGTCACAACAAAAGGAAACAAATCCAAAGCAAAATTTTCTCTAGACCTTACTAAAAAGTTTCTGCTTGACTATGAAAAATATTTTGGAATTAAATATCCATTGCCAAAACTTGACATGATTGCCGTTCCAGATTTTGCGGCCGGAGCAATGGAGAACTGGGGGGCAATTACTTTTAGGGAAACAATTCTACTTTATGACCCAAAAACCTCCTCAACTCAGACAAAACAGCGAATCTCCGAGGTGATTTCACACGAACTAGCTCATCAGTGGTTTGGAAATCTAGTCACGATGAAGTGGTGGAATGACTTGTGGCTCAATGAAAGCTTTGCTACATTCATGGCAACAAAATTTGTTGATAGATTATTCCCAGAATGGGAGTTTTGGGATCAATTCTTGGAAGACGCAATGAATGTTGCAATGGGACTAGATGCCCTCAAATCATCACATCCGATTGATGTCAAGGTTAGAAAACCATCAGAGATCAGAGAGATCTTTGATGCCATATCTTACGATAAGGGCGGATGTGTTCTCAGAATGGTCGAGTACTATGTTGGTGAGAGTAATTTCAGAAAGGGTCTGAAGAATTATCTTACCAAATTCAAATATCAAAATGCTACGGGCGATGACCTTTGGACTGCAATTGGAAAGGTTGCAAAAAAGCCAGTCCATAAAATGGTAAGAACTTGGGTTAACCAAATTGGATTCCCAATTGTTCAAGTAAAAAAAGTTAATTCCAAGCTAGAGCTAGAGCAGAAAAGATTCATGATGGAACAACCAGAAAAACCAAAAGGACTGTGGCATATCCCTATCTCTATAAACTCTGAAAAAACTCCGTTAAAGCTTGTAACAAAAAAATTGGACAAAATAACAATAAACCCTGACACTATGCCAGTAGTAAATTCAGGACGACATGGATTTTACCGTGTGAAATATGATGACGAGCTACTTGATGATCTGAAACAACAAATCAAAAACAAAACCATTTCATCTGTGGACAGATGGTCAATTCAAAATGATCTTTTTGCGTTGTGTATTTCTGGTGTTTATGACATTCAAGATTACCTTGATTTTTCAGAGGCTTATGAGGATGAAGATAATTATCTTGCCGCACATAACGTCGCAAACAATCTAAATTGGTTATTCCTACATACCTACTGGGAGGACTTTTCTGACCAAATTAGTTCTCACGCATCAAAACATCTGAGAAACATTCTTGAAAACTTGGGATGGGATAAAGCAAAAAATGAAAAACACACAACTGCTCTTTTTCGTAGCTTTGTGATTTTAGCCTTGGGAAAGATGGATGATGAAGAGGTTCAGAGTATGGCAAGTGAAAAATTCAATAAATTTCTAAAAAATCCAGATTCTTTGAATCCTGACATCAGACAATCTGTGTTTACAGTAGTTGCATGGCAAGGCGATGCTAAAACACACAAGCAGTTTATCTCACTATACAAAAAAGCAAAAACAATTGAAGAAAAACTTCGTTACCTTACTGCATTATGTTATTTCAAAGATGAAAAATTACTATTAAAGTCACTAGACTTTTCTCAAACATCAGAGGTTCGTTCACAAAACATGCAGTTGCCAATAATGACCACTTCTGCTAACCCTTATGGCAAAAAAATTCTTTGGCCTTGGCTGAAAAAGAACTGGAAAAAACTCAGCAAAAAGGCTGGTCACGGAAATCCACTATTCAACAGAATTGTTGCCAGCATTGCTTTGGTTGCTGACGAATCTATGAAAAATGACATTAAACAATTCTTCAAGAAGAATCCTACACCTGGTACGGAGAGAACACTGGAACAGACTCTTGAAAAAATCACAATCAATTCCAGATTTTTAGAAAGAATGAGAAAGGAGTTTAATAATTAAAACTCATCCAGAAATGAATCATGAGTAAAATAATACCAATAATATCGGTTATAGTAATTACTATTCTAGCTGGATTATTTTTCTATGATTCTGGATCTGTTGATAGAGATTTACTCAACAGAACATTTTCTGTCGATGCAGTTTATCTAGGTAGTGATGGCGTGGTTGAAATCTCATTTGTGGATAACACACAAAAAACAGATACTATAATCTTGGAAGTTTTGGGATTACAACCGTCCTTTCAAAAAACTTATTCTGGTTCATCATTCACAGAAAGAATTCCGTTCATTCCACCAGACAAATATGGATGGGAGATTCATCCTGTAATAATTTTGGCAGAAAATCAAGACCTTGGTTTAATTGAGATAAAAACAGAAATTCACGAAGAAAACGAGCCTGAAAAGCCTGTCATTTTCAGCAAACAGTGAGATAACTACAAGAATTTATTGTGGAAAAAGGAACCTGATATACTTGGTACTTATTTCTGATTTAAAAAAAGGCAAACGAGGTTCTATTGCAAAAGCAATCACTATCATGGAAAATGATCCAAAAGAAAGTCGAAAACTATTAAAAAAAATTTTCAAGACATCTGGAAAATCAATTGTGATTGGAATTACTGGTCCTACGGGAGCAGGTAAGAGCTCACTCATCAACAAAACTGTTGAACAGTTAAAAAAACTCAAAACAAAACCTGCTGTTCTAGCAATTGATCCAACAAGTCATGTAACTGGTGGTGCAATGTTGGGTGACAGAGTTAGGATGACTGAAACAACAGATTCGGGGACATACATCAGAAGCATTGCATCAAGGGGTGCAACAGGTGCACTAGCTCATTCCATTAGGAACAGCATTCGCATTTTGGAGTATGCGGGTTTTGATCCAATCATAATAGAAAGTGTAGGTGCAGGACAAACCGAGGTTGAAATCTCTAAAGTGGCAGACATTACAGTTGTTGTGTTTAATCCCTATACTGGTGATAGTATTCAAACAATCAAGGCAGGTCTGACAGAGATTGGTGATATTTATCTGGTAAACAAAAGCGACTTGGATGGCGCAACACAGCTCTATGATTCAGTACGTGACTATATTGGTACTAACGAAAAAAATCCAATAATTCTACTTACATCGACAAAGAAAAACAAAGGCATTGTAGAGTTTGCAAAAAAACTAAAAGAGTTGATGGTAAAAAAGAAAAAGACAAAAAAAGAACAGGACAAAGCTCGTTTGGAATCGGAACTGAAAGATATTATTTTAAATAATATAAAGGGCAAAATTGATTCTATGCCGGATTCTGATAAGGCATTTTCTAATTATCTGAAAAAGGTTCAATCAAAGCAAATGAACCCATATGATGCTGCTGACAAGATTTCAAAATTGTTGATTAGGTGATATATGATGGCTGCAAAACAAAAAATAAAACCCAAAGAACACGTCACCGATTCTAACATTCCAGTAAAACAGTTCTATCAAAAATCTTCAAAAAAATCAAACAATGAAGAACCAGGCAAGTTTCCATTTACTCGAGGTATTCATGCAGAAATGTATCGTGAAAGATTTTGGACGATGCGTCAGTATTCTGGATTTGGTGATGCCAAACTTACAAACAATCGCTTCAAGTTCATGCTAGAAAAAGGTCAGACAGGTCTTAGCATGGCGTTTGATTTGCCAACTCAAATTGGTTATGATCCTGACGCGTCACAGGCCGAAGGTGAGGTTGGTAAGGTTGGTGTTTCTATAGCATCATTGAAGGACATGCAAACTGCGTTTGATGGTATTCCACTTGGTAAGGTCAGTACATCGATGACGATAAACTCTACTGCGTCTACACTGCTTGCATATTATATTGTGGTTGGTCAGTCACAAGGATTTTCAAGTGAACAGCTTCGTGGAACTACACAGAATGATATCCTTAAGGAGTATATCGCAAGAAACACGTACATCTATCCTCCACAACCATCGATGAGATTAATTGGTGACATGATTGCTTATTGTGTAAAAAAGGTTCCACAGTGGCATCCAGTTTCAATTTCTGGCTATCATATAAGGGAGGCTGGTGCCACTGCAACACAAGAGGTTGCGTTTACACTTGCAAACGCAATTGAATACATCCAAACATGTTTAGATCGTGGTTTAAAGATTGATGACTTTGCACCAAGGTTATCATTTTTCTTTTGTTGTACCATAGAATTTTTGGAAGAGATTGCAAAGTTCCGAGTTGCGAGAAAGGTTTACTCTAAAATTCTCAAAGAAAAATTTCACGCAAAAGATCCGAAATCCCTTCAATTAAAATTCCATACACAGACCAGTGGTGAATCCCTTACGGCACAGCAACCAGACAACAACATCGTTCGAGTTACTATACAATCTATGGCAGCAGTTCTTGGTGGAACCCAATCTCTTCACACAAACTCTAGGGATGAAGCACTCGCATTACCAACGCAGGAATCTGCGAAAATTGCTCTCAGAACGCAGCAAATTGTCGCGCATGAGAGTGGTATAACAAAAACTGTTGATCCTATGGCTGGTTCGTACTATTTGGAATATCTCTGTGATGAGATAGAGGATGGCGTATGGAAGTACCTAGACAAGGTTGAAAAGATGGGCGGTTCCATCAAGGCAATCGAAAAAGCATTCTTCCAATCAGAAATTAGACAGAATGCATATCGTCTTAAAATGGAGATTGATCAAGATCAGCGAGTAATCGTTGGTGTGAACAAGTTCCAAGAGACTGATGAAAAACAAGGGGAGCTTTTGCGAATTGATGATTCTGTTGAGATTTTGCAAAAAAAGGCGATGAAAAAACTTCGTAGCTCACGAAATAACAAAAAAGTAGAGAAGACACTTTCTGCAATGCAAAGTGCAGCAGAGACCGACAAAAACCTAATGCCGTTTATCTTGGATTCTGTTAAAGCATATGCTACTACCGGCGAAATCAGTAATACGTTCCGAGAAGTCTTTGGTGAATACAGGCCAAAAGAGGTATTCTAGATGAAGATTGATCACATTGCAATTGCAGTGAATGATGTTGAATCTGCGATGAAACAATACCAAGAGGCTTTAGATGTAAAAAATGTTGAATTTGAAACCGTGGAAAGTGAAGGTGTTAAGATTGGCATCTTGCATTTAGAAAACGGACGCATTGAATTGATGGAACCAACAAATGATTCCAGTCCAATTAAAAAATTTCTTGAAAAAAAAGGTGAAGGACTACATCACATGGCACTAGAAACCGATAACATTGAAGGTGAGGTAACAAGAATGGAAGGATGTGGAATACAATTTCTTGGAAAGGTCCGTCCAGGTTCTGCTGGCACCAAGGTTATATTCATTCATCCAAAATCATTACGTGGTGTTTTGGCAGAACTCTGCTCACACCCCAAGTAATTTTTACGATTTAAATTATTATTCCATCATCTTTAGAGTATCTGTAGCTGTTATGATTCCATAAATCTTTGATTTTTTTGAAATCAAAATACACTTTGAAAATCTAATTAAAGGGACTAGAATATTTGCCGGTGTATCAAAGTCAACTACTGGGGGAGCATGTTCCATGACATCCTCTAGTTTGGCGGTTTTCAATTCAGATTCACCAGCATCAGAAATATGTTTAACAATACTGTCTTCTGTTACTAATCCAACAGGATCACTTCCAACAAAGACGGGTACTTGACTGATTGAAAATTTTCGCATTTTTTTAATTGCGTCAAGAAGTGTGTTTGATGGTTTGAGTTTTACAATGTCTTTACTGCAAAAATCTCCAGATTTATGAGATGAAGATTTTATTTCCAGTGTTGCTAAACTATCAAAGATTCGTTTCGCTGTTTCGTAGCTAGGCTGACTTCGACCAGACTCTATTTGGTTAATCATGGATGTGCTGACCTCTGTCATTGAGGCTAATTTCTTCTGAGTTATGCCAATCTTTAGTCTAATCTGTTTGATAGAATCAATTCTTGGAAACAAGATGGATGTTTATCATCTCTTTGATTTCTTTTTTGTCTTTTTCTTTGATTTTGCCGAGTTTCTAGGTTTCTCAAGTGCTGCCTGGGCGGCTGCAACTATGGCTATTGGAATTCTATGAGGCGAGGCACTCACATAGCTAATATTAGATTTATAACAAAATTTGATAGAACTTGGATCACCACCATGTTCCCCACAAATGCCGATCTCTAATTTTGGTTTGATCTTTCTACCGTCTGCTATTCCAATTTTCATTAGGGCACCAACCCCATTCTCATCAATCGATTGGAATGGATTTTTTTCAAGTAATTCCTTATCCAAATACTCTGGAAGGAATTTTCCTTCCGCATCCTCTCTACTAAAACTAAACGTTGCTTGCGTCAGGTCATTAGTACCAAAGCTAAAAAATTCTGCGGTTTTTGCAAGCTCGGCTGATGTAAGACATGCTCGAACAACCTCAAGCATTGTTCCAAAGTTAATCTTTAGTTTAGTATTGTATTTTTGTTCCATTTCTGATTTAATCGTTTCAAAGATTTTTTTGATATGATTTAATTCTGCTATGCTACTAATTTGGGGAATCATGATTTGCGGTCGTGCATCAACCTTTTGTCTAGCAAGTTCTGCAGTAGCTTCAAAAATGGCTCTTATCTGCATCGTGTAAATTTCAGGATAGGTGATGCCAACTCTGACTCCTCTGTGACCCATCATTGGGTTAATTTCAGCCAAATCTCTTGCTCTTTCAAGTAGAATCTTTGCTTCCTCTAAACCATCAGTAGAGTTCTGTTGTTCCATCTTGTGTATTTTATTTATCAACTCTTCAGGATTAGGTAGAAATTCGTGTAATGGAGGATCAAGTAATCTGATTGTGACAGTGTATCCTTCCATGACTTTTAAAATTTCGATGAAATCACTTTTTTGTAATTGTTTTAATTTTTCTAAAATTACACTTCGTTCTTGAATTGTTTTTGCCATGATCATTTCAACAAATAATCCAATTCGATCTCTTGCGTTGAACATCCTTTCAGTTCTACAAAGTCCAATTCCTTTTGCACCATATTTTCTAGCAAGTTTTGCTGCATCGGGTGTATCAGCATTAGCACGAACTCCAATTTTCTTGGTTTTTTGTGCCCAACCTAGCACAGTCCTAAAATCCTCAGTAATTTGTGGTTCTATGGTAGGAATCTCACCTAGAAATATTCCACCACTACTTCCATCAATTGTTATTGCATCGCCTTCGTTGATAATTTTGCCATCTGCAAAACACTTTCTGTTCTCATAATCAATCTTTAATTCAGAACATCCCACAATGCATGGTTTACCCATTCCTCTTGCTACTACTGCTGCATGGGATGTTTTCCCTCCCCTGCTGGTAAGAATTCCAACAGATGTAAAAAACGCTGGAACGTCCTCAGGCTTTGTCTCCTCTCTTATCAAAACTACTCTGGCTCCATTTTCGCCCATGGCGATTGCTCTTTTAACATCAAACACTGCAACACCGCTTGCAGCGCCAGGCGATGCAGCAATTCCTTTTGCCACCATAGTATATTCTTTGACTTTGTTTTGATCAATCGTCCTGTGGAGTAGTTGTTCAAGCTGTTCTGCCTGTAGTCTAAGAATGGCCTGTTCCTTTTTGATCAGCTTTTCCTTTACCATATCAACAGAGGTCTTTATCATTGCCACCGCATTCATTTTGGCATTTCTAGTTTGAAGAAGATAGAAGGTGCCCTGCTCTGTTGTAAACTCGATATCTTGTGGTTCTTTGTAGTGCTTTTCTAGTTTAGTACAAGTATCAGCTAATTGTTTGTATGATTCGGGAAGCTCAAACTTCATGTTGTCAATTGGTTTTGGAGTACGTACTCCAGCAACAACATCTTCACCTTGTGCATTAACCAAATATTCTCCAAAAATTTGGTTAGTACCATCACCAGGATTTCTCGTAAATACAACACCCGTAGCACTGTCGTTTCCCATGTTTCCAAATACCATTGCCACAACATTTACTGCCGTGCCGTCTGCGATATCTTTTGTAATGTTATTTTTCTCTCGGTAAACAAGCGCTCTTTCTCCCATCCAACTTGAAAAAACTGCCTTAATTGCAAGTTCTAACTGTTCAAAAGGATCTGTTGGAAATGGTTTACCAGTGTGTTTTTCACAAATTTTTTTGTAATCTGATACTACACAACGAAGGGATTTTTCATTTAGTGCGCTATCCGATTGTACTGCTTGGTTTTTCTTTGCATTTTCTAAAACCTCTTCAAATTTTTTATCATCGATTCCAAATGCAACCTTACCAAACAATTGAATGAATCTACGATAAGAATCCCAAGCAAAGCGTGGATTATTGCTTTTTTCTACTAATCCTTGTATTGTAGTATCATTAATTCCGAGGTTCAAAATTGTGTCCATCATGCCTGGCATTGATATGGCTGCACCAGATCTTACAGAGACTAAAAGTGGGTTTTCTTTAGAATTCCATTTTTTACCTGTTTTCTTTTCAATTTTAGAAATATTTCTTTTAACTTCTAATAGAAGTGATTTCGGCAATTTCTTTTTATTTTTATAGTATTTTTTGCAAACTTCAGTTGTAATGATAAATCCTGGCGGAACAGGAAATTTTAGTCTGGTCATTTCACAAAGACCAGCTCCTTTACCTCCTAGAAGCTTTTTGTTTTTTCCATCACCTTCATTGAAAAAATAAACTGATTTCATTTTAATTTCCTAGATATTCAACTCAAAAACTGGGTGTTTTAAAGCATTTGTTGTATGTACTCTTTTCGCTGGGTTTTTTTAACAAACCCCTCTTCTTTGATAGCAGGACAAGGTGATTGACTGGAAAATGAAAATGTATCAATGGCAAATTGTTCACGAATTTGATCCAAAAAAAGATTATGCACAAAGAATTCCACCAAGAATCGGCGGTATCTTGTCACTTTTGAAAAAAGACGAGACCCTTCTTTCAAGAGAATTCACTGAAAAAAACAAGGAAAAGATTATCGAGTTTCTGAGAGTCAAGACAGACAGGGCCGTTCAAAAGGCAGTTGAGGCTGCCTTTGCAGTGGGTGTGAAAATAGGTATAATCAGAAAACTCAAGGGACCAAACGATGGCCGCATTCCCTATGAAGAATTTTGCAAGATTCCACAAGTTTCCTACTGGCTTTCTCAGCTCAATAGCTCTAATATCAAGAATCTTAACGTACCAAAAAGCAGGAGGCTTGGGACACGGGGAATTTATGCCTACAAGCTCTGGAACTTTCATTGCTGGCTTTGGGGAAAAACCTTCGAGTTTTACCGCATGAACCAAATCGATGAAGACAAGTTCGTAAGGAAGCGCGATAAGATTACCTTGAGGGGTGTAGACCACCTCCTTGAACTATACCAAGAGTTAAACTCCAATAGTATAGACTTTGTAAAAATCATCAAGACCTATCTGCTTGACACAAAAAAACATCAAGACAACAGAGTCAAGACCGTTGAGCTTGATTCTTGTGCCATAAAGTCATTTTTTAAGGAAAATGATTCTGAAATAAACTATTCATTTAACGCAAAATCATCCTACAAATTCACTGATTCGGAAACCGAGGAGAGAATTATGAGCCTTGAGGACTTTTTCACCATTCTAACCGTTGGAAGGCCTACGGTAACGGAGAAGGCAATCTTCTTGTGCAAGTTCCACAGGGGTTTGGATAGCATTACTCTGGCTGACCGGTTTAATTTTCAAGCCTTTGACCAGATTGCACTATACTTCAAAAGCAGCAACCACAACACTTGGGATCTTGATAAATGTCCTATACCTGTAACTCTGGTAAGAGTCAAGACTGACTTCAAGCACACTGGTTTTTTGGACAGGGATGCAATAGAGTCTCTTCAAAAATATCTGGACCACCGTCTTGAAAAGACTGGACTGCCGATGAAGGCAGATGAGCCGTTGTTTCTTACAAAACACAATCATCCCATAACAACTGCTTGGATGGAAAAACAGTTTAACAAACTTGCAACAAATGCAGGACTACAAAAGAAGCTAAAGGGATACCAACACATGAATAAATACATCTCTCACGAGCTGAGAGATCTTCTAAAATCTACACTGATAGCTACTGGAGTCACTGCCGATGTAGCAGACCACTGCGTTGGGCACAAGCCAAAAGATACATACGAAAAACAAGACAGATTGTATCCAGAGTTTATGCGGGGTCAATACATGAAGGCCTCAGGAAAGCTGAACCTCTTTTCTAACCTTTCAAATAACATGAAGGGAAATGATGAGCAGGTAAACAGGGTGACAAAGCTTGAAAGACAGTTGTCAGTGACCAAATCTACATTTAAGGAATTCTTGGAATCATCAGTAGAACATCCGAGAATAATTAGTGGTAATGGCACAGTTCACCCCACACAAGAGGAAATACAGGAATACAGACGCATGAATGAAGCTCTATTGAAAGAATTAGATCAAATTTAGGTTTAATTGAAATTAAATTTGTAAGTAATATCCTATTTTTATCGTGCATCTAAACATTTGAAAAAACGAGTTATAAACAGTTTAACCTAAATTCTCTTTAACTTTGTGACGAAATTATGCAGCTGGTAATAGCTGTCGACCAGTAGTCTTGTAGCTGATATGGATTATTTTTTAAAAAAATACTATAGGAATGTCTTTACTAATTTTTTTAAAACGGTTTTAATCATACCCATGCAAAAAAACCAGAGAGTATGAACGCACCATGTGACAACTGCCGCACTAATAGATGCTTTCTGATTTCTGAAGAGGAAATTTCATAGAGGTAAGAACAATGCCCAAGATTATTTCCCCTGAGATGAAATTCAAGGTAATTTCTTTATTTTATTGTGGGCATTCTAGAGATGAAATAGCTCAAACGCTAGGGCTTGGGAAAGGAACAGTTTCAAAATATCTCGATGAATTTAGGAAGGAAATCGGCAATCCCACATTTGAAACAATCAAGGTATGGGGCAGATTTCTAAGAACTCATCAGATTGTACACGAAGATGCACTTACAGGAATCAGGATTGCCAAACTGATAGAACGATACAACGTTAAAGAAGAGGATCTTGATTCTATTTTTGAAAAGATAAGTGCTATCATTAGTGGCGAAAATGAAGCAACAGAACTTTTGGTAGCAGCAAATCAGCTACTAGAAATCAAAAGAAAAACAGGAAATTCCTATCAAAAAACCGTTTCAGAATACGAGAAATTGTCACAGAGTGTTCCTGTTTTGGAAAATAAGAAGCATGATTTAGAATCTGCTATAAAACGACTTTATGAGGAACAGAAAAAGGCCCTTAGACTACATAAAACAACTGAAGAAGAACTCCGTCAATTTACCGACATAAAATCTAAGTTTGCAAAAATAGGTCTGAACTTAACAGAACTTCCAAAATATCATACTGCTTTAGTTGAAATAAAACGACAGGGTTATGACGCTACCAAGCTACTGGATGATCTTCAACAAGTAGGAAATTTGGAAAAACAAGTTCAAACAAGTAAGAAAGTTCTTGCAGGCTACGGTAATGAAATTCAAAATGCAAAGAAAGATCTCAAATCTGTATTAGAAAAGCTTGGACAATTAAAGCTTGAATACAAGCAATTCTTAGAAGCTGTTAAAGCCATTCTGGAATTTAGACGAAATCAACAAGATCCTACTACAGTTATACAATGGAATAAGATTTTACAGCAAAATGGTCTTACTGTGGTTCAATTTGATAAGAAATTAAGGAATTACAACGGTTTACTTGAATATCTAGAAAAACTCAAAGAAAAAATTCTTTCCTATGAACAACAAAAAAATGCATTACAAATTTCAGTAACCAACCTCAGAAAAGAAAAACAAGATCTTATTACATTGATCAGTAAGGCTGAGATTGAATTAGAAGAAAAAATCAGGCGTGTAAAGAAAGAGATTGAGCACCTCGAAGCCACGAATCCACTCAGACTAGTCTATGATTCAAAGGGACAACTTCACAAGGTTTTTTCAACAACCACGATTTTTCTTAAAAAACTGCAAGGTTTGTTAGAAAAAAAGAATATTCGTAAATTTTCTCTGACACATGCTATTGACAGACTAATTGATGAACTAAACACTGAATTAAAAAATGAAAACAGATAATCTGATAAAACAACTATCCTCTAGAATCGATAATTTACTTAATGATGAGAAAAAAATTAACGATTTAACTACTGAGGATCTTAGAGAACTTGTAACTATAATGTTGGAGGGTTCCTACAAAAAAGCTAGAGAGAAGGCTGGTTTTGGGTTGGGAGGTAACGTTGTAGGCATTGGAATCAATCTGATTGGTGCACTTTTTTCAAAACCTGATTGGAACAAAACTATGAATTTGATAAGTGAAGAATATGAGGAAAAACAAAATGAAATTGATCAAAAATGGTATGTTGCTAGAAAAAGATTGGATTCGTGTTCAGCAAGTGACCTTTTCTGGATACTCTATCTTAATCGTACCAAAACATTTGATGTAACTGTTAGCTACATTTTGAACCGTCTATAGACACACATTACTGAATTTGTGTGTTATGATGTTATTGATCGATAATTTATCGTCAAAAAATTATCATTTGGTCATAAAACCGTCTAGAAACCGTCATTTTGACCGTCATAATGATTTTTTTATTTTTTTTAAAAACGTAGGTAAATATGAAAAAAGAAAAAGCACTTTATTTATGATTAAAAATAAGTTATTTGACGATTTTTGATAATCTTTTTGACGTAACTTTGAATTATAATGAATGGTAATTGTTAACATGAGACGATGGGACGACAAGGAAAAACGTGATTCAAATCATGAAGAATTTAATCACAAAATAGGAAAATTTATGCTAATTTCAACTCTTACCGTTTTTGCCTTTTACTTGGCTTATATTATTCCTGAGTTTTTCCCAAACTCTTTTGGATTGGAATTTGTAAAATGAGTCCAGAAATTAACTATAAACGGTCCGAGTCTCAACAGATTCGTACTAATAGAAGAACAAATCCGTTAGGATTCGTTACTAAGCAAAACCATAACTGCTAAGATTTGAACCAGTATAAGGCTTTGAAAATTCAATCAACGCTTAAGCCAATAAATGCCAAAATTTGCCAAAATAAATTAAAAATTATATTGTTCCGGCACATCATCAAGAACCAGTAAGGCGGGTGTGATATGAATATGTTATATCTACTCAAATCTTATATTTGATCCTATATAAGATCTTAATCATAAGATCTATATCAAAAACCTTTTTATTTACTTATGATCATAGATTAACTATTAAGAAATGAATACTATGATCTCTAAACATGTACGAGATGCCCTCTTTATCATAGATGATGTGCCGGAACAATACAAAAAAACCGCATTTGAGGTCATACTAGGTCACTTATTATCTTCAGATTATTCAATAATATCAGAATCTCGTCAAGTACTTACAAAAAAAGATCATATTGGAATAAACAAGATTCTTAGAAGTAACTTTGATTGGCCATCAACAAAAATATTGGAATCAAAACCAACACCACAGATTCTTTTAGTCCTAAAAATTGCTAAAGAAGATTTTGGATTTGATGAATTATCTGCATCTGAAATACAAAAAATATTAAAAGAGAAATTCAGAATTATAAAGAGTGTTAGTGCGATTAGCATGCTACTTTATGAAAAATTAGGGAAGTTTGTCGATAGAGTTTCAGAGGGAAATAAATTCTATTACAGAATAACACAAAATGGCATATCTTTAGTAGATTCTGGAATAAAGGGAACAAGTGAACAATAGATGAATCCAGAAAAATTAAAAGAATGCGTCAAAATTGCAAAAGAAGCTGTAAAAGACGAATCAGAACCTTACAAAACCGAAGGTTACAAAATTATTTTAGAAAAATTGCTCAACGATACAACAGAGAATAAAAAATCATCATATAATTCAAAAAAAGAAAGCAAGGATGAAAATGCAGTTTTAGTTACAGGCATAGAAAAAGGAAAAAAAGAATTAGCTAAAAATTGTGGAATTTCTGTAAACGAATTAGAAGATGCAATTTCAATTAGTAAAAATAATGATATAGAAATAATCGCACCAACAACTGGATCTGATTCAAAAAAACACATCATAGTAAGTTTGTGTGTTTTAGCTGCAAGCGAATTTCTTCTAAAAGAAGAATGGATAGGACCATCAAAAATTACTGAATGCCTGCGCTCTATAGGAGTAAAAGATCTTGGAAATCTTTCATTAACATTAAAACGATATCCATTATTGATACGGGCTAGAGGAAGTAGGGGGAAACAAAAACAATACAGACTTACAACAAATGAGGGACGAACTAAAGCATTTGAAATAATAAGAAAATTAGCTAAGGTAGAGAAAATAGATGTCTGATTTAGAAGAAAAAATTGAGAAAATCAGTAAAAGATTGGATAAGCTTGAAAATGCAGTTTTTGGTAATAAAAAACCCAAAATTAAGGCTGAAAAAAAGTATAAAGGAATAGCTGGAGGCATCAATTTCTTAATTGATTCAGGATTTCTCAATGCGCTAAAATCTTCTAGGGAAGTTCATAAGGAGTTAAAAAAGGAAGGATATCATTATAGAAAAGAAGCAGTGGATACTGCATTACGAAGAGATTTTGTAGGCTCTAAGAAAATTCTTACTAGGGACAAAGACGGCAAAATTTGGAAATATGTGATTAGGAAATAACAGATTAAGAATAACTAGATTTTAATTCAATTTCTCTTATTTGGCCAGTTTTTTATATAATATGTTGTTGAGGAGATTGTCATGTCAGATATTGATGACATTAATAAAGTGTTACAGAAACATGAAAAAAGAATCTCAGATTTAGAAAAAAAATTACAAGTAACTAGTAAATTACGAAGGCACTATACCAAAAAGATTAGTGCAATGATTCTACTTACAGAAATGAAAAAAAGTAGATTTTTTGACAAACCCAAGTCTTTGAGTGAAATTATAAAGGAAATGGGAAGGCGTGGACATAATTACAAACGAACTAGTTTGACTCAAACAATCCAAAGAGCTATTAGACAACAAACAATACATAGAAAGGGCAAAAGAGGAAGTTGGCAATATGGGAGTTGATAAGAAAATGAAGATATTCATTTCTATAATAGATGACAAAAAAAATCAATACGAAGGAGAAATTGAGCTTATAAAAGTAAAATCACGAAAAAAACTACAAAACGTCAAACGTTCTAAAATTAGTAAGCCGCCAACTGCAACCACAGCAGTAAGACAGTTATACAACGATAATTTTTTCAAAAATAAAAAAACACTATCTGAAGCAGGTTCAAGAATGAGTTCTAAAGGATTAAATTTTCGTGAAAGTCATATTTTTAATGCTTTAAAGAGAGCGACGTACTTGCAAAGAAAAGGTAAACGCGGCAGTTATACATTTATTCATAAATATCCTCCTCAATAAGATGAAAATCTTTTGCAAAGTAATTTTGAAAAGAAGTAAAAAGATCTTTTGATAAAATTATTACAAATTATTTTTTGCTATGATCTAATTTCTTAGCTAATAGGCTTGCAAGACAAAGATAATCAATTGTTTGCCAAGGATCTCCTCCCACTAAATCATCATGACCTCTGGGATTTCTAATTCCTTGTATAGAACCGGCAAAAATATGCATAAATCCTTCTTGCTCATCCTTTTCACTAACACTTTGTAATTTGTTAAATTTTAGAATTGGGGAATTTACGCTAAATGTTGTTAACATTAAGTTTTTTCCATCTTTAGATTTTTCTCCAGATTTGTTTTTTACCATGTTATTAATTTTTTTAAATGCTACGAATATGGCATGATCATAATGTTCATCTAGAAAAAGTTTAGAACAAGTTTTTCTGATTTCAGGATGAAGATCTAATTTCTTGAATATGTCAATATATGGTTTTTGGGAGTCTTGGTGTTCATCTGTAGACTTTGCAGGAAATTTTTGTTTATAGTATTGTATCTTGCCAATTTTTTTTGTTTTGGTAATGAAACTAGCTGCTAAAAGAGATTTTCGAACAGAATTCTTTGTAAAAGTGTAACCAGAAGTGCTTCCGTTTTTTACAATATAATCCACAGTAAATTGTTTGTTTAGATCCCCTTTATTCCACAATTTAAAGATAAACGGGGCAAGTGAAGTTTTCTTTTTCATATGTATTCGTATTACCCTAATTAAATCATAAATGAACTTTTTGTATGTGCTGTATAGAGTCTATATCATATTATGATACTACAAATCTGACTAAAATATAGTATTTTGATGTAAGGAGAGAGTTTTGCGTTATTAGTTCAAAACTCTCTAATCTCGAATCTGTTGAGATTTGTACTGAATTACCAAAGTTTTATAGTTCTATATTTAAAATAAAATGGAACTAAAAATAGGACGCCAGAGGGTCGCCTCCCATCCAGTCCATACCCTTGTAGCATCAAATCTTAACAGATTCGAGTTCATTCCTGCATCTACGATCTGATTTATCTAAAAGAACGGTCATGATACTTAGTTGGTAAAGGATTATGAAACTGTATAAACCTCCTATACCTCCTGAGGAAATACCTGAAGGAATTAGATTTTCTATAGAAAATTGTAAAAGATTAGCGAGTGATGCAAAAATTTTGTACGATGCTGGTAGATATTCGTCAGCAATTTTGTTGGCAATATTGGCAAAAGAGGAATTTGCAAAAGCACTATTATTGTTAAATCACGAAAAAGATGGTTTAGAAGTAAACGTGGATAAAGTGAAAGAATACTTTGGATATCATGAGATACGATTAGAAGAGTTTGGAAAATATTTTCATCGTTCTTTAGGAAGTGGAATGCCAGAAGATGGATTTTCCTCAATATGGCGGTCTGATAAGGATACAAGAGAAAAATATACTTATGTTGATTGGACTCAGTTGGGTTGGTCATATCCTGAGTATAAACCTCCCAAACATTGGAAATATGCAGATGACACAGTTTTCGATAAATCTAAAGTTGAATTATTTTTGACTGAATTAAAACAAGTTTTTTGGAAATTAGAACAAGATCCTGATTATCAAAAAGCCATACAGAAAAAAAGTGTTGACAGACCAGATGGTACAAAACTGTACCATATAATTAAAGAAGTGACATGTTTGCCTAAACCCACTTCACGAACAGAGATTCAACAATCTAAAATTAAAATTACTTTAGAAATTCCAGATACATCTAAAAAATCTGAGTTTGAATCACGTTTGAAACAAAAAATATCTGATAGGTTTCCAAAATACACACTTAATATCATAATTAAGAAAAAAGTGGGTCTAAATTAGAACCAATAATGATATGGGTCTTAAAAGATTCGGCAGTTCGGTAATTCTGTAGATTAGGTCATATCTTTTGATCATCTTTAACTATGAAACTGTCTTTATGTCATAGGCAGATGGTTACACCCATGGATAGCATCCCCCTATCTTTTGCGATTTCTTTCTTAGCACTTATCTTGATAATTGTTGTCGCTAGAGAAATTCTGAAACGTGGAGAGGGAAAAGCAAGTTTCTTAGATATTTTACGTGACAGAGATTGGTATCCAAGTCTATCGATATTACAATTTTTTGCGTGGACTCTTGTAATCATTTTTGCATTTTTTGGCGTGTATCTTATCAGAGTATTCAACGGAGTCTTTGAACCACCAACAGAAATCCCTCTGAACTTGCTTGCTTTAATGGGCATTAGTGTTGGAACTCCTATTGTCAGTGGGGGAGTTTCATCGATCAAATACAAGACAAGTGATTCAAAGAAGAGTAAGGAACAAGGCAAACGTGCAGGATTTTCATCTATGCTTCAAGAAAAAGGTAAACCAACACTTACAAGATTTCAGATGTTTGGATGGACATGGATAGGCATTACAATATATCTCATCATACTCTTTTCTGATGTTACTGAAAACGTAAAAAATGAGGACTTTGACAAACTTATTCTTCCTGATATAGATCCAGCACTTGTAGTTTTAATGGGAATGAGTCAAGGAGCATACTTGGGAGGCAAGATTGTTACAAAACAAGGAATCGGAATAACTGGTGTTTTTCCTTCAAAACAGAAAGCAGATGATGACATTGTCATCATTGGAACTGACTTTGGAGATAACCGAGGTTTTGTTATATTTGGCGACAAAGTAATCGGTGCCGAAAAAATCGACAGCTGGGACAATAGTAAGATTGAAGTCAAGATTCCTAGCGGCATTACCAAGGGTAAATACAAAATCCAGGTTGGAAAGGAAGGGGCTGTTACTGGTGAAAAGGAATATGAAACAACATGACAAACAGATTTTGGGTCTTTTACGAATTTTATAAAAAGTATGTATTTGTGAATAGAAAAGAAAAATTTACTCCACAAGAGATTGCGGAATTTACTAATCTTACTATAAGCACGGTGAAATCTCAAATAGCATTTATGCAAAAAAAATTTATGATTAGGCCACATCCTAAGCAAAATGTAACTCGTTATCAGCTTTGGACTTATGCTACCGATGCAGCTGAGGAGATTATGACTCAAGTAATCGCTGAGCTTAGAAAATCTCCCAACTTGGCAGTAAAAAGAATTCTTAGGGAGGCAAAAGATAGGGGCTACCCAAAAGGATATGCCCTCATAATTGATTATACTGGCAGATCTAGTAGGGTGATCTTACCTGTAATCTACAAAACCTCAAAACGCTTTTTTGACAATTTGAAAATATTTGAAAAAGTAACAATATCACCTCCGTGGGTCTATGGTGACCGCGCATCCAAGCTACGAATCAAAGGTAGAATATCAAAAACCTACAGGAGGCGTAAGGGTAAATTACCCATTACTGTTTTTTGGCCTGATGAGAGTGAGCATCATGAGGGGGGCGCGATACTTAGGAAAGAAGGAACATTTGACTTCCCCATCACATCCAAGAAAAATTCTGATGTCGGTTGGTACGAAGTTCAGATTACTTATCCAATTTTTGGAGATGATCCTAGCACAAAATATCCAACAGATGAGAAACATAGTGTATTTTATGAAGTAAAATAAGAAAGTGTGAATGAAGTTATTCTTTTTTATTTACATTTGATACGAACTGTAAACGGGTCCAAAATAAGACCAAAAGTAGTCCGAGTCTCTATGGATTCGTTGTTTACATTTGATACGAACCGTTAACGAACCCAAAAATAAAATTTGGTAGGAATATTGTAAGCGTTTCAATCGCTCTCTGCGTTATCTAGGATTCGAAGATTTGAGATGAGAACACAAAGAATTAATTTAACAAGATAGTGGTAGAGCATATTACCATATGTCTATCAAACTAGTAATTTAGACACAAATACATATTCACAAATGCTTAGAACTATTCTATACGCATTAGTTCCTGTGAAAAAATAAATTGAGAATTGGTAAAAGGACAAAACATTTTTTGAAAAATATAGACGTGTTAAAGATTACTCATCATGGCAGCCATACTGGTACTAGCACTAAATTTCTTGATCATACGTCACCAAAATTATTTGTCACCTCATCAGCTAAAGATAAAAAACACGATCTGTCTCCAGAGACAGAAAAAAGAATTGAAAATTACATCAAAAGAAATGATGACAAATTCGATGTACCATATTATACCATTTTTAACACGTACTGGGAAAGAAAAATAATTGTTAGAACAGATGGAAAAAAGAGGACATTAGATGGTGTTAATGGTATACTCTTTGAGGTAGAAACTGACCAATCGAACCAAGAAAAGAACAATCAAAATAAAATTTGGGTAGAAGTTTGATTGGTGTTTGAAAAGTTATACACAAACACTATTTTTATTCATTAGCGAAGAGTGGAAAATATAGCTTAAAACGAAGACGTTCTAGAAGCATTACGAAGTGTTCTTAAGATTTCAAATAGTCTTTTTAACAAGGTATCGAGACATTATCATTCCATAAAATCATGTACAGCTAATAACTAGTTGATGTGTAAGACTTTCTCCAAGATTTATAGTCCTTTTTTGTCCCAATATTTGCATATCATTAAATTTTACGCTAGTGGTTTGCGTCGGAATACTGATTGGGAATTCACCCAAACCAGTTTTTACAGAAATAATACTGGTAGTTGTGCCATCCACATCTATTATTTCTGGTCGGAGTTTCGCTGTCTCGGAAGTATCTTTGGTCACTTCTTGTGGCAATTCAATTCCCATAATCTTAGAGAGAATATCAAATTCCTCAAAGTAGGGTGTCAATTCTGCTGGTAATATCGGAATTGTTTGACATCCATCATTTGTTATTATAATTTCAACTGCTGTGTAGTTGTTATATGCGACCACACTACCAGTAGCTACCGCAAGAATAACTACAATAATCGTGACGGCAGTAGCAGTTGTTCCAATTATAGGAACTGGTAAGATTGCAACAACAGCTTGAAGCGGACCATGAAGTTCCATGACAGCAGAAGTAACTTCTAATCCCGTTGATGCAGCTTTTAGCCCCTTCAGACTACTTTTACTAACTTCAATTACAGCTTTTAGTTTATCGTATTCTTTCTTTGGTAAATATTTTCCATATTTGTCCAAGGAAGATTCAAGTTCGTTAATTAGTTCTAATGCCTGTTCTACTTTTTTGATTTTTTTCTTAGCTTTCTTAATTTTCTTAAGAATGGGTCCAAGATCCTTATAAGCTTCTTTTTGTTTTTTCTTTTGTTTCTTATTCAAAATTCAATCCTTTCTAATGACTATAGAGACTGGAAAGTGATCACTAAAACCATCTTTATCGTAGCTCTTTTTTGATGAGGGTCTGCCGAACCTTTTCGGTTTGCCTCTTTTTGTCATCCCTTTGAATTTTTCAATTTTTACCGATTTACGTTTAAAGGACAGTCTCGAATTTCCGAACAAAAAACCTTTTGATATCATTATTTGTAGGTCCACATTATGATATTATCAGAATTAATTAAGATTTGATGAACGACACATCATTAACAGCTGCAATGAAATGTTATCAATTCCTATTTTAGATCAAGTATGTCTAATCCCCGAAGGATTACCTTAATCCATTTTTTGCCTGCTCTTCTGTAAAGCGTTATGCTTCGAAGCCATCTTTTCTTACCAGTTCTAATCTCCCACTCTCTGTTGTGAACCTCAACAGAAAAGAATTTTCGCTTCTCGCCTATTTTTCCCCAGCCTGCCCCCTCAAGCCTTTCATTGAATTTGAGTCTGCCATATCTGTCAGGGTATTTTATCATGAGAATCATGTGTGCAAGTTCATGGGATAGCTGTCTAAAGTTCATTCTGAAATACATGTCTCCACCATTATCGTTTAGGTACATGTTAACCACTTGTTTTCCAGTGTTCCCATGTGGAATTCCTGTTGCAAAAGACCCAACGAGGTCCTTTTGGAAGGCACCACTTGCTGCTTCAACTGGTCTAAGGTATATGATCCAATTTTTTAATTCAGCCAGCTGAGCTTTTTGAGATGATGAAAAATGCAGTGAAACGTATTTGGTTATTGCTTGACGGTAAAACATCCGATTAATTTTCTTTGTTTCAAATTTAATATTCGTACTATCAATAACAAAATAACTCTATTAAAATTTTGTAAATTAATGTGGTTTTTCATAATCTTGATTTTTGAAGCAAAAAATTGAAACAACTTCTTGTTGCCCTCAATTTGGTTTCAAGTTTTTTATTATTTTAGCTCAACTGGTCCTTCATCATCCCATGGAACATACTCCCATTTCCAGTGTGCATGATTGGTATCAAATTCAGCCATTGCGTGATTTGCAGTATTGACAAAAACAATTGGATGGTTTTTTGCAACATGCCAGTGCTTCACTGCTCTGTCAGGTGCAGGGGGTTGGTCTTCATGGATGCTATCACGATAAAGAACATTATTGCCGCTATAGATATTTTCAAAATTAAAGTGAGTAGCTGTTTTACCATCATGTTTTATTTTGAACGATTCGACATCCCAAATTCTTCCATATCTAAGTAATCTGAAGAGCCTATAGGGCCAATCTACTATCCAGTGCTTGATAAGATGCTCATCATTGAAGACAAGAGTTGCTTTGCAGTCTTGCTTTCCTTGCTTTAAACGAACCTCTCTAAGAAAGTTCTTTAATACATCGATTCTGGGTTGGTAGATGACAGGAATTATGCCATTGTTTGAGGGGACATCAGTATCAAAGATGATGTCGTGATCAGGTTTTGGTGGTTTACTCCTAACATCTTTTATCTCCTTATAGAGATTATCAATGGAACCATCATCGCCATCAGTTAGCTGCCAGATTTGACATTGTTCAAGCGGCCGATCGTCACCTTTCAAATCATTTTCAACTATTAAATCAATAACTTTTCTTGAATGATTTTGATTTTTAGGGATGTTATTTCCTTCCAATCTTTCAGACTTGATTTCTGGTTCCATGAATTCAGTTACAATCACGCTTATCATAAGATCAACTTGAACTCTTTTTCTCCTGAATCTACTTTTGAAATATTTTCTTCTTCGAATTACAATTCGTACTTTGTTGTCCCCAATCGGAATTAGTGTGAATCTACATTTATCCCAATTCCATCGTTTTGGTTCTTTTGTCCAAAATTGGCTTGTGTTTAGTTTGTTGGGATCATATTCCATCTGGGTATAAGAAAACCATGTTGGTTCGCCCAACTATATCATCTCGTTGATTACAATAGCTTTTTCTTTAAAGTTTTTTAATTGATTTTTCAGTATCATTTTCATCATTTTTAACAAGTGATACTCTCATCATAATACTTAAGGACTGATCAACACTAATTATTGTTTATGGCATTATTGCTTTGGAGAAAATAATTGATTGATTCAAACCGCCTGTATAAATTAAAAACAGTTGCAGTTCATTTGGCGCTACTAAGGACGGGAAAGATACTTCTATTCTCTG
>JACZTB010000029.1 GCA_022573895.1 Nitrososphaerota archaeon
AACATGATCATATGAAGATGGATGCAATTGCAGCATTATCAGACCAAGTACTAGAGTTAACTAAAGAATTGCAAAAATTAAAAAAATCAAAGAAATGAATTAAAATACAGTTTTGTTTAACCTTTGTTTTATTTCATTTGTTCGTCTCTTAATACTGATAATATTCTGTGCCAAGGATTCTTTCCTTGGTACAACTAATTCATTCTGAATTCTTGGGTCCAATGGATTTTTACTATGATATGCATTCTCTACGTTGAGTGCTTCTTTTAGTATTGATTTTACACTCTTTGGTTTTATTCCACGTAGCTGCTGATCTGGAAATGATTGATTTGGATACTTTATGTATGATTGATCTTTTTCATCGAACCAATACAGACGAGTCCCTCTTTGTTGTCCACTGTATTTTTGAACCCTGAATTTTATCCTCCCAGAATTATATGGAATTAATTCTGAATAGTGACGAGGATGGATTGCTTGTCCAAGATTGTAAAGCTTGGTCCAGTTATTGAATGACCACTGTTTGAAACCTTCGTCTTTTTTAGAATATTCCCAGATTAATTGCAGATCTTCGGCAGATGCTTCTATACGAAATAGAAGAAATTTTAGAAATTCACTTCTCTGCTTTGGAGTAAAACTGCCTTTAGTCAGTAGATTGCGTTCATTATCAGTTAGAATGCCTATTCTTCTACTCCTTTGCTTTTTAGATGAATTACTAATACCCAATAGCAGTAGTTTATAGGAATTACATTATTTATCAAAGTTTGGTAATTTCTGATAATGGTGAGACATCAATATAGAAAAATTCAAGGCATTGTTGGAGATGCATCATTTAGCTTAGTACTTCCCAAACAATTTGCATTAAATTTAGGAATTGGAAAGGGTGACTTTGTTAAAGTATACCAACAAGATAATCGTATTATCATCGAGAAGGCAGATTAGAGAGATGAGAATTTTTTCTCTCCCTGACAACACTAAACGTCGGCAAATTATTTCTCTCTGAGCTTAAAGGGGAGTTAGCATCTAACTTGTATGCCAAACAACTCAGTCACGCTATGAAGATGAAGCTTAATCCTTACATCGTAGCTAGAGACTATCCTAATGAAGAAGAAGAACAAGTTTGTTGCTACTGCGAACAACGATTTATCTCTACTGATCCCAGATGGAAAAGAACCTATGAACATCTAGACTGTAACCATGAAAATAATTCTGGATGGAACATAGCGTACGCCCATTTCAAATGTAATCAGGACAAGAAGACAAACGTAGATTATCAATTTATTGCACATGACCTAATCAAGAAAAATAAAGAATGGGATGAGAACAATGATTTCGAGTTTACGAGAGAGAGAAATAAAATCTTCAACACAGATGAACCCACAGAGATAGATCTTAATGTGGCACACAGGAAAATTACAGAAGAGTTTCTTGCCGAAAAATTATCAGTAGATGAAAAACTCGATTTTATTGATACAATAAATTGCATCACACTTAGATGTGAAAATCAAACAGGTCATGGATCAAAACAATCCGTCAGAAATTATCTTGATGTATTATCCTGTAGTGAGGGCAAATATAGAAAATTCAAGGAAGGCGGTAAGACTTGGATCTCCAAAAGGTTGGGACAATAGAATAAACTAGATTTGACATCTAAAAGGGAACTTTATCGTCTATGGAAAATTAATTGGGGGTGGGGGTCGTGCCTAGCCACGCCTAGATAATGGTCATTTTAGGCCCAAAATTGATGCAAAAATGGGTAATCTAGGGCCATTTTTGGGCGTTTTTTGATGCATAACAGAACATGTGGGGTATTGAACTCCTCATGCAATTCTCTATGAGGGATTTTTTTTACAAAAGAGATTATCGATAATCAGTAAAAAGGCAGAGCCCCCCTCTTACGAATGAAAATAAGACGGTTGTCGTAATGCTTAAGAATTAATTTTCATGGATGATTTTTTGAAGAAGAAGATCCCCTTCTCTTAATTCAATTTTTTTATCTAGAGAAAATTCTAAATCCTGAGAGATATGATCTGGAAAGAATGCACCTACAACATTTGCACCTAGATTTTTCACAGAATTTACAATTTCTACAAAATCAGCATCACCTGCTAGCAGAATTGCAGTATTGTACTGTCCTTCAAAGCCTTTTGTAATCATATCTATTGCAATCAGACTATCTACTCCTTTTTGTCTCCACACCCAATTTTTCTTGTTTTCAATTCCTCCAGTGGTAGATAACACATGTCGCCCTAATCGAACTTCATAAAGTTCTAAATCTTTGATTTTTTTAACATATTCTTCTTGTTTTTGTTCTTTAACTGAAAGCATATCTCCAGCACTTCTAATAACTTGCATATCTTCTTCAGTTTCTTGATTGAGATTGTTTACATCCTTAATACTTGCAATTCCATCATAATAATAAATTCGAATTACATGAGCTGCAAATCTTGTATCTAACCTACCATTGTCTCTCAAAAAACTGGCAAGAATTTGATAATTAATGTCATCATTATCAACCAAATTTTTTACATTTTTTCTAAGATAGCCCCCATCAATGAAGATCATTATGTTGTTGGCACCAGCAAATCCTGGACTGCTTTTATAATTACCCATAATACCGATTTTGATGCATCTCATATTTTAATGAGTTTTTATCAGAATATGTTAGTAAATCACATATTGTAAAATTTGGATTATTTTTTATTATAATAATTTATTAATTCTTGATTAATAGTTCCATCATTATTATAGCAAAGAGCAAATTCTAAACCATACGCATTTGCTATTTTATCCGAAAATTCTCTAGTTAATTCTTTAATTTTTTTATCAGTAAGGGAATTTAGATTTAGGTGTTTTTTAATTTGAATATTAGTTTTTTCAGTTTTTGGTTTTGATACATCCCAGTATGAAGTCCACGGTTCAGACCATTTTGCATTGTTATCTGTACTTCCTCCAAACCCCATCAGCATTAGACTATTTGCATTTCTTATGGATAAAGAGATATCAAATTCTCCATCGTATGCCATGTATTCACAATATTTTCTATAGAATAGTAAAAATGCCCAAAATGCACCACTCATCCAACATAGATGTAAGAGAATGGCATCAGAAAGTTCACTTCCGTGAAACGGATAGATCAAAGGATCTGTAAATCCTTGTTCAACAAATCCATTTGAATTAAACTCCAAATATCTTGAATATTCACTAGGGTGATCATAAAAATAAGATACAGTATCCAATCCTATTTTTTTGGTTCCTTTGTAAAATACTAATCGTGAATTTTCAAGTTCTATACTTCGAAATTTTTCTAACCATTCTTCAAAATTTCTTGAATTTACAGGAAGATCATCTAATAAATTTGTAGGAGATGCTGAAAATAATACAAATGGTTGTTCTACTTCAGCTAAATGTGGCAATCTATTACGAAGTTTTTTTGAATTTGGATTTATTCCAAAATGACTTGAGTTTTGATCAAGCAGATATCTTTTTTGAAGAAATGTTTGGAATGTTTCATTAGTAGTTTTTATGGTAGTTTTTGGTAATTTTTCTAAATAACCTAATACTCTTTTGCATGAATTTTCAAAGTCTTCTTTTGTGAAAATTTCTTTTTCTCGTTCATGAGACAATACTCCATCAGTCGCATCTTGTTCTAGCATAATTGTAACTGATTTCTTACCTACAATTGCATATCCTATCTCTTCATGAACTGATGGTGAGTACATGTCTTTTGTAATAATTGCAACAAGTGCTCGAGAATCATCAATGGCAGTAGTTATTTTGTTGTAAAGTGTAGAATCGTATTTTT
The DNA here is from genome assembly GCA_022573895.1 of Nitrososphaerota archaeon. Classification (GTDB taxonomy): domain Archaea; phylum Thermoproteota; class Nitrososphaeria; order Nitrososphaerales; family Nitrosopumilaceae; genus Nitrosopumilus. The sequence continues at coordinate 3,803 of JACZTB010000029.1, forward strand.
GATCAAGATCAAAGAGATAACCATCAATATCTTTCTCTTTTAGAATATCTCTCAAAGTATAAGCTAATTGTGAATCTTTAGAATCAAAACTAATGAAAACTTTCATGAAATTCTTTTCTGATCTTAGATATTTGAAGTTTCAATGACTAAATTAAGACCAATTCAAGCACTACATCTAGCAAATACTCTCAAAAAATCAACTGAATGGAAGATTCAGGTATATGAAAAATCCATTCTTTCAGGTACAGACGATAGTTTTACAAGCTTTTGTCGTACTATGAAAGAAACAGAAGATATAGAATTGAGAATGATTAGTGGTTTGATTGAGTTTATCAAATCAGAATCCAAAACATCCTGTAAACACCCAAAGAAAATACAAGATACTGATCCTAATGGTGCAGTATATTGTATGAAGTGTGGAGAGGATATTTAATTCCAATTTTTTTCTCAAGTCGTATCTGACAGGTGTTTTACTAGATAATCATATAATATACAAATGATACATTATGAATATGCAAATAATACAACTTAAATTAAAAAATTTTTTGTCGTTTGGTAATTCAGAACAAACCATTGATTTTTCAGAATTCAATACTATTGTAGGTCCAAATGATACTGGTAAAACAAATATTTTTCGTGCAATCAACTTAATTCATTTATTGTTAAATGAACGCGTTACACCCTCAGAATCCTATTATCATAACAAAAATTTTGAAAAACCATTTCACATTGAATTAAAAATTAAACTTAACAAAGAAGAAAAAAATGCAATTAGAAATTATTTTATTTCAACTTGTTTGAATAGAGAATTTTCTGGAACTAATGAAGTAAAAATGCGTTCTGAAAAAATCATAGAAACTATCATGAGTAAATATAGTCATAAATTATTTGATGAGTTATATGAAGAAATTACTATTGTGGTTACTACATCTAGAGTGAACCATCCTCCAGACATATTTTTAAAAATTCATAAAAATGATAAAATTATTAATTGTGATTATGGTGATTTTGGAAAAAATCGTCCAGCTAAAAGAGGAGGGTATTCATTATCTGCATTAGCACAAGTGATTTTAACAGACATCGCAAATAGTTTTTCTGTTATAAATAATATTATTGAACATGGGAAAGGAAAAATCCCAAAGCTAGATGAATGGGAATTTTCATTATTTGACTATATTTATGATAATACAAATGCAAAAAATTTTGTATCCGTAGGAGGTTTCAGATTTGACGATTATGAATCTAGGCATGAGAATAATAATTCATTTTTGAGATTAAGAGAATTTGTAGAAAAAATTGTTCCAGATCAAGAATCAGTTAGTTTTCAAACTTTAATTGGATTGATTCTAAGAAATTCTATTGTCAGAACTATAGATATACGTTCTAGACCAAAATCCATTTTGAATCCAAGGGATTTGGAATATCAAAATGAAATGATCAGCATATCTGGAGAAAATATTGTTAAAATACTAATGTCAATGCAACATAGTAAAAATCCCGACATAAAATCATGTTATCAAACAATTCAAAAAAATTTTAAAATTTTGACAAAAAATATTGAACTTGAAATTACATTAGAACCAAAAATATCTAAAACTCAATCAAAAGAACTAATGGAATATTCCGATGATTCCACATACATTGACAATAGACAAACATTAGGAACACTTACAAAAGAAAAAGAGACAATTAATCAAGAGTTCGGAATTCAATTAGTCAAAAACAAAATACCAATTCCATTAGAGTTTGCATCATCTGGAACTATGGAACTAATTAGTTTGTTAACTGCGTTAATAGGACAAAAAAATAAAGTAATACTTTTAGATGAACCTGCATTAAATTTACATTCAATTCTACAAAGACGTGTTTTACAATTAATTCAAGAAGCTGTAACAAAAAATAATAATCAAGTGATAATGATTACACATTCTCCATATTTGGTCAATCCTGAAAAAATCAGAAATTTGTGGAAATTTTCTCCTTCAAAATCAGGAACGAAAGTAATCAATGTAAATCAGGCTTTAGGAGATTTTAATGAAAATGACCAGAAGAAAACTATTCAAAGACTACATAATTCTGAAGTTAGAGCAATTCTTTTTCAACATGGTGTGATATTTGTTGAGGGTCCATCTGATAAAATGGTTCTAGAAAAAATAGATAGACATATGACGGATAATAATCTCAAAGGACCAAATATTGAAGAACATGAATGGATGGTATTAGATGTAGGAGGAAAAGATTCTATGCCTCTATTTATCAACATGGCCAAGAGACTGAAACTCCCACACACATCAATCATGGATTTTGACAGTCTTATGCAATGTACTAGAAGAATAAAATTGGAAAAAGACGATGTACGAACTTCCTCAATTATCGGATATATTGAGAAAACAGATGGATTATCAAAACAAGAACAAAATCTAATAAAAAAACTCGAGAATAAAATAATTAAAACACAAAAAAAGAACAATGAAAATAGAATTCAATTTTGGTATCCTGATGAAGCCTTAAAGCAATTAAACAAAATTACTCTAGCACATAACATGTATGTTCTTACGAAAGATTTGGAGAATGCAATTAGGATAATTGCCACTCCAAGAGACAGCAAGCCATTAAAAGCATTAGAACAAATCAATGATTTGCTATCTCAAAATAAAATTCCATCGGAATTGAAAAACACTATGAAGTTTATTAAAACAAAAATAAAAACAAGAAAATGATTAGATCTGGGTGAATTTTATTTTAGAATTGGAACAGAACAACTAGTTTCATCAATATTTTGCAGCAGATGAACTAGTTCTATATATTCGGATTCCATTTGTTGTATACTTTTGTTTTTAGCATTATATCCTACAATAAATTTTTCTGCCAATTCAACATTTGTATCATCACATTGAATACTAGTTAAATAATTCAAAGAAACTAATTCTCCATTTAATCTAAATGCTTTTTCATCTAATAATTCTTCAGGAGTTTTGTTTACAAAGTATTGTACAAATAATAATTCTGAATCATATCCTGCATCAGTTCTATCATTAACATCAATTGCAATATTCAAAACAATTTTTGCAATTTCTAATCCTGCGTTAGGATCTTTTTTGATAACCATATGTGCCAATATTGCATAATCTTTAATCAGATTACATTTTTGCTCATCCATTTTTAGTTCACAAAATTCGTCAATTGATACTAGTTGACCATCTTCCATTTGGATAATAGGTATTGAAAACACATAGCCTGATTCAAAGACTACTTTCAGCCAGTATTCGTTTGGGTTATCCATCCATTGTAGTTCGGGATTCATTTCAAAAAATTGGTCTTTATGTTCTTTAAGCGTGATTTGTTCTCCTGTTCTCTCATCTGTGGTGTAAAATCTATTCAATAATTCATCAGATGCAAAAACAACAATCTCTTCTTTTGAATCAAATTGACTAATCTCTTGTGCATATACTAATTGAGACATCTCCTTTATTGCGATTTGCTGTAATTGTAACGCAATTTCTGAGACATACGTGGCATATTCACTTTGTTCAATTGTTTCTAAAGAGTCAAGTAATCTGGTTCGCTCATTCAAGTAATTCGTTAAAATCAAATCTTTAATTTCTGGAAACCATTCTGATAAAGTTCTATATACTTCAGGATTGAGTTTTTGAAGTTCTAGAAGATCTACGCTAATCTCAGATAGTAAAGTTTGATCTAATGTGTTATAATAAAACTGTTGAATGATGATTGGTAATTTTTGTGAAAAATCGAAAATTTTCTTTTGTGTGTCAATAAAATCGTCATCAAACCATCCTGCACTTGCATTTTGGATCGGTAAAAGTAGAATTAATCCTGCTAAGATGAGACCATAGATCTTCTTTTGCACTAATTTTCGTCAATTTAACTTCAATTTAAAGCAGAACTGTATCACAAATCTTAATTTTGATCCATGTTTTCTAAAAAATATTGAAAAAATTTGAGGATATTGGTAATGATTCATTACAGATGTTATCATTAATGTTTTTTATTGTTCCAAGCCAAGTTCTTTTGCGATCACCGTTCAAGTTGATCTCTCTGGTATGCTGTGAGAACTTTCCAATATTCTTAATATCGTTTTGAATAATTGATGATCGTAATTGTCCTGCTCTTAACACCTTAAACTTGTAAAACAATTTCCCATCTTTTTCTATTGTATCCATATGTTCAATTTCTTTTGATCCTAATTTTCCTAATCCTATACAAGATTACGTAAAATTAACTGTTAATGGTTAATAGTAAAAAAAGAAAATATGCATTAGATTGAATAGGAATACCTCTAGAGAGATAATCAATTCCAACTTTAATATCGTAATGGGTTTTGCTGAAAATATTTCATTTCATATGCCTGAAAAGAAGCACACAGATGCAATAACCAATCTTAAATTTTTGCAAAACAAAATAAACAAAAATGATTATTCTTTTCTTAGCACAGAGGATATAATCCAACATTGTTATCCAATGCGAGATATGATAATTCGATTTACTCCTTTAATCTCAAAACAGCTAAATTTCTATTGGAATGCACATATTGATATTATGAATAAAATTAATCAAAAAGAAGTAAACGTTAGTCTTGAAACCATAGATAAAAATAAAATAAAACAAATGGGAATACTAAGCCAATTACATACAAAAACAATGAAACGATTTTTGACAGATACTTCAAATCTATCTCATTTATTTGCACTTTTTTATTTTCATGTCTTAAGAGTTGATACATTTGAGAAGTCAATTAAAGACCCATTAAAAAAATTATTAGAAAAATATGAACTAAATCATTTATGCGATGTTGAGAGTATGTTTTCTATAAAACATAAAATTAAAACAAAAAATGTTAAGTACACAACCGACATTCGCGTTGTTAGAAATTGTTTAGCACATTTTAAATTTGAAATTTTGGATAATCAAGATGAATGGAAAATTTATTTTAAAAGCGGTAAGGATTCAGAAGATTATGCATATTACAACGAATCATTTTCAAAAGAACAACTAGTGGAGTTTCTCAATAATTCAAATATACTCTATCAATCTCAGTATATGTTAACTGCATTATTGAGTGCCATCACTTATTTCAAACCATTTGCAAAAGAACCTCTATTGGTGCACAAACTAATAGCCACGTAATTTCAATCATAATACTAAATCAAAATTTTCATAATCTTATTACAAATTACGAAATTGTACATAAACATACAGTTTTATCAATTAAAGAAGTTATTATCAACATATGCCAATAATGTCTGGTGCTAGTTTTCCTGGAACCCATAAGGTTATGCTTTTCATTGACGGTCATTATCTTGCTAAAAACATAAGTGAAAAAACAGATGGTGATATTAATTACGACAAACTAGCAAAGTATCTGAACACTTATGCAAGATTTGACAACCATATTGGTCCTATAATGATTAGGGCATATTATTATGATGGAAAACCAGATGTTCGTGATGCTGAAAACCTTGATGAGAAAAAACAAGAAGCTAAAGAAAAAATTGAAAATACTCTCAAAATTCAGGATGATGAATTAACAAAAATTCGCAATACCGATCTTTTTGATGTTCGTTTAGGACATGCAGTAATTACAAAAAATCTAGAATTCAGACAAAAGGGAGTAGATTTACTCCTTGGAATAGACATGATAAGTAAAGCGTATGAAGGTCAATATGATGTAGCTGTATTAGTTGCAGGTGATTCAGATTTTATAGAATTAGTTCAAGCTGTAAAACACATAGGGCCTAGAGTCATAGGAGCATATTTTGATCATAATGTTAGAAAAGAGTTGACTGATTCATTTGACAAAAGATTTGAATTATCAGTTGAAAATTTAATCGCCAATAAAATTATTGAAAAAAAATAATTCGTTAGAAAGATAGTTAGTTAACATGTATTCTATGTTGAATACTTCTAAGATAATGTTTGGAATATGAATTCTATTACTTAATAACATACAAAATTAGAAAAAAAGATTAACATAATTTCAAATTTAAATTAAGAATTAAAATGCCAAGACACTTCACCTAAATGAAACGGGGAAGTACGATGATGATTTAGTAATTCTTTAGCATTTAGTAGTACTACTCCACACTGATTACAAAAACAATGAACTTTTCCTTGTAAAAGCAATTGATTTCTTTCATGAGTTATCATAAATTTTAAATCATGATCATCTTTCATATCTTTAATATGATTTTTAATTAACCAAGATGTTGATCTTAATGCTTCTGTTGCTAATTTACGTTTTTGTGAAAGTGTTTCATGATCATCAAAATAGAACCAGTTGTTTTTAGTTGCATTCCAATCGACATAAAAAGATTCTAGTTTTTTCTTGGACAGCAGTTTTAAAAATAACATGAATCGTTCTAGTTCTTTTTTAGATGTGGTTGTTTGATTTTCTACAAATGTTGATAAATAATTAGGTAAAGATTGTAATTTTTTTGTATGTGATTCAAACTCATCATTCCAAATCTTTTTTGTTATAGAACGATTGTTTGATGTGGCATCCAACAACAAGTAAACTTTTCCCATTTCCTCTAATGCCAAAACAGATAATGAAATACTTGTAGCATATCGTCCATTATCAAATGCTAATGTAGAATCATCTGTTAATCTATTGGCATTTTTCAAACAAATAACTGCACCATCAATCATTTCATCAATAGGAATAGGCCAATTATTACCCTTAATCAATAATCAAATTCTTCTTCACAAACATATCAATTTTGTTCATGTGAAATCCATTTCTTTTTAATGTGTGTTTTTAAGGTTCTGTCAAATCTGCAGTTGATCACACATAATTTTTATAAATAACTCATCACAGACTTCACAGTACCATTACTAGAATTCCTTAAATTTGTATGATCATATTTTCTTTTAATGCAAGTTTTTGTCAGCCATTCATTCAAAGATGAAAAGTTTGCAAAAAAACTACGTGATGTTTTGTTACCATTTGATATTGATGCTATATTAGCTTAGGAAAACCCTCGGTTTGACAAAAATTTACGTGATAAAATTATCCAAGATCTAAAATCATCAATGTTTGTTATCGGAATTATTACTCAAAACAGCAATGAATCAATTTCTGTACAACAAGAGTTGGGATTTGCACAAGGAACTGGAATCCCTATAATTGTTATGCGTAAAAAAGATGTCAAATTCCCTGGAGCGTTGATTGATGGGTTAGAATACGCAGAATTTACTGATTCCACATTTGAGAAATCTTGTTCAGGCCTGATACATTTTATTCAAAATTATAATTCAAATATACTTGAAAATATCGATCATTCTTTTGAACATCAAAAATTAATTGATGAGCATCTATCTTCATTATTGAAACATTTTATAAAATTTAGAGAAGAAAATCAAGCAACTATAATTGATTGGAATATTCAACGACCCAAGACTGGATACCTGAATTTGGATGAAATTCTTCTTAATTATCCTAAATTTGATTCATTAATTTCTCATTTTTATACTGATAAAAACAATAAGATTATTTTTGAATTATTTCATCAAATTCGTTTAATTGATAAAACTCTGATTACTCTTGAAAACTCGTTAAATATTTTTCAAAAAGAGACAATTGAAAAAATTGCTATAACATTGAAAAGAAAATATGGTTTCAAACAACGAGGACGTCTATTATCTTCTAAAACTGAATCTCTATTTCTTAGTGATTTTACTGATGGATTTCAAAATTATTCAATGAATGATAATCCTAAACTAATACATGTCTTGCCTGCAGAAAATCCTAAATTTAAAAATGCATATTCAATTAGATTTCCAGGATGGGGACTATTTGGAAATTACAAAAAAACAACTGCTAATTTTATCGTAAAAGAACTGAACAAATCTTTTAAAATTATTAAAAAAACTATTACTGATTTTAAACAAAATATTGAAACTAGACATACTGTTAGGCGAGTATTTACAAATCAAATCAATGAATTGATAAATAATTTTGATATAGGTACTGGACCATTGGCTGGATATTGTGAATTCTGTGCTAAAGAAAGATTTTATGATAAATTCTTAATATCATCACTTGAAAAAAAATTATCTGAAATTCCTTGGGATGAAATCCATAAACCTGAACTACCAATACTGAGTGATAATTATTTGACTGTGAAATCAGTCCATCCAAAATTCTTTGAAGTCATCATCGATGATCCTGATATTTCTGGTATTGATGAAGCACATGGTGTACCTGATATTACTATAAACAAAAAACATTTGAAAATGGCTCAGGCGATGGATGGACGATGGTATGCATATTTCGGTTCAAAACATATGTCCTCAACGACTCTTGGAAAACATATTGCCAAAATTCCAATTCTAAATGCTTCTCCATCTATATTACCTGTTACTGGTTTGGGACAGAATGGATTAAACCAAAGTATCTGGCCTTTGTATCAAAAGCTTGATTATTCCCAAAGTTCTACAATCGATTATCATCGTGGTGGACTACTATATTCCGTTTCTTTGAAAGATTTTCATCAATAAAAAATCTTTACGTCTATCTGTGTCCATTTTTATCCTAAAACAAGTACTTGGGTCTCAATTAATGAACAAATCAATACGGGACCAAAGAGTTCCAGAACTGATTCAAACCTCTAAGGAATTGAACATATTTTCAAACGTTATACAATACTGTCTCAAATATTATGGGATTTGAGAGTCTTGAACTAAATTACAGACCCTGTGAAAACTCAAAACCTTTCCAAAAACCAAAATATTTAGACCTGGAATTATGTATAATGACAATCTTTTTGTTTTAGAATGATAAACAATTTTATGTCAAATGATAGTGTTCAAGTGAATATTTTTTTCCTTTTAGTTGGAACCACTATTGAAGAACAAATTCAAAATGCTAGAAAAGAAAAATCTAAAATTGAAACAATTCCTAGAAATGATGTTAACCAACCTACTATTGCATTAGATGTTAAAGAAACGGAGTTCTTTTCAACTCCTGAAGTAGAACAATCGGATGGAACTCCTGAAAAACAATCTTTCATTCATGATTTTAGAGTAGAGCGTTGGGAACAAGTGAATAAGAATACTTGGAATGCATTTCTTCATCCATGGACATCTGATGATTAGAGTATTATATGAATTATAATCTTAATCTTTGAATTGTTTTTATCTTAAACTTATCTTAAACAAATAATGTTTGTGAATATTGATAATTTAGATGCTGGCGAAGTTTTAGAAGATCCTTCTTGGTTTAAATTATTTTTAGCAGGTCTTTTTATCCAAAAAATACCTAACACTGTTCCTGAGAATCATTCCAGTGCAGAATATCTTTCATTTGAAGTAAATTGTGAATCATTTCTTTTTTTCTTGTGTAGTGGTCAGGATGTTCTCTTTAGAGAAATTTATGAACAAATTTTGGATGTATTTTTTTATTATCCTCCATTACAAGTCTTAAAAACAAAACTTACTGAGAAATCTTCATCTAATGTTCAAGCAGCAACTCTATCCTCTTTAATTCAACAATATTTTCCTGAACCTCAATTACGAGCTAAAAAAATTACTTCCCAACAACGACGCTCTTTAGTTGAAGGTACTTTTTCAGATGAATATATGCTGTTGAAAATTGAGAATGGTAATGTTATACATGATACAATGGATTCGCTACCTGATATTGAGTTTGATGAATCACAATCTGATGGTGATTATCAATTGTATTGGGATATTACTAATTCGGAGTTATCCATTACTCGTCAAATGAGGAATGACGTTACTCATAATTGGTTACAGGGCTCAATGAGATATGCAAATCAATCTAATACTTTGCGTTTTACAACAAAAAAACGACCAAAACGAACTTCTCAACAGATTAAAGATGCTCCTTTAGAATTCACATATTTGGATTTTGAGATACAAGATCCTCATCGTTTTTTTATGCATATTTTTACTTCTACTCAAATTTTTAAATCTGAACTTAGAAAAATACTTCCGTTTAAGATTTAGACATCATCAATAGTGGGATCTCTGAAGAACCTTAGATATTATCTAATAATGGTTCAAGTATCTAAAGAATTGAACCAAGAGTCTTGAACTAAAACGTATAGACCTTTGAAAACTCAAACTTTAACTTCAAAAGTGAGTTTTTGTATCAATCATGTACCAAATATGCAAACAATTGGTTCCTAATTTGGTTCAAGCCTCTATGGAATCAAACATTGAAAAAAATCATAATCTTATTTAGAGTTATTGTCATTATTTTTAGTGCGATAATTGTTTACAATATTAAAAATATTTGAATAAAATTGTAAATATGTTTAATTTTGTCGCCGAGCATTTTTATTTATTATGTGCAAATTATATCATGAGTCTATCCATAGGGAAAATAACCATCGACAAAATAGTAATGTTAGTCATGGTCGGTGTGGTCATTGCATTTATTGTAGGATTTCTAGTTGCCATGAATCCACAGAATTGAATAACAAGTCAAGTGGAGACTCATGGTTTACGTAGAAATTATAATTGGAGTTGTATCAGTATTGATGTTAATAATTGTGTATAATGGAATTAAGAATAGTATCAATCATCTAATATCAATAAGCTATAGTTGTACTGGTTGTGGTGAAAACATGACCAAGTTAAAATGTTCAAATTGTTATGATAATTCCAATTCATAACATCAAGCAAAGATGTTCAAGATGGAAAACAAAGCTAATCCATTACCCTCTGCCACTCAGTTCTACGATTGACAGCATTTCCTCGTTACAGCAAATTACGTCATTAAAATATTAAAACATGTTCTATTTTTCAAGTACACATACACATCCTAGAAAATCACACATTCTGCCGGACGTGGTTTTTCTGTGCCACGAGTTCGCGTGTTCACAAACTAGGCAATCCGACTTTTCATTGATTTTACTTTTATTCATGCAGATAGATAACAATCTGAGATTATCAACTAAGAATTTTTTGGCAGAGTTTACATAAACCATCTTCTATATTAACATGAAATTTTTTACATTGATGACAAAATGAAAATTCGTATTTTGACGCTAACTCTTCTCCTACTGAAGTTTTCATTAAATTACTATACACATCATCACATTTACGGATTTACATGTGAAAAAATATGGAAAATTAAAAATTACCTACTAACATTATTGAGTTATTTATCAAAGTGGCAGTCACAATCACATTGTTCTAGATGTAAAAATGTCAATGTTTTATAACAATCACAGTCCGTCATTTCAAATCCCAAAAACAATCAAAGTTCTAATTCAAAGGACTGAGCAATATTTGCAAATTTTGCATAAGATTCTAAATACTGTCTGCCTTTTTGGGTCGACCCTTACTTTAGTCTAAGAGCTTTACTGCTTCATCTCTAGGTAGAGCCATCATTGTTTGTGATTTTGCTACCTCACCGATGGCGATTCCTAGTTTCATTGCTTCCTTTTCACTTGGAGCTTCATATATCCAGACCGAATCAAATCTTCCGATAGTCCAGTAAGAGGCAATCATCTTTACTCCTGGAGGAAGGTTTTGCAGAACCATATTTCCAACTTCGGCCACATCTTTTGCTTTTTTCCTGAACTTGATCAAAGTAATGAAAATCATCTATTTGAAATTAGACAAAATAGAATTTAACGTTAGTGCTTACGCACTAAAAAACCACGTTCATCTATATTTTGAAAGTAAATTCGTAATCATTATAGAAATTACGCAAAATGGAGACCTGTAAAATCAAGTTTCAATTACATTTGATATGAACTGTCAACACTTTATGCAAAGTATCATTCAGGATCTTCTTCATCAGCTCGGCAACACAAACAAGCACAATCTCCATAAATGTGTCCACAACTAGAACATTGAAATTTCATCTTAGTTCTTTTTTTCCAAGTTGTATTTGGTTTTGTTCTAATCTTTTTACCACTTCGGAACATCGTGTAATGGACTTTGAATACTTGATGTTACAAGGTAGGCAGATATTATACGACAAATACAGACTCGACATAATGAATATTCTTTACTTAGCAAAATAAAAGATTATTTCCAACAAACCAACTCACATTATAACGCCAGTTATTGTCCTTTTTGTCGCCTAAACGGGGGGCTTTTTCTTCTACTAATAGCAATTCCAATACCTGCCGCAATTATTGTGATAATAATACCTGCTGTAACGTATGTGCCTTGTTCACCAGTAAGTTCTCCTAGTTTTAATGCCTTACCAGGAGCCTCATTAATGTAAACTATCGCTCCAAATTCTGGAGTGACTGTATTGTGATATGCTTCAGTGATCCCACTAAAACTAAAACCAGGATCTACTCCACCACCGATTACATAGATATTATTTTCAACGGTTGCCGACGCTAAACCATGTCGTGAAATTGGTATTGGTTGTTGTGGAAACCATCCTTTCCCTGGAACGTATGCTTCATTTTCCTCAAAGGTTTTGAGAGTACTTTCTCCACCAAACACAAAGATTGCACCACTTAGAACAGATGCAGTTAACCCACTTCTTGCTGTTGGCAAAGGATCGAGAACCACCCAAGAATCTGTTTTGTAGTCATACATTTCATTTGAATTTAGATTAATTTGTTTACCTCTGCCGCCAATCACATACAATTTTTCATCTAAAACTGCAGAAGCTAAATGCTCTCGTGGCGTAGGCATTTGAGATTTTGTTTTCCACGTGTTTGTTTTTGGATCATAAACTTCATTTTCAGAAAGAGTAAATTCATTGAATCCACCTATAGCATATAGCTTGCCATCAAGAAATTGTGCAGTCAGTGCTCCACGTGCGGTTGGCATGTCAGGTCCAACAGTCCAAGTATCAGTTCTAGAATCATAAATCAACAATGAGATAGACGGTCTCCAAGCATCAAGATAGCCTCCAACCACGTACAATTTTTCATTAAATGAAGTTGTACCTGCGTGATGCAAAGACAATGGCATTGAAGTTCCTAAATTCCATGTATTTTCTTTTGTGTCATAGATGAAAACTGTGTTAGTAGCTTCTCCTCTGTTGTTTAATCCCCCAACAACATAGATCTTATCACCTATTGCGGCTGCTTCTATCTCAGATCTTACTTCAGGCATATCATTCAACCTCTGCCAACCTTCTGATGGCTCTTGTGCAAATGATAGTGGAAATGAAACAATCAATGGTAGTAAAAAGAATACAAACTTCAACGATTCCTAATAGAATTAATATGAATTAAAATGTACTTGCATTTTGACATTATTTTTATGATTTCAATTTTTCAATCAGCTTTTCTTTTTTTATTCTGAATTACATTTGATATGAACTGTCAACGAATTAACTTTCCATTATAATGTGGATTAGAGGGATTTTTTAGGAATGAAACGGGGGCTTCTATTTTTACTCTTTGTTGATAAACTCGTTTACGCTTTATCTCAAATGTAAATGATGGTTTTTGTTTGAGTATGAGATAACAATAATGGAACTCAAAAAAGAGACGCTACAGTACCAACTCCCATCCGTTCCACAACTTTTAGAGAATTTAACTGATCAAATAATTCCCCTCGAGGGTTTTACATAAAGGAACCATTTTAGTGAGCAAATTGGTGGGTTGCTGGTTAGTTCTACTGTGTCCAAAATTATCACTAAACACATTCAAGTCTTATAGGATTCTATGTTAACATTTGATACGAACTGTTAATGATAAAATGTAGGTTTCTGTTTGTGATTGGGTCTTTACCTAATCACAAACCGCCCACCAATCGATATAATCGATAAAATATTCATACAACTATGAGAATTAAGGATTGCCTTTTGTAAATTTAGATTTGGTTAACCATAGTGATATTGTCGATAATTGTAAATGAAACATTAATCAAATGGAATAATAGATGAGGGCATTATTCAAATTAGACAACTAAAAACCTTCAACATGGATCATCACTCCTTTAATGATTGGCTGCAGCTGTACAGTAAAGCTTGGACACAACGTAGGCCAGAGCTAATCAATGATTTATTTACACAAGATGCAAAATATTTTGAAAAACCATTTTCAGCTCCATTTGAAGGAATTGATGCAATTATTCGGTACTGGCAAGGAATATCTGAATCGCAAAAAGATATCTCTTTTGAATATAAAATCATTTCAGTAAATAATGAGGTAGGAATTGCACACTTTGTGGCATCTTTTTTGCGCAGTCCAGGAGATGTACATGTTAAGCTCGATGGAATTTTTCAGGTAACTCTTAGTTCTCAAAACAAATGTACTAGTTTTTCAGAGTGGTGGCAAAGCCAGAAAAACTAGTAATTTACTATTTTCTGACACCATGAATACCGAAAGTACACTCAGCACAGATTTTTTCTGCGGTTAAGTTACTTGTATTCGTTTACCTGCTCTTTAGACAATGTCATGATCATTCTTAGTGGATTTACCAAATCATCAATTATTTCATAAAGTATGCCTTCACCACCCTCTAATTCAATTATTAATTTGTCGCCGGTCTTAACACTCGCGAAATTATATTTACCACTAGTTTTTAGCTGTTCTATTCCTTCAGGTAAAATCTCAAACATTTTGAGTAGCTTACCATCTCTTCTCAACGGCGTCATCATTATGTATCCTTTTTTTCTAATCATCTCAAGCGCTTGCTGTACTGCAGGTATTGGTTCTTCAAGATACATTGCGCACTCCTTATCAGATAGCGGCTTTATGCGTAACAACTTTAACAAATTCATCCATAAAGGAGACTCTGAATCCCAGAAAGTATTCATTCCAGTTTTTGTTATTTTGAACAAACCTTCATCACTTTTGGAAAGAAGATTCTTTTCTTGTAGTGTAGTAAACTTTTCTGCATATTCCCATATCCCTGGTGTGAAAACATCGGGTTGACTAATGTTTTCAGGACTAATGCCATTTTTTGATTTTCTAACTCGGTATAAAATTTCCAAATCTATATAATCAAAATCATACAATTATCATCACTTTCTTATACAAATGACATTGATTAACATTTGATACAAACTGTTATTGGGTCCAAAATAATCACCAAAAACATTCTAATCCTGCCGATCCCATTTTGGTTAACTCAAACAAAATCAATCACGAAAACAGTTCAAATCTTATAGGATTCATCTTGGAAAATAAAACATCACAGCAACACCAATCAAAACTACTACTGAACCAATAATCTCAAATCTGTCTGGTTTTTTCTTATCAATCCAATAACCCCAGATAATTGATGATACAACAAAAATTCCCCCATACGTTGCATACACTTTACCAAAGTCTGCAGGCTGCAAAGTCATAACAATTCCATAAGAAAATAGAATTAATGCTCCAACCAAACCAAAAATCTTTGTTTTATGATCTTTCAACCATTTCCATACGAGATACCCTCCACCAATTTCTAGCAGTGCTGCAAAAAAGAATATTCCCAAAGTAGATGTTACTTCGACCAAACCTTCTCTCCTTTTCTTGGGTAGTAGAAAATTATCAAAACCCCAATCACTGCAATTATTGTTCCAATAATGTCATAGTTGTCAGGCTTGACTCCATCAATCAACCAGCCCCACAATACAGCCATTACAATAAAGACGCCTCCATAAGCTGCGTAAACTCTATGAAAGTGAGCTTTCTGAAATGTTGGAACTATTCCATATAGAAATAATACAAATCCTCCTACTGCACCTAACATCCAGCTGAAATCTTCACGCAACCAAAGCCAAACAAGATAACCTCCACCAATCTCACAAAGACCAGCAAGAAAGAATAGAAATACTGAAGTTAGAATTTTTTTGCTACCATTCTGCATTTGCATTTAATTTGGAAATAAGGATAAAAAGTTGCTTTCATCCCTTGGGTTCTCTGTAAAGAATGTGATATGTTGTAAATCTATATGTTGACAATCAAGAAGATTATATTATAGGTTGAATGACGAACAAATACTAATGGGATTCTCTGACTTATTTAGCAAAAAGAAAAAGGAAGAACTAGAATCAACACCAGAACCATCTAAAGAAGAATCAACTCCAGAACCAGCTAAAGAAGAATCAACTCCAGAACCATCTAAAGAAGAATCAACTCCAGAACCAGCTAAAGAAGAATCAACTCCAGAACCATCTAAAGAAGAATCAACACCAGAACCATCTAAAGAAGAATCAACACCAGAACCATCTAAAGAAGAATCAACTCCAGAACCATCTAAAGAAGAATCAACACCAGAACCATCTAAAGAAGAATCAACACCAGAACCAGCTAAAGAAGAATCAACTCCAGAACCATCTAAAGAAGAATCAAACCCATAAATAAAACTGAATTTCTGTACATCTGTGACACAATGTAACAGCATATGCATACTATACAAATCGGATCTTGGAACTAACAGGTACTCTACAGGCCAGAAATGGTGTTCATACTGTGGAAGATTTTTGGAGACAGACAAATTCACTTGTCCCTGTTGCAGTATCAGATTGCGTTCTAGCAGGAGATGCAAAGCAAAATGAAAACTAGACTTTTGATAATTCACGCCTAAATGGGGCCGATATAGTGTGCAAAAAGGTTGACTACTAGTCGGCTCCCTAGTATTTTATTGACAAATCATTAGTATGATTTCTACGACTCAATTAAATACAAATTCCACAAATCATGCTTATGACGATAATGTACATTCCTATAAGGCCATCACGAAGAAATGATGATGAATTTGAAGATTAATTTATTTTAATTTTAGATTTTTTAACTTTATCTTAATTCATCCACACAAAAAATTACTTCTGATGATGAAGCTGCATTATCTGACACAAGGAAATTAATTGCATCCGCAATTCTTTGATTGTTTGGCTCTGCACCTGTTATTGTACCTGGTAATATTGTAAACATTCTAATTTTTGACTTTAGAACATCACTTAATTCTTGATTGACTGTAGTTGTAAATGGTCTTAACGCACCCCTGAAAACTTCCACTTGGGCTCTTTGGGTTCCTGTAACTTTTCTTCCAATTGGTAAGTCTGGACCGATAATCATAATTGCACCTTTTGTATCTTTGTAAAGACGAGGATCTATACTTCCCCCTGGAACAAATTGTTCAAGTGCTCTCTGAGCAACAGTTGCTGGAGTTGAGATGAATTTTTCAACGAGTTCTTCCCATTCTGCTCTTGATAATTCGGTTAATTTTGAGATTTCGGGCAATTTTCCAGTAACATGAATTACTGCTAAAATTTCACCATGATTAGTTTTAGCAGTATTAAGCCATTTTTCTACCTCTTCAGGATTCTTGATATCTATTATGTGGGAATGAAATTTACCACTAATGTATTCCTGAAGTGCTTTTGGTGTTGATTGTGAAATGAAACATGCAACCTTTCCCCCATTCTTTTCAACATGTTGTGCCAAAAATTCCACTCTTTCTGCATCTATTTTATCCGTTACATCAATGGTAAATACAATTAATTTTCCTCCAAAGTCTGGTTGGTGAATTCTCGGTGTTGTGGTCCCCACATGTGGTTTCACAGGATAAAATACTCTATCTCCAGGAACCACCTTTCCATTTAGAATTTTTGCTATTTTATCATCACACAAGTTAAGAACTGATTCTGCAACTTGTTCTTGTGATAGGAACTCTTGATTCGCAATCATATGCGATGTGTTGTTTTGTACTTTTTCAGCAATAGTTTGAATTTTATTTAACAGATTTGTGAATGTCTCAGTTAGTTTTGAAACATCTTTTCCATTTGCTAGTTTTTCTGCAGCCTTTGAAATTCCTTCTTTGATCACATTTTCATCTTCTCCTAATAATGGAAGTAATTCTTGGTTTGCTGAATTTACTTCTGTTGGGGCTAAATCCTCAAATCCACTGACTCTCATAAATTCTGCTGCTGCTTTAGGATAAACAGTCTTGTAAATTCGATCAGAATGAACTGGTCCTGGATTTGTTGCAATGGATATTATTCCTTTATCTATTAATTCCCATGACATTGCCTCAGCTAGTCTGTTCTTTGCACCTTGGGCTGCAGTATATGGACTTCTAAATCTATATGGTCTTTGTTCTAATGGTCGTTCTTCAGTAAAGAATGTTGAAATTGTAATAATCTTACCTCCTTTCTTCATTACTTTTAGTGCTTGTACAGAACCCCAGAAAGTACCCGTAAGATGAATTCCAATAGTACTTTTAAATTCATCAAGTGGTGCATTTACAAAACATGTGACAGGGCCCGAAACTCCTGCATTGTTAACTACGTAATCTACAGTAACATTATCATTTTTGAGTGACTCAAACATATCATTAATTCCCTTCTCTTCACTAACATCAACTCCTGAAAAAATTTTAACTGATGCACCACTATTTTTTTCTGAAATAATTTCTTTTAATATTGTTGATGTTTCTTCTAATGGTTCTCTTCTTCTTCCAAGGATAATTACACTTGCTCCATTTTCAACAAATTTTTTGGCTATAGCTTTACCTATGCCAGTCCCACTACCTGTAATTAGAGCAACTCTGCTTTGAAATTTCAGCATAGATATCGTGTCAAACCTTTTGTGATATTTAATTGGATTGATCCTAGTAGAAAATAATTTCTTGATATCTTTATTTGTGGGTATGATTATGATTTTTTATGCATGATACAGAGCCAGATACATTTGTCTATCAAACATGGCCTGAAAAATTTAGCAGTATGTTAAGTGAGATCGGAGTGGATTCAGTATCCA
>JACZTB010000061.1 GCA_022573895.1 Nitrososphaerota archaeon
CCTTTTCGGATTGAATCAAAATAGGAGTTCCATAGTCGTCGGATGCACAGATGTAATAGGCATCTACTCCCTTTTGCTTCAAGAAGCGAGTTGTGACATCTGCTGGTAGGTAGGTAGAGGCCACATGTCCAATGTGTATTTCACCATTGGAGTAAGGTAGTGCACTAGTAACAATTGCTCTGTTTCTCATATTATAGCTAGTTTGAAGATTATCGGAACTTAAGAATTTAGTCAACCATCTTTAGCTAAACTTAAGAAAATAATCATGGAATAACAATCTAATCTTCATCTAAAATCTCCTTTAGTTCATCTTTACAATCTTGGCAAAAACTAAGGAGGAGGGTTTTACCTTCCCATTCTTTCTCGATAATATCTACATGATTGCCATGATTGCAGCTCACAGGAATTTTATCCTTCATTGCCTTAACATCACGCATAAAACTATTTAAAAAAATTATGGAATTACTATCTGATCTGACTCTGCAATATAACCCGTGATCTCATCATAGTTTTCAACTTTAATGCTAGGTGAAAGGTTTTTTGTTTTTAACTCCAATCGAAGTCTTTCACCAGACGGTTTGTGAAATAGAACGGTTTTGTTATAAAATAAAGTCCTTAATGCAAATTTATAATCGGCTGTTACCAGATTAGAATTATTCTCTATAAGATAACTTAAGATCTGGTTATCAGATGCGTGCCAGCCGATCACATCAACTGATCTAACCGTGTTTTTTTCTTTATGATATTCAAATGGGAAGTGCATAGTCACACATTGGTCTATAACCCAGATCAATCTTGACAACTCCTGTGGCATGCACAGATACATTCACGATATTCACATTCGGAACACCTAACGATCGAACAACTCTCTGATAGGAGTAATCTCATTTCTTTAGTTCGTCCTTAGCTCGTCTGTATTCCTTGAGAGCCTCATCCACTGCGTCTTTTGCTGATCCGTCTGTGTGGACCTTGATTGTTATGCTAGGCTCTTGTTTGGAGTTCTCTGATATTTCTACAGAGATCTTGTAGGTGTCTTTTTCCTTTATGATTTCTAGGATTTGTTTTTCCATACGTATACTATATACATATCATGTATATACGTATTGCGTATAATGGTAAGTGATATATACAATAACTGTATATACTAAGCATGAGTTCTAAGATTCCAGGATCTAAGTTATGGTTGCATACGTGTAACAGATGTCACAATAAATGGACTAGTAAGAAACAGTGGCCTGATACCTGTGCTAATCCTAAATGTCGTTCGCCTTATTGGAATAAATCAAGGGTCATAAAATACAAGGAATGATTTAGGGTTTCTTATTAGCTTCCATTGCCATTTCAAACATAAAAAGCGCTCAGGTTTCTCTTTTTATCAGATGTAGATCAAAGTAGAATGTGATTCTGGAAGAAAAATTTCATGATAAAATCACGTCCCTCATTCATAAAACTCTGAAATCAAACGAGATCTCTAGTCCCGAATTAAAACAGAAGGTTTGGGGGTATGAGTATGATGATGATTTCAAGTATGGCCACAAGGCAGGTTTCCTAATTGGTTTAATCATTGGCGATTACATGGAGACATACGAAAGATCTCCATTACCGGATGAACTGATCGAAATAAGAAAAATTTTGGAATCCCATCTGGATGAAATCAAGGACAGTGTTTTAGATCATTTTTTCTTTTACAAGGAATAACCACACTTCGAGAAATGCGGTTGACAGTTCGCATCAAATGTAAATAAAAAAAGAACGGGTAAATTAGGTATGAACCTAATTATAGCATGCATAAAATAAAATGTTCAGAGTGTGGTTGCACAGAAAATTGTGACCACAAATGTTGTGATGATAGACCCGAATCAACTTCGTAATTTTATTTTGAACCCATTAACAGTTCGTATCAGATGTTAATTTTAAGAATTTTCAGTATTAACTAGTGTCATTGTGCCTCCTCATCAAAAGCTTGTAAAACTTCGATTGCGTTTGTGTAGTATGTTTTTAGTTTATTCTGTAGTATTTTGTCTTGTACTGCTATATCATCTTCAATTGTGAATGCGTTACTGTAACGCTTTTCTTTAACTTCTAATGGTGTTTTGAGATAAAGATGAGCAGCACAACAAAAGCTTTTTTGACTATCATAATTTTCTGTGAGAAGCTTCTCCCATTGTTCCTTGTTTCCGAATAGCTCTATAATCTCTTTGTTGGTCGTCGGGTTCTTACGGTGTTCTCTAAAGGCTGTCCGTATGAATCCGGCTGTACGGTATGAGTATTTTAGCCAGTTGTCTTTGTTATGGATGCACGTTTCTTTGTTCTGTTTCTCTACCTTACTGTTGTTCTTTTCTTCATACGTTGCTTTCAACAATTCATAAAAAATTGATTCTTTGTCGTCACAAAATACACAAACATCTGGATTTTGAAACTGTGGAATGATAGTGTCTTGATCTACTTCATCTCCCTTTATCTTATGAATCATTTCACTTGTGTTCATCTTGCATACATCTCCGATTGTTGATAGACTTCCTTGATTCCTAGTTCCAGTTTAGCTATGTTCACAAGCTTTTCAGTTAGAACACCAATAACAGATGCTAAACGTGTGATCTTGTCCACATCGTCTTCTTTCTTCATTAGCTTCTCCAGTATTCTGATAATTCGATTAAGTCTCCTACCATGAGTAGACAAGTTGGTCCAATCTAGCATCATTCACTACCTTTTTTACGAATGATGTGTGCCTGATCCCTTTTTCCCTCTACCTTTTGTAGTTGGAAATCTCAGGCTTTTTGTTGGTGTCTTGCTTCTATCGGTTGGATCATCATTGTACTCATTCAGGCTTTCATCCTCTAGTTTAGGATTAATGCACTTACCTTTCCTATTAGAATAAACTAAACCATCTGCACATACGTTTTTGTGAGAAATTTCCTTTTTCAAAGCTCATTCTCCCAATCATTACAGACTTCAATAGATGGTTTTTCTAATTCCGTATTAACCCAAGAAAATATTTTATTTTTAGAATTGAAAGTAATGTCTTCCTTGTATAACTCTAGTACATCGCTCTTTGTTCTTTCAAAGTTGTTTGGACCAATTTTGAGCTTTAATTGAGCTTGTCCAATTGTTCCAGCTTTTTCAATAGCTTCAACAAAATCAAATCGTCTCTGTCGGTAGATCATTTGCCAATCTGTCTTCTCGACTTTGTTTCTAGATTTGTAGTAGAAGCCTGTCAATTATTCAGGCCTCACTAACAGTTTGTTAATCACTTGATCAAATGATTGACCTGTCTTACCTAGATCTTGTAAGGATTTGTAAGTCTCTTCGTTGATGAGAATCTGTTTATACTTTTTAACCATTAATATCTAGATTACCGATATACTTAATAAGCAGTACGTAACTTGGAATATGCGTTTAGGTATGAAAAGTGAATTAGAGGTTCAAGTTATGGCAATCATCTGTTTATCTAAATGGAGAGGTAGTTCTGATCTTCGTTTCGCTAGTATAGCTAAATTAACAAAAATTCCAGGAGGTACACTACAAAGAATTTTGCCAAGATTAGAGAAAAGAGGATGGATAAAGAAAACTGAAAAATGGATAAACCTTCCTGGACTTTTACACTATAACCTAAAAAATAAGAGAGTTTTAGAAATAGATTATCAAGCTATGCGTAAGATAAACAATTCTAAGGAGAGCGAGGACGAAATACCCTATGAGAAGAGAAGAAGAATCTCAAGAGGGGTTAAGAACGAGTTTATGCCCAGAAAGATAACAGTTTTTGAGTTTAGAGAGTTCCCTTATCTGACACGTGGAAAGAATATGCCTTTAGGAACAAAAAGAATGTGGAAACGAGCATCTAAAACAGTGAAAGCGTACGCTAAACAAGACAAGCTAAAACCACTTTTTATTCAAGATAGATGACTAAACCCCACACACACACATATTTAGATTGAAGTAGTATAGCTACGCCAAAACGCCATTATTATTATATTATTAGAAGAGCTGTGATCTAAAAAAATGTGTGTGTGTCTCTAAGATAGAGTTTTCTTCTTCTTCCTTTGTGCATATTCCTCAAGATTAACACCGATTACTTTCTCAAACGCTTTTTTGAATCCTGGAATTGTATTTATCTTCAAGCTTATCAAATCAGCCATTAGGTGAAGCTGATCTGAATCCATGTTCTTATAATCAAATATTTTATCGTGCACGTTATCACTAATCGATGTAACTAAAGACGCAGTAATCTCTTGTCTCTCCTCTAGTTTGGCTATCCTTTCTTCGTTCTTTTCCAGATCTGAAATCCTAGCTTTCTGCCTCTCTGTAGGGTCTATGATCAAATCTTTTTCAAATTCCAAGTACTTGTCTAGCTTTTCATTGTCTGTCATCCTGTCATATTGCAGTAGGTATCCCTTCTGACCAGCCAACTTCTTTGCAAAGTTTGGGTCGTGTCTAGACATCTTAGTGATAAAAAAAGCCCTAAACGAATGAGTGTTAATCTTGTACTGGCCTGAATCATACTTCATGTCAAGACCGCATTTACCTAGGTATCTGTGTAGATTAGCTATCTCGGCAATCTCATTATTGATTGGTATTGGATTATTTCCCCACACAAGATCATCGTCATCAAGTTTTTTGAGTTTGTGACGAATCATTTTCTCGGCCTCTGTTGACAAAAATGTAGTCCTTGCCTGTTTTGTTTTTGTAATTTTTGCGGGTATCTTTACCATAATCCTTTTAGAATCTAAAACTAAATCCTTCTTCCTTATCTGTACTATCTCGCCTAATCTCATGCCACTAGAGATTTGAGCTAGATACATACCTCTCTTGTCATAATTTGCTGCAGAGAGAATCTTACCAATGTCCTCAACTTGTAGAGGATACAGTTCTTCTTCCAGTACTTTTGGGAAAATTAACTCGCTCTTAACGTCTCTAGCATCCAGCTTTATTCCCTTATAGTGAAGGAAAGTGTTAAGGCGTATGAAGTAGGTCTTTAATGACGATGGTGCAATCTTGTTCCAGTTTATCCAGCTTTGTAGAATATCAAAAACTGTTTCCTGCTTCTTCACTAGAACCAGGTCGTCAACAATCTCCTCGATATTCTGATCATATTTCTCCTTACAAAACTTATCAAAATTATTCAATGCGTTCTTTGTTCCCTTCTGTGAGTTCAGAGAGTGCTTCTGAATCTTCTCATAATATGATCGCTGTGTCCGTTTTTGCTCTAAAATCAACAGTAAATGTTAGGCGTGAGTTTCTATTAACCTTAGCTTTTACTATTAAATTCTTTAACTAATTTAGATGTTTGATGAGAGAAAATATTAGATCTGTTTTAAAAAAACTAGAAGAATGTTCAGAACTTGAAAAATCAGAAAAAATTCAAGTAAATCATGATGAACGAATGCTTACAATATCAAATAAAACTGGTGAATTTTTCAACATTTTGTTGA
>JACZTB010000030.1 GCA_022573895.1 Nitrososphaerota archaeon
CATCATCTAAAATAAGTTCTCTACCTCCTGAAATTTTGATTATTGAATATGGTAACAAAAATCGTAAAACTGCAAATGTTCTAATGATTTCTGATTTAGGTAACTGAGTTTGAAGCTCTAAAGGAGTACCAGGCATTGGAACAAGAATGTTCATAGTAACCTCTTCTGGAGATAATGATGCAATATCAAAGATCAATTCTAATCTTTGGTTTCTAGTTTCACCCATTCCTAAAATTCCTCCAGTACACAATTGAAGACCTGCATTTCTCGCTATTTTTAGTGTGTCAATTCTATCTTGAAATGTATGTGTAGTACAAATTTCTCGAAACTTTGATCTAGCTGTTTCTAAATTATGATTATATCGGTGCACTCTTAATTCTTTGAGTTTATTGGCTTGGCTTTGTGTAAGAAATCCTAAACTACAATCGACTTTAATTCCAACTGTTTGATTAATTTCTTCTATTATTTCACAAACTTGCTTGAAATCGTTAGGTGATGGTTCTCTCCATGCTGCTACTAAACAATAAGAAGTTGCACCATCTTTTTTTGCTTTTTGTGCACCATGTACAATTTTAGAGACTGGTGGAAGTTGATATTTTTCGATTTGTGTATCATAGAATGCAGATTGCGCACAAAATACACAATCTTCACTGCATCCATTTTTTTTGATATTATTCAATTCTTCAATATCAACTTTCAATCCATTGAATTTCCTAGTTACTTCATTAGCAGCCTGTGCTAAAATTTTTAGAGATTTATCAGAAACGTTGAAGAGATCTTCTGTTTCTTTTAATGATAGAACTTCTCTTAATAGAACTTTTTGCTTACATTCTTGGATGATTTTATACTCCATTTTCAATATAAAATGAATTCAGTGCTCTAAATAAGAATATTGGAAGGTTAACCTAGAATTATTTTCAGGTTTACTATGTTATTGCTTTAATGGTTTTAATTGTTCTCTGGAGTAGTAAATTCAGCTCTTTTTGTGAAATTGCTAGTGGGGGAACAAGCATAATGATATTTCCAAGCGTTCTCAAGTAGATTCCATTTTTCCTGCCTGCTTCAAAAACAAGTTTATTGAATGATTTTTTTGTTGAAAATGGAGTTTTCTTTTTCTTATCATTAACTAGTTCAATACCCATCAACATGCCTTTATGCCTGACATCTCCTACATGCTGAAATCTTAAAATTTCAGAGATTTGATCTTCAAATATTTTTGAGGTGATTTGAATTTTTTTTATAAGTTTGAATTTTTCATAAAGCTGTAAATTTTCATTCGCAACTGCAGCTGCAATTGGGTTTCCAGTGTAAGTATGACCATGAAAAAGATGTTTAAAATCATAAAAATCTCCTAAAAACGAATCATAGACTTTTTTTGTGGTTAATGTTGCCGCTAAAGTAAGATAGCCGCCAGTTAACATTTTTCCATATGCAACAATATCTGGCTGACTAGATTGTGCAGTATACTCAACCATTGATCCAAGACGACCGAACCCTGTTGCAACTTCGTCTAAAACAAACAATATGTCATATTTCTTACAAAGATTTTTTATCTTTCTTTGAAATCCATCAGGATAAATTATTACGCCACCTGCAACTTGTGCACCACTTTCCATTACAAATGCTGCGATAGAATCATCTTTTAAAAATAGCTTTTCAATTTTATTTAGACAATAATTTTGATATTCCAGATATGTATAACCATTTGGCACTCGATATTTGTTAGGAACTGGAATTCGGATTGTTGAAAATAATTGTTTTTTAAATTTAGAGAAAAACTCTGGTACATAACCTACTGACATTGCTCCAAACGTATCACCATGATAACCATTTTCTAATGTTACAATTTTTGTTTTATTTTTAATTTTTTTATTTTGCCAATATTGTAAGGCAATTTTGAATGCAATTTCCATTGCGGTTGAACCATTATCAGAATAGAATACCCTGTACATTCCTGGTGATATTTTTACTAATTTTTTTGCTAACTTTTCAGCAGGTTCATTTGTTAAATTAAACATGGGGGAATGTTGGAGTTTTTTTGATTGTTTAATTATTGAAGTGATTAACTCTTTTTTTGAGTGGCCCCAAACATTACACCACATACTTGCTACGCCATCAAGGAGTTTTTTACCGTGAGAATCTATTAGCCACATACCTTGTGCTTTTACTATCTGATCAAAGCTAACCCATTCTTTCATCTGAGTATTAGGATGCCAAACAAAACTATCTTGCTTCATTTATCGGTTGTAGCCAAATTCATCTTAATAACCAACCGATGAAAGATTAATCAACAAAGTTGATTCATCATTCATGTTGAAATCTTATTTTATTACAGGAACTGATACTGATGTCGGAAAAACCTGGATCACTGCAGGTTTAGCAAGAGCATTGCGCAATATTGGAATTGATGTCGGTGTCATGAAACCTTTTGCTACAGGCAAACCACAAAAGATTGGTTTTAAATCAAAAGATGTTGAAATTTTATCGGATGCTGCTAAAGTTAATGACCCTGAAAATTTAGTCAATCCACAATTTTTTCAGATTCCTGCATCACCATACACTGCAATGAAAAATCCCAATGTTCATGAAAAAGTTGATTTAAATTTAATTTTACAATGTTTTAAAAAATTGACTGAGATTCACGAATCAATTTTTGTAGAAGGTATGGGTGGTATCATGACACCGATCTTGAAAAATTATTTTGTAACAGATTTGATAAATGATCTTAATTTAGAATTAATAATTGTTACAAGAACGAGAATTGGCACGTTAAATCACACTATACTGACTTGTAAGTTGGCTAAACAATATGGAATTAGAGTTAAAGGAATTATAATTAATGATATTGATCCAGATGGTTATGATGTTAAGATTTTAAAAGATGACATTGAAGACATCACGGGAATTTCTGTTTTAGGATTCATTCCTTTCTTTCAGACTTTAGATATTGATCAGATGGCAAAAATCTTCCAAAATAATTTTGATTTGAAAATTCTAAATTGAGTTGGGTTAAAACTCTATTCGTTGAAACTATATCGACGTTCACCTCTAAATTCAGGTTTTGTTAGTATCTCAACTAAGACAAATTCTTTTTTTGGAGACAAAAGTGATTGATCTATGGTTAGCTTATTTTCATGAATATTTTCATATTCTTCAAGAGAAAGTTTTTTTCTAGTGCCCATTTCAGCCTCAATATTCATGTCTTTAACCACTGATTCGTATTCTGGCTGAATTACTCCACTGAAAACCATGGCACTAGAACCAGAGCCATAGGAACCAAACCCAATTCGTTTTCCGGCTAAATCAACACCTTTTTGATATTCAAATTCTAAACTACTTCTAAATCCGAGATATAATGATGCTGTATACAAATTACCAATCATTTTTGATGCTATCAATGAACTTGCGAGTTTCGATTCATAAACTTCCAGGAATTCTTCAGTATTAGTGAATCGTTTTGTAAACTCATGATCTTTTTCCATAAACTCTTGATCACCTAGAATAGATTCTATAGTTCCACGTGGGTCCTTTGGCTTGGGTTCTGCCATACCAATCTTATCAATTAGTGGTTTCCATCTTGGTAAACTTCTCCATTCATGACGAATCAAATATGCAAGAGCCTTTTTACCCATATTTGCATATGGAAGATGCATGTTAAAATAATCGATGTAATCTAAAATCGTCTCATCTTTTCCTATTTCAAGTAATCCTGATGAAATTACCTTATTTTTCCAAGCTTCGAGTGCTTTTCGTACTTGAATCAAGTAAAGCAGATTGGAATATTGACCATGAACAATTGGGGTCTCCTTTCCAAATGGTCTATAGAAATCATAATCATCTTTGATTGATGTAGCTGTAACCTTTGGGTCAAAGGTCAAAAGTCTTGGTTTATCATTTAATAGCATAGCTATTGCACCAGCTCCTTGTGTTGCTTCTCCAGAAGAACCTAAATCATATTTTGCAATATCAGATACAACAACAAGCGCATTTTTGCCTTCGGCCTCTCCAGCCCTAATCCAATTGGTATTATCATACAATGCGTAAGATCCTGAAACACATGCAAATTTTGTTTCAATTCCGCCACAGTGTTCAAATGAACCACTACCATAAACTTGCTCCAACATTCCGATAACATACGAATTCATTGCCTTTGATTCATCAAATGCGGATTCTGTGGATACATATAATCTCCCAATAGATTCAGGAGAAAGTTTGTTTTTTTGCATAATTTTCAGGCAAGCGTTTGCTGCAAGGCATGCAGGATCTTGATTTGTGTCAACCATGGCCATTTTTGAGACTCCAAGGCCTTTTTCGAGTTTTGCAGGATCCATACCTCTTGCATGAGCAAAATCTGACGCATCAACATACAATCTAGGAATGTACACTGCGATATCATCAATTCCAGCAGCCATGAGCTAGCCGTCGTGAATGGTCTTAAAAGGCTTTTGAGCTAAATCTATCTTATCTGTGTGAAAAAATTTACCATTTTTACTTCATGATTTCGGATTTGATCTACAAATTTTCTATTTTTCTAGTTCAGAATCAAAAATTTTTTTAAATACATCAAATGGTTGTGCTCCAGGGATCTTTGTAACTTGGTTGTTAGGACTAATTACAAAAAAGCCAGGGGTGCCAGTAAGACCTAGGGTTCTTGCGTCAGCATTACTTGCAGAAATGATTTGTGTATGAATTTCATTTAGCATACAATCTGTAAATTTATCAATATCCAAACCAACATCTTGAGCCATTCTTAATAGGTTTTCAGAACTTGCCCATCCGTTGTTTTCACCATTCCAATTGTTGTAAAGCATATCATGATATTGCCAAAACAAATCTTGATCATCTGCACAATGTGCAGCATGAGCAGCAGTTTTTGAATCAGGTCCAATTATTGTGAAGTCTTTAAAGATCATCTTGACTTTACCAGTATCTACATAATTTTCCAGTAATTTTTGTTCTGTGCTGTGAAAAAACTTGTTACAAAAAAAGCATTGATAATCACCAAATTCTACCAAAGTTATTGGTGCATTTGGATCTCCTAAATATGGAGAACCGTTTTCAGTAAAAACTGACAGTCCAATTTCTTGAGATGTTGTATTTGGAATCTCAGCCTCTTCTAAAACTAATTCTTTTTCTTGTACAAAGATACTCATACCAAAAAATACAGTAACTATAACTACAGATGCAATGCCTGCCCCAATTCCCAATGATGGACCATGTAATATCACAAATCAGTTGCTTTTCCGGTTAAATTTAGGCATTGTGATTTAAATCTAACAAAACGATCCAATTGTTATTTATTCCAGCAAGAATTAAGAATTTTCCGGATTTACAGTTCGTATCAAATGTTAATGAAATTATTGTTTAGGATACAATATACTGAATTTTCCCTTTAGTGAAAACGCAATTATTGCTGCAATTGAAACCGACAAAACAAGTGGTGCAAGGATTCCAAATTCAGGAATTATGGAGATTGCAAATCCAGGATCTACATAGGTACCAGTGACTTTTATTTCCTCACTACCGGAGATAAATGGAATTGTTAGCGACCTTACACTTGATGATACAACTACCTCAAATTGGGTGTTCACACCATCTACAAAAACAACAAGTTGGTCATCTATATCAGTATCCATTATTTTTGCTTCGATAACTTTTCGTGGTAATTCAATTGTTAAGACTCTGCCTTCTGAAGTATCATCATAAATATTTGTATTAATAGAGATTATCAATGAATTAGAGTTTGGTTCAACTTCAATATAGCTTACAAACCCACCAACAATTTGATAATCTAGTTTAAAATCGGCCAATAAACCACCAACAACTTCAACATTGGTTGACACAAAATTGTGAAGCCAACCTGGGCCTTGATGTGCAGTAATCACATAAGCCCCATTTACATTCCATGATTTAGCACTTGTTTTGATTTCAGTCATATAATTAAAATTAGAATCCACAGTTAGTTGATCAATACTAACTAGATTGCCGTTTGGGGCAGTAACTTTAATTTCAACTGGTTCCCTTGCCGCTCTAGGCGCATGGCCTGTAAGTAGTATTGTTGATTCATCCAGCGGTTCAGCATTTATGGTAAACACGTCCCCAAATTCTGAAGAAAGTTCTGGTGTTAAATGAATCGCATAAACTGAATCAGTGGAGGTATACATGACAGTTAACATAATTAAAATAAAAATCCCTAGCACTATCTTTTTCAATAATTGTAAGATCTACATGATCTTTATAAAAGATCGAGTAGTTTGGCAATAATATGTTCAGCTAAAATCTTTTGTTAACATTTCATAACAAATGTCATCTACAGAATTATCGAACTGCTGAAATCTAAGTAAATGCCTAATTACGACATTTATTTTAGAACGAATTAAGAATTTTCAGAATTTAATAAATGGCGAAAAACATAGTTGTAAATCTAAGTAAATGCCTAATTACGACATTTATTTTTCAGGATCATCAAACATTTGTGGGTATTCCATGCCTTTTTTACCACAATTTTTACACTCTTTCTCATCACAATCCTCAGTTACCACAGTCCTATCAAGAGTAATGATGTTTACTGTACCACATGACTTGCATTTGACTGGATAATTAGCCATACAAGCAATTCACTGGCTGGATAATTAAGAATTTTCAGGATTAAGATCCGATTTATCTAGAATGTTAACCTCAGTTAATTACGAAAAAATCTCTTCCTAATGACTCGAAGTCATGCCCACATTCGTGGAAAGTTGTAGATGGTGCAGTGATTTGTAAATTATGTGGCGACAGAGAAAATACTGAACGTAAACCGTCGACGTGGTGTAGCATACTTCGTGGCTATTGGAAAGCGATGAAAGAACCATAGATGGCTATTAAACGAATTAAGAATTTTTAAGATTAACAGTTTGCAAATATTCATTCAATTCCAGCCCCACCTGTAATATTTTTCTTAAACTCTTCCATCTTACGAGAGCATGTAAGTAATTCTTCGGGAGAATGTTTACTTTTTGGTCTTCCACACATGGGACAGACTTCATCCCCTTCTTTTGGTTTAGATGGTTCTGTCATTATAGCACAATGTTACAACGAAATCGTTTAAGAGATTTTCATTATGGTTTGTTATTCCAGTGTAGAGAAATGACTGATTTTCAATCAATGTCAGCATTACAACGTGGCATCTTGCCATGTTTTTTCTTATAGTCTTCTAAAAGCTGTCTTTTTCGTTCTTTTGGATTTTCAACAAATGCTCTTTGATAAGTATGGGTTTTTTGTTTACAAGGATCATTCTCAAAGTTTGTGTTAAAATACATTGCAAATTTATTCTGAAGATTTTCACTCTCGCCAATGTAAATTGCATCCAAATTTTTATCATAAAGAACATACACGGCAGGGTTGGCTTTAACAAATTGAGCATTTTCAAGCCAAACAAGGACCTTCTCATCAAGAATCTCCATGTAGATTTTCACTCGCCTTCATGATATTAAGATAAAGACGGAAGAGAGGAATAATCAAAGTCTAAAAAATTCTAAGAGTCAATTTTTGTCTTATCTTGTGGATGTGTCAGATAATACATCTGCAGGATCCCAAATATTGCTAACACCGCGGGGGTTTTCAATAATTTTAATTACGGCTCCTCTCTTAAAATGAACAATTCTCTTATTGTCATCAGCAGAAGTTGCTTCAAGGGATGCATTTTCTACTAACGCGATCAATTTAGGTTCGTTTATCTTCGATTTTGGTACTAACTCCCAATCTGATATTTTAAAATCAATATAATCTGCTGATTCATCTGACATGTCTTTTCTAGATTAAACTAAGAATTAAGAATTTTTAGATTTTGGAATATGATTTTTACAATAATAATTTATTCTAGTTACACCTTTATCCTCATCCCATGTAATACTTCTAGAAGCTGGCTCACCGCATTTTTCACAGACATTCATAAAATATGTCATTCATTCAAACATTTAACAATTAAGAATTTTCAGGATTAACAGTTCGTATCAAATGTAAATTGTTTTAATTGATAATAAAGACGCTGTTTGGGATTATCACAATAATTGATACGATTTTCGTTATTATTATCCATTGAATCCATATTGATTAAACCAACCTTGCCGATATTTTCCACAAAATTTGCAAACGCTTCCTACTCTGTCATGTGACCATTCATAATCATGAATTCCGAGCTTACAACGCAGATTTTTTCCCATAGTATACTTTCGACAGCATCTCAAATAAACAAATTAACATTTCATAACTACAATTTTTCCTGCAATACCGAAGGGAATTTGACTCAAAGACTTAAAGCTAAACAAGTTGATGATAAAAAACAAGTTCTTGATATGATTTCAAAATTAGTAGATGATCCAGAAAAATTCAAAGAAATACTTAGAAAATATAAAGAAACCAGGGTTAAGAATTTTCATGAAAGAACAGTTCGTATCAAATGTAATCGAATCTGTTGAGACCCAGACCATAGTTGGGCCAATTATAGACTCATTATTGAAGTAATTGGCAGTAATTTTATGGCCATATCCTAACGCAAACTGTTCTAATCTGGTCAGAGCTGAACCCATCGAGACCCGCACCGTTTATGGAATGATTTTGGTTCCCTGTATAGGAATTGAACAATTAGTTCAACTCCCTACTCTGTTAAGACTCGCACCATTATTGGTTTTATTTTAGACCTTACTTTTTCCATAAAAAAATTCCATTTCTTTTTTACTGAACCTATAAGGTTGAGCCACTTCAAAGAAATTTTTCTGGATCTCCATAAATTTATGAAAGAGAGTTATTGTTTTTTTCAAATCACTTTCAACCTTTTTCATATCCTTTTTTGGATTTAGAATGTGATGAATTATTGAGTTTCTTGCGGTCAAAAACTTATCTGATATTGTTATGAAATCCTTAACAGAATTATTAACAAATTTTGCCTTGTCTTCATCCTCAGGTTTTGTGGCCTTAAATGGAAGAAGTTTTTTGATTTCTTTTAAAATTGCTCTTGACCTGACTTGATGCTCGAAAAACCATAAATCTCCATGTGGTTGTAAAGTTATTTCTTTTCCTTCTGCTAATTTGCCCTTCAAAAGAACTTGTTCTACTAGTCTAGCTGCTTGAACTAATGTAAAATCAACCATGCTTGAATATACCGTAACGATTCCAATCTTTTCAATAATGTCTTTTGAGTTTTCTTTTTCCTTAGCTAATTTAGAAAGATAATTTAATTTTTTAATTTTTTCATCTGTCGTTAGTTCTTTGGTCATTAAGCGTCTATAGATTGCTGCTGATAAATCGTTATCTGGTCTGTTAAGATCCGAACCATTATTGGAATTATTTTAGACCCATTTTTGTTTTAAAAAGAAAATTAAATGTAGATACTTAAACTTTAAAATTCCATTATGGTTTATTTTCACTTGAAAAAACCAAAGATATTTTTCCAGATCTTAACATGCGATTCTGCTGTTTGAGCATCTGCTGCCTTTTTTTTAGAACGATATGCACTTCTTTTGGTTTGCTCAGTTTTAAGTTGAGAGCGAGTTAACTCTCGTTTCTTTTTAATTCCATAAATCATGCCTATGGCACCAAAAATAAGACCGATGATACCTAAAATGATGCTTATCTGTTCGGTGAAAGTAAATTCCATTGTTATTGACGTGTAGATATTTACCGTAATTTTGTTTTTTGTTAACAGTTCGTATCAAATGTAATTATTAAGAATTTTCAGGATTTTTCTTTTTCATCAACGACAATACTAACTAATTTGTGTAAAAGAAGTAAATATTATGGAAAAATGGTGGAAACTATTTTGGATCATCTGGTCAATCCTCCTGATTGCACTTGCCATTTGGTATTACTATGAATCGGAAGAATCTGATATTATTATAGGCACATCTGATTCAGAAGAATCTGGGTTTACTCAATTATACTGGTATCCAGATTCTCCGAACGCAATAGCATGGAAAGCAAATTATCTTTTGAACTGGACTCATTTTGACGCAGAACCTGATATTAATAGTGAACATGAAGCATACATTTTTTGGAATTTTATAGCAGAAAGAGAATGTGACTCTATTGAAAATATATCTAATGAAAATTATGTAACTGTCAGTTCAACTGCATATATGTATCAAGATCAATCTTGGGTCAACGAAAATCATACGTCTTATGATGAATTGCTTATCCATGAGCAAAAACACTTTGATTTGACGGAAGTTTTTGCAAGAAAATTACAAGATAGGATTGAAAATGAAATCATACCAGATAAAACATCCTGTAGAAAAATTCATTCCAATTTCATTATACCGCCAGTTATTGATAAACAAATTTTATTTTTAGAAAATGAAGAAAGAAAATTACTAAAAAGAACACAATGTTTGTACGATAATAAAACGGATCATAATAGAAACGGAACTATACAAAGAGATTGGTACATAATGATAGAAGATTGGTTAGAGGATGGAATTGATATGGATTTTCTAGATGAAAAATATTCGATTTTTACTATAATGCCAAAATGTTAATTTCTTTGTTTGACTAATTGTTTATCTTGGCAGAATCTTAGATAATTCGTATCAAATGTTACCAAAATTTTTTAGAAATTAATAACAATTAGTACGTAAAAAAGTTCCACTTAATTAAATCATTAACTTTATAGGATAATCCGTGAGTGTAACCCTGAAAATCTTATCAAACATGCTATTTTCTAATAGATTCGGATTTATTTATACCGATAAGATTACTGTAAGGAATGCCAAAATGAAACGAAAAGAATGGGTAATTAGTAATTTGAAAGCACATTTAGACGTACTTGATTATTGTATTAAAAATTTTGATAAAGTCAGTGATTTTGAAATTGCAAAGAGGATAAACGAAGTAAAGGGTTTTTTTAGTGGTTTTAGATTCTGTATGGAATATCATGATATTGAGCTTATTAGAACGAAAGAAGAACTTACAAAATCTGATATTCTCGATTCTACCTATCCAGAATTTTCTGAATTGTGGGATAAGATTGAAGAAAAATTAGAAGAATTAGAAAAAATGTTTTTATTAACTGATGAATTTGAGGCTGGATTTCTTGCTGATGAAGAATTAGAGAAACGTAGGCGCTAGAAATGAAAAAATTTATTTTTTAAAATAGAAATTAAACCAAAAGATCAAATTACTAAAAACCCCAGGAGTTAAAAAGTGAGACAAAAAGAAATATGCAGGATGCAAAAATCCAAAGTTGCATTAAAAGAGTTTTGGACATTTAGAAATGAGAGTAGAAAGAAATTCACTCATGGAATGCACAAATATCCTGCTAGGATGCATCCAGAAATTGCCAAAAACATCATAGCTAAATATGCAGAGAGTAAAAGAACAATCATCATAGACCCATTTGTTGGCTCGGGTGGAGTTTTGATCGAGTCAATGTTAAAGAGAAAAAATTCAATTGGTTTTGATATTAACCCATTTGCTGTTCTACTTGCTAAAGTTAAAACCACTGTTATTAATCCAAAACGAGCCGAATTTGAATATCAAAAAATTCTTGAAAAATCCAAAAGAGATTATCAAAGAGACAAATTCTATCCAAAATTAGTACCTACAGACTTTGATGTTGAGTTTTGGAATAAACCATCAGTAATAAAAAAACTCAGTATCTTAAAGAAACATATTTTCAAATCTAAAGATCGTAAAATGTCAAACTTTCTAAAAATTTGTTTCTCTTTAACTGCTAGGCATGCTAGTAATCAACGAAGACATGAGTTTAAGCATTGGAGATTAGAAAAAGAGCAATTAAAAAAATATCGTCCTGATGTTTTTGAAATTTTTTCTGATATTTGTGAAACAAACTGCAACTTAATGGCAAGTTTCAGAACTACTATGAGAGGAAACAAAACCAAAACTGTTGTAAAATTTGGTAATGCTGTAAATTTATCTGATAATTTTAACAAGATTAATTCTGAGATTTTAGATGATGCAAAAAGACATCTTGTAATAACATCACCTCCATATGGTGATCATAGTACTACAGTAGCATATGGCGAATTTTCTTATCATTCAGGATCATGGCTAGATTTACCTGTAAATCGATTAAAAGAGGTAGATAGAGTTGGCTTAGGAGGACAAAGATATGATGTTGAAATGAGTGACTTGGAGTCACCTAAATTAATTTCTCAACTTCGAGCTATTTCAAAAATTGATACTAAACGTGCAGCAGATGTTTATGCATTCTTTTTTGATTTTGACAAATGCTTAGAAGAACTTTCAAAAATTCTGAAGAATAAGAGTCATTTGTGTTTTGTTGTTGGGAATAGAACGGTTAAGAGAATACCAATTCATACTGATAAAATTCTTGTACAGCTTGCATTGAAGTATGGTTTCAAACATATTGTAACATATCCTAGAATGATTCCAACGAAGGTACTTCCTTTTAAAAATGCGCCAGAGAATATTTCAAATAAATCTGGCAGAATGATGAATGAAGAAAGAATTGTTATATTTAGAAATTAAATTTATCTAGATGCATCTAAATAGCCTAATCCGAAAAAGGCTAAAGAATCTGAAGCAGCTTCCATAAGTTGTTTAATGGAATAACTTTCAGGATATTTTACATAGTTTCCTTCGTGTATAAGGAACAAAGCCCATGTTTGGTAACCAATATAATAGACATATTTATCGATAATTTTTTTTGTTGATAATTCAGGATGCAATATCTGATACTGAACTAAGCTTGGATGCGAAATATTTACCCAGATTTTCAATTTGCCTTCACTTGAAATTTCAACATAAGCTCCTCGTTTTTCATTACCTATGAAATACTTGTTCCATCTTGTTGGAGATTTTTCTTTGCTTATCGCTTTGATCTCTGGATCATCAATAAAGTTTTGACCATGATCTGAGTCTGGATCTGGCTTAGGGATTCTGGTAAATGGTGTACGTTTAGACCCTGGTGGTGGTGGAGGATGAGGAGGTGGTGGTGGTTTAGAAATTGGATCACTTATTTCTATAGGAATTTCAAAACTCCATCTTTCTTGTTTTTGTTCTCTTACTTTAAACCGGAAATTAACAAGTCTGCCAGTTTGTAAATTTTTAAAAGCTAAAGATGGTTTAAGTTTTAATGTGTAAATTCCTGTACGGAGTTTACTCCAGCTGACAATATCATGACTGAGTTCAATGTTTCCCAATCCTACATGTTCATTAAAATATTTGTCTTCCGCATCAGTTTCAAATTTTACTGTAATGTCCCCATTTGATGGGCATTTCACTTTAGGATATCTTTCTGTCAATTTTTTTTATCCCTCTTTATTTGAAAAAAAGTTGGGGACTTCTTTCCATATTTTTCATTTCTGTATTTTTCTCCCTTTTTTTTAACCAACTTTATAGCCCCAGTCACAACAGGAAGTTTGGTTCCTTGTAACATTTCAAAGAGTAACGGATTTTCTTTAGCTAGTTTTTTAACTATACGTTCTGAATATTTTTTATCAATTTTAATATCTGAAGTTTTTTCATAAAATTTTTCATCATTAGCTCGTTTAATATCATCATCATTTTTTATAATTTTTTGAACTTCAGATTTCAATAAATCAGCTTCTGGATATTCTTCTGTATGTGCTCGATCTACTCGAAAGATTAGATCTCTAATATCAATTGGAATTGAATTAATATTCACTACAACTAACAAACTTCTCTCTAAATTGTATAATTTTAGTCGTTGTAAATAACTCGATTTTTCTTTGAAGTGAATTTGGCCATTTAAAACATAGATTACTGAAGTATCACCCAACCAATCGGTGTCTGCTTTTTCTGTGTCTAAAATCCATTTCGTAATTTTAATTGGCTTCTTACCGAAACTTTCAATGGTTAATGTTTCATCTTTAGGCCAGTTATCTCTCACCAAAATATTTCTGCCCTTATCTTTTTGCAAAATTGAATTCAATAAACCGGTTAAATAGGCTGAATCGCCTTTTCCCTTAATTTTGGTGCCCCATTCTCTTAATTCAGTCAATTTAATTGGTAAAATTAATTCATGAAATACTTTTTCTCTCATTTCTCTCTGACCCTCACTCCAGAGATCTCCCCTCATTGCTTGTTTCAATGGAAAATCAAATAATTTCACTAGAGTCCCACCTGCAATAGATCTAGAATACGCTGTGTGAGTGCCCTGACTTCTTAAATCGAG
Organism: Nitrososphaerota archaeon; assembly: GCA_022573895.1. Lineage (GTDB taxonomy): Archaea > Thermoproteota > Nitrososphaeria > Nitrososphaerales > Nitrosopumilaceae > Nitrosopumilus. The sequence continues at coordinate 14,156 of JACZTB010000030.1, forward strand.
TAATTTCTTTTGTTCCTCTTTTTTTGAGAGGTTTGATGGTAATCTTGGAATTTGTTCAGGGGGAATTAATCCTAAACTATCTGCATTAAAACTTGGAACTTTCCCATCAGGTGCAAGATATCCATACCAAGTATCCTCATTGACATGTCTTCTTGGAAATTTTTTTACAACAGTCCATCCCCACTCAGCTTTCCTATCATAAATCTCGGCTAATGTAATTTTTGATTGATCATAATATTGATCAACAATTTCTCTAGATTTTGGTGTGAGGAGGGAAGGAGCCCGTTTTGTGACAATTAATGTAAATTCTGAAAATTTGTATGAACCACCAGCTCCCTGATTGTATCTTCCTTGTACAAACGGAATTCCTCTTTTGTAAGGACTTCCTCTGCCAATTGGTAGTGAGAAAAATGATCGTCTCATATAATCTGGAGTTTGTCCTTCCCCTAGATCGACTAAATTAAGTGTGAGTTTACTTTCTTCTCTACCTGTTGCAGTACAAAAGATTTCACATATACTAGCTAGGTTTCCTTTAAACTTACTAAGCTTTCCATCAGGTACGTTGCAAAATATATCAGCGGCTTCTAACATAGATTTAGGTGCATCAGAACCACGTGGATCAATTTTATTTTCAATGCATTTTCTCATTAAAATAGAGTCAACAGAATTGATACATCTTTCACCAAATGCTAATTCCGGTGCGGGGCTTTGATGTCTAATTAGTGTTTCATTACCGAAATCATCGCCAATTGGTTTCCATAAATCACGATCAAGGAAGTTATTTTCTGAAAGAATTTTTCGAACATCATCACTACTTTGTGCTTCATAGATTAACTCCTTAGCTATTTCATCTATCATTTTTGATCCTCATACATTCTTAGTTCCTTATTCCTTTCCATTTCTCCAGTCACCATCATGTTCCCTTTCCTCAATTATGTCAAGATCCTTCAGGTATGAACATCTCCAGTCTTTGTACTTTGAAAAATTTGGAAACTCAAGTTCCATTTCCATAAAAAGACCATCAAGTGTTCCACCTAACGTAAGTAAAAAGCGCGTTATCTGTTCAGTTTTGAGATTTGAAACCGTTTTGACAAGCTCAATTGATCCTGGAACATTATGTTGTAATATGTTGCATAAGAAATGTCTTGCCATCATAGAAGAATAATCTATGTTATACATTTCATGCCTCCCAATGTTCTTTCAAGAAGTTATTGTTCCAAGAAAATATCTCAAGTAAAAACAGGCAAGCCCGACAGACTTGATATGAAACCCACGACTTGTGTCGTTTAGTATTTTTATGAACTAGATCACAAATTCTACATCTCATTTTTGCTTCACCTTCAAGCTTTGTCTTCGATAGTACTCTTCTATGCAAGCTTTGACTTTTGGAATAAATTCATCTCGTTTCTTTATGAATACTTGAATCTCGCCATCTTCACATGCAATTATTGTTACAATTTGTTGGATTTCATTTGATGTTCTCTCTTCCCACATTAACAAGTAACCAGTTTCTTGGAGGTAGTAGTTTTGAATCCATTCTTCTTTTTTTGCTCTAGTTGAAGTCTTAAAATCAATAATTGATGGTGTGCCATCAAATTCTGCAATTACATCAGTACGACCTGCAACACCAAGTTGACATGCATACAGTGTTTTTTCAAGTGCCTGAATGTTATCGATTCGATCTAGTGTATTTTTTTCAAGATTGAACAAGCCCCAAGCCAAAACTTTTTTCTGGTATAGAGAAACATCTCTGTTAGATAGATAGTCTTCAATAATTTTGTGATTCTGTGTTCCTCTTATTGCAGCATTTCTTGCAATAACATTTGCGACATCTGGCCCTACATTCTGTTTCCATTTTTCCAAACCTGGCTGTGCTAGGACCGAAAGTGTTATAGTCATTGAAGGGAGTGGTCCACAGGGGGTAAGATAGTGTCTTTGCCCATTGATGATTTTCTCTTTAAGATCAGGGATGTCACATGGTGGAACTACATGCGTAAATTCCATTATTTCCCCCTCCTAGTAAATTTTCTACATTCATAGCACCATGATTGTTGTCGGACTGTTCCATCGCCCATATTTCTTAGGCCAAATTTTAAGAAAATCTGAATAATGTCTTCAGCAACAAGTCCACAGTTTGGACATGTATGTGGTATGTCAATTAACCATACACCAGGAAATTGATTTGCTACAAATGGTGAACTTGTTAAGTGATGATTTTGTAGTTTCTCTTTCAATTTTTGTTCTTTGTAATATTCAAGTCGTTGTTTGCTAATTCTATATTCCAAGTATTGTATTCCTTTTTTTTGTACAATTCTTTTGGTGCTCCGTTGTTTTTTAGATAAAGATGATTTTCCAGATTTGACTTCAACTAAAAGTAAATTACCATACAGATCAATTGCTCCAAAATCACTACCTATCCCACTGTTTGGGATTATTGTGTATCCTTCTTGTTCTAGTTCTTTTTTTGCAAGTTCTTCAGCAAGCTTACCATCAGCTATGCTTTGAGAGAATATCTTTTGTTTCTTTATCAATAAATTAAGGTCAGTCAAGGTACCATACCTCCTTTTGATTTTTCGATTCAATGTCTTGTTCAATAGATGCTTGAGAACATTTGATGAACTCCATTAGTGTGTGTGGTAACTTGACAGAATGTAGGAGTCTTATGTTTTGATTCATGCAGCAAAAGCCTCCTTATTTTTTGGAACAAAAGTTTTGACTCCCTCTGACTTTGCACAATCAAGTAAACCTTGGTCATACGATAGCAAAGTTGAATCACTAATAAGGGCAGTTGCTAAAATTACAGAATCAGGATAATGTGCAGAGGAATATTTTGCTTCTAGTTCTTCAGCTGCAGAACTAATGTCTTCATTTTGACCAATCACTGTTACTTTGCTATGTAATTTACGTGAAATTTCTGAAACTACTTCTTCTTCTGAATAATCTGCAATCTTGTTAAGTTCTGCTAGAACGATTTTTAAAATTAAAATTCTTAGGGATAGACCTTTGAATCTGCGTAGCGTTCTACGCAAAGGCCCATCATGCTTCATAATTCTGATTATCGCATTTGTGTCCATAACGACGGTTAATCGCTCTCTTACTCCATTTAATCGTTTAATGGATGACATATCTATTAAATGGTGGATTTCCTTCATATATAAAGCTTCCCCATAGTTTAAACGGTAGTCATGCGTCGAAGAGTTAATGATTATACGGGTAAACTTGAATCATGAGTATTTCAAGAAAATCAAAGAACTTGTGGAGAAGGGGGACTATGAAGATGAGTATGATTTCATTAATCGGGCCATTAAGAATCAGATTCAAGATGAATTTGGTGAAGCGAGATCTCCAGATATCTTAATCTCTCAAAAATCTGGAGATGTTATCATAGAAACAAAGTCTAAGTTTTCTACCCATGATGAACCACGATTTGAACTTGTAGAACTTAGACAAAGATTAAACGACATTTTCTCAAAACAAACCTTTCTAAAAGAAATTGATGTGACACCTATTTCTCAACAAGAAGAGCTTTATGGTCCAGGAACTGCTGGATTAATTTGGATATTTCACAATAGATTTTTTCCAGTAAAGTTCGTTCTAAATGAACTTGGAAATTTAATGGCAGTGAAAAAATCAAATTGGGTTGATCTAAAAGAATTAAAAGAAAGAGTTTCAGATGTAGGTTTCCACATTTCAGAAAAACTTTATGCGCGTAAATCAACTAAGGATTTTATTGATTTAACAATTGGTTTACCTGCAACAACTCAAAAATTACAAGAACGATATAAACGAGTACGCCATAAAGAAGAAAAAGTAAATGCAAGAATTGCTTCAAGTAAAAAAAGATTTGCAAATCAATATGTGGCAAGAATTGTAAAAAGTAAAACAGAAAAAGAGACTTTTTCTGGAGCATGTTATGAAATGGGACTGATTACAATCCAGAGGGAGGGAGAAAACAAATTAAATGTAACATTAACCGAATTAGGAAAAGAGTTTGTAACAATGAAGAACCCTATTTTAGAAGAATTAATTTCTCCTAACATAAGCTTAGATAGAATTGATCAAGTTTTTTCTTCTGAAGAGACTAATTTCATTGCTGACAAAATAATTTCTCAATTTGAATTGGAGAATATTTTTATTAAAAAAATATCAGAGAATAAAGGAAAAGAATTAACTATAGCTAAAATAAGAGATATATTTAGAACTGAAAAAACTAACTTTTTCAAAACTCATCATACTCCAAAACAACTTGAATCGCTTGAAAAAGATTATCCTGGATTAGATAAAACGGAAATTTTGGCTGAAGTAGTTGATAATTACTTTGAAGTCCAGAGTACTGTTACTATGAGTCGTTTAATGGAATTAGGTCTTGTGAAAAGAAATCTTGCCGGAAATATTTCTTCCTACAACATTCTTTAATTTCTAAATCTTGAACCATACTAAATTTTCAAATAATCAAATCGTTTATTGTGTGGAAATAAAGCTGATCTTAATGCCATAATTATGAAGCAAATAAAGGTCATTTATGATTGGGTCTTAACAAGATAATTTTTTTAAATGTGGAATCCATTGAGGCTTGAATCTGTTGAGAATTAAGTCATTATTGTCCTAGGTTGGTTCCCTCATAGGGCATCACAAAATTAGTTCAAAACCCTATTCTATTGAGACCCGCACCGCTTTTGGTTCAAATTTAGTTTCCTTAATCAGGATTAGTAACTCAACTAATGTCTTAAGTGACATCTTTGGTTTTTCTGTCTCAGGTTTTTTGAAACCATATTTTATCATGTATTTATCAGTCACATGTTGCGGCATTCCCATTTGTTTCATCTTCTGCAATACACCCCAAATTTTGAAATCTCTTCTGTATTCTGGTGGAAGACTTTCATACCAGCGACGGCGTTGAGTCTCGGGTGGTTCAACATCCAGCCTTTTTATGAGTAGAGAAGCAAAGTTTGGCTCAAGATTAGCTTTTGATGTAATCTGATTGTTTGTACGATTTTCAATAATTTTATCAAATAATTCCTTTGATGTTGAGGATTTTTTCACTTTTTTAATAGGCATGGGCATTTCTAGATTTTTTATTTCATTTTGAGGTAGTGGGGGAAGGTATTCTGTTTTCGTTAATTTCTGACCAGTATAAAGATCAACGTTATGTTTGCTTTCCATATGTTGTCTACAAGAACCACGATTCATAGGCTTAGTTTTATGTAGTTTACAAACAAACTTTTTTCCATGTGTTAGAAGACCAGGATGTAAAGGATGTTCAATCCAACTGTTTTCTTCCAAGCTACGCCTTTCAATTTCTTCCAGCATGTTAGCGTAAGTCAATGTATTACCCTTTATGTTTTTAAATCAAGTACCAGCTGCCTGCCAGCTGCCAGCTTTAACTTAACTGAAAGCTTTAACTCAAGATACTTAGGATACATAGTTAACAAGTACCACATTTGTAAGCATATGACTCTATCATGATAGTAAAGATATAGGTGAAAAGGAAAAAACTTGCTCCAATTACCATAAATCTGCCAATGTTTTCCTGCCGAATCATCTTTCTTTCTTTTTTTCTTTCGTCATTATCCCATTTATCCAAAAACATCACTTTAGGATTCTAAAATTTCCAATTCTTTCAAGATAGCTTTGTTCATACACCTTCTTTCCTCCATCTCCTTTTCATCAGGATAAACGTGATCACCGTGAACTACTCTAGTATGTACGATTGATGCTTCTAAAATTTCCTTTAGTGCATCTTGTGTATCTTGCAGTTTTTTTTCAAATTGTTTAATGGTATCGTTATTTTTCTCAAGCTCTGATTTTTCTCTTTCAAGTTTCTGATTTGTTACTCGTAATCTTTCATTATCGTCTATTGTAAGGTCAGAAATAGCTTTGAAAAACTCTCTATAGCATTCTTCTAACGTGGGTTGAAGATAGGTGCCATCCAGGCCCTTTTTATGAGCCATTAGCTTTTCAGCGATATTAGAGTTCACACGGTCATTTAGCTTAAGGATTGTGTTGAATCGTTTTCTGAACATGTAGACTAGAGACTTGTCGTACCTGTTTCCAGTCTTTTTGCGTTGTATTTTGGCACCCTGGATGATTTTACCAAGGATTTCTTTCATGTTGTCATCTGTGAGATGATTATTCTTTGTGTTCCATCTACTACCAAGAGTAGTAAACAATGGAGTTTCATCATCAAGTTTCTCACCTGCAAGTTTTCTGCCGTTCAGATATCTGTCAAGAACTTTTCTTGCTTCAGGAGTTAGAAATACCCAGTATCCTTCCTTTGATTCATCGTAAACTTGGACAGCATAACAATAATGAGGGTGGTTTATCGGATCATTGAGATTTGGCATTGACTTTAGGTGTTTAATTTTCAAAACTGGATCAATAAGTGCAGCTGGTCTTATTCCAGTAGAAGCAAGAAAATGAATTATCGCTTGTTTTCGTAGTGACCTTTCACAGTACTTTAGCATATGTTGTAGGTCTTCTTTGGTGGCTGGAGTTTTGCCTCCTTGTATTCTGTCTTCTTTTTGTATGCCCCTTCTAACAAGTTTTTTGTGCCAAAGCTTTCTATTCATCTCAAAAAATAATTCTGGTGCTGCCAATGTTGGCTTGACGGCTTCGGCCACCAATCCTTGTGATTCCAAATAATTTACAAACTCTTCTAAAATGT
>JACZTB010000031.1 GCA_022573895.1 Nitrososphaerota archaeon
GACAACGACGTTGTCGGATTTGATGCTCCAACAGCATTAGAGGGCTTTACATTTGGTTCTCTAGGTAGACTGTTAGATATTACATTTGATGATGTAAAGTGGGAGAATGTCGGTGGTAACTGTGACCCAGGAGCAGACAATGATGGACTCGGTGCTACTGGATTTACTCTGGTAGAGACCGATATTGCATCAGGTGTCTTTGTTGGTGACTTCCAAATCCCAGCAGAATGGTGTAGAGCAGATACTATTAATACTGAAGAAACCACAACCGGACTCGACATCGAAGTCAACTATGTTGACTATAGAGATGCATCTGGTGAAATCATCGAAGTAGGTGACTCAGCAGGAGTAAGAGCCAATACAGGAACAATTAGTCTTGATAGAACCGTATATCCAGTACCATTTGGTATTCCGGATGACTTTGGTTCAACAAACACAGCACCAACAGGTGATTCCATCTTTGCAATTCATGCAAGTGGATTCAATGATGACACACTAGCTGTTGATGGTACCTTTATCCCAAGTGGCGATTTGACGATTCACATTAGAGTCAACGACCCCGATGCAGATCTCAATCCAGCTGGTGAAGATAACATTGCATTTGTTCGAACAGCAGCCGTATCAGGTGGAAGTCCAGACAATGGACCAGTCAGAATCTCTGTAATCAGAGGTGCTGATACTGTTGTCCTTGGATATGTTGGTGGCCCAGATGCCATCGACAGAGCCATATTTGTCGGCGCTAGTCCTGGTGACCAAATTGCCAGAGACTTTGGACCAATGGGTGAAATCGCACCAGACGCAGGTATATTCGAAGCTGATATTACAATCCGATACACTGACGGTCCAGCAAGTAGCGTATGTCCAGATACAACAGCATACACCGACATAGTTGTAGCCGGTGATGTTAACGTAACTGGAGAAATTCTTGACAGATTCTCTGCTCTTGACGACACTGCTGCTAATGATTATTGTATCCTACAAGGAGACATTCTCCAAGTAGAATACGAAGATCCAGCAGATGCATCAGGTAACACAAACACAGTAACTGACTCTGCTACATTTGACCTAAGAAACGGTGTATTACAATCAGACAAATCTGTATACATTATTGGTTCCGACATGATCTTGACCCTCATTGAACCAGACTTTGATCTGGACAACGACGGAGCCGAGACATATGACTTGGACTTGATTGAATGGGATTCTGATGCCGCAACTGTCACCATGGGTGATAGAGACGGCGAAGGTGCAGCATTCGATCCAGAACCCGATGCATTTAGGGAAACAGGTGACAGCACTGGAATCTTCCAGATTGTCATTGAAATCCCTGAAGCTCTAGAAAATGATAACCTTGAAAGAGGTGAACAAATTGTTCTAGAGTATACCGATTGGGGTCCATCAGGAGCTGACTATGTAGGTCAGGAAGATGAAGATATCAACGTAACAATCTACACTTCTAACTTTGGAGCAACTGTGGAACTTGACCAAAAAGTTTACACTTGGACTGACAAAGTCTACATTACTATCGTAGCACCAGATCACAACTTCGACAGTGATTTGATTGATACAATCGGAGATTCTCCTGCAGATCCAGTAAAGATCTCAACTAGAGGATTCGATATTAATCAATACTCACTAGTAGAAACTGGTACTGATACAGGCATCTTCACCGGTGAGGTTATCCTTGTCGGATTTGCACATGATGCAACAGGCGATGGTAGTTTCGACAAAGGTACACAAACCACTTCCGCTGATGACACTGGCCCAACAGATGGTTTCTTAGAGACTGATAATGACGACGGTCTTACTGTCTCATTTGAATTCTCAGAAGATGAAACTGTAGTTGGTTCAGCACTTATCAGATGGAATATTGGTGAAACCCAGTGGCTTGAAGCAAGTTATCCAGCTAGCGGAACAGGTGTTATAAGAATAATTGATCCAGACATGAACTTGAATCCAGAAGCAGTCGACAACTTTAACGTCGATGTGTGGTCTGACTCCGACGCCGGAGGTATTGATCTTACCGTAACAGAAACTAACGAGGCAACCGGAATATTCGAAGGTACTGTGTTCTTCACAACTACTGACGAATCATCTGGTCACAGACTCAGAGTTTCAGAAGGTGACACAGTCACTGGAGAGTACGAGGACAATACACTACCTGATCCATACACAAGAGCCGATGAGCTCGATATTTCTGCCACTACACTAATCGGTACTATAGTACCACCTCTCGAGAGAGCACCAGCTGCTAACTTGAGAACAGTTGACGCATTCGGCAACAGCTTAGATGCTGTCTCCGTTGATCAACAGGTACAAATCAGCGCTGACTTAGCTAATGGTCAAGATAGAGAGCAAGCATTTGCATACTTGGTACAGATTCAGGATGGTAACGGTGTTACAGTCTCACTAGCATGGATTACAGGTTCATTAACTGCTGGTCAATCATTTAGCCCAGCATTATCATGGATTCCAACTGAAGCAGGAACATACACTGCTACTGCATTCGTTTGGGAATCAATTGATAATCCAACGGCATTGTCACCACCAATCAGCACAACAATCAACGTAAGTTAAAACTAGTTCAAACTATCCCTTTTTTCTTTTTTTTGAATCCCACTTAACGAAAGTTATGGATAATTTTTCCAGAAGCAATATCTATTAGAACACTATTGATTAATCAAAATGAAACTCCAAATTTTATTTTCTGTATTAATTGCACTTTTACTTGTACAAATTCCAAATTCATTTTCAGAGGAACTAGTGTTATTTACAAACAGCAAGGTCTATTCTCCTGCACATAGTTTACAGATATATGGCACAGGACTGCCTGAAGAAAATCTGATTATACGACTCTTCGCCCCTGATGATACAATTGCAAAGTTTGATCAAATTAGTACCGAACCAGACGGTTCTTTTAATTATGGTTTGTTAATTTGGCCAGAACCCTCAACAAGTTTTCCATATGGAACATACACAGTAGAGGTAATCAGCACTGAACAAAATGGAATCTCTAAAAAAATTGATGTAAAGTTTACATCAACAACAGACTTGGTTGATGTACCTGTTGAAAGAAATGTGAACACGTTAGTCTTTGCTCCTGAAACTGCTGCGGTAAACCAAACATTTCGAGTTTTTGTGCAAACAACCAGTGATGGCCTCTTGATTGGAAATGATCCTGCTGAATTACTGAGAACCACCCATGTCCACTTGCCATCCGGCCTTTCCATTTCTCTGTCTACTTTATTTAATACCTTACACCAAGGATTGTATTTTGTTGATTTTACTCCCAGGGAAGAAGGAACACATGTCTTTCATGTCGTTGTTTTTATTCAAGGAACAGTGTCTCATGGATCAGCTGCAACTAACGTTATAAGTCAAGATATTGAAGGGATTTCTGAGCAAATAATTAAACTAAACTCAATTCTAGATGAGACCTCAAGCGAGCTTGATGTTCTCAAATCTGAAATTGCAGGATTTGATGTTACTCTAGAACATGCAAGTAATCAGATAGATGAAAATATTGGAACCATCTCTACCTCTGTACAATTCATTAGTGAGGCTTCCTCTCAACTCAACGCACTGATGTTGCCAATTATTGCATCTATTGGCCTTATTGTAGCCTTGCAAATTACAATTCTTGCAAGGAGAAGATAGTTGTGAACTACCACCCAACAAGTGCGGTGGACTCTTCCTGTTTCATAGAACCCTTTGGGTTCTCCACAAGCGTTACTTCCCGCAGCTCCTGCGGTAGTTTATAGTCGGCTTTTGCCGACAGGTTTAATCCCTTGTTGAGGATGTTAATACTGGCATTGTAATCTCGATCTAAAACCAAATTACAAACATTGCACCTGTGAATCCTAACGGATAGACTTTTTGGTACCATACTACCACATCTTGAACAATCAATAGTTGCAATCATTTCTTGATACAAATCCCTTTTGAGCATATTCTACAAACTTGTTGTACACCCAACGACACACAGATAAATTATTCTGAAGTTTGTACTCTTGGGAACCATTAGGGTATAGTCTAAATTTGTAATTTCTTGTTAATACCATTACCAGAATTTGATATGGTAAACAATGTTAAATTACTTGTCATGAAAAAAACTGCAAGTCCAGCTATACCATATTTACTAGTCTTCTCGCCATAAAATTATAAATGCCATAAAATAAACACAAATAATGCCCAAAGTGGCGATTTTCATCTCTATCATACTTCTCTCATCTGTATCTACAAATTCTTACGCAATTCCTTCTGGAGATATGATTCTTGAAGAAGGCATACCAAAACAGTTTGAATTTAGTTCAGGTATAATTAAAGTTGATCCTAACTTTTTTACTGAAAATAATTTCAAGCGATATCTAATTTTTGGAGCAAACCCACAAAGTTCTGATTATCTAAAAAACCATTCCTCGTACGGAGTCCGTTCTGATAGCGGATTTTTCCATGTAGCAATACTTTCAGAAAATGGCGCATCAAGTCTAGTCTCTCAAGGCTATAATGTAATTGAAGATTTTAAGTTAGATTTTCATTCCACTGATCTAACTGATGTATCACGGATTGCCCAAATAACTCGCTCTGATATTGCACAAAAAAATTATGGTGTTACGGGAAACGGAACAACAATTGCAGTTATAGATACAGGAGTTGATTTTTCCAATCTAGATATCCAGCACTCTCTTGCTAGAGATGACAAAAACCATCCTATAATGCTTGATCCTGATGGTCAGGGAATTATTCTAACCAATGCAACCTTCTTTGCATTTATTGACAAAAATGACATCATCAGAAATTACAGCAAACCTATTCCACCTGCTCTAACATCCTCAGTCTATGTAACAAAACAAGGAGTCTTTCTAGACGTGTCTCAAGAAGGTAAGGGTACCATAATCTCAATCTACAACTCATTTTTTCCACAACTAGGCTTCTCAGTAATTTTTAACGGAACTCTATCTGAGGATATGAAGATTGGTGAAGATAACAGAAATTACATCAAATCAAAGAGTGGAATATATCACCTCGGTATAATTTATCAGGGATCTCTAGCGCGAATACAAGTAGTACCCGTACTGGTAGTTGACTCGTTTGTATCGGGTGTCTATGATACAATAATTCCTGATCTGAGTACTTCATGGGAAGACTATACCAGATTTGATCTGAAGCAGGGCCAAAAACCAAAATATGATTTTGACTTTACTGATGAGAAACCAATCATACTAGGAAGCGGAAAAGAGTTTCTTGTGTATGATTCAAACGATGACGGAAAAAATGATTACAGTGCAGGGACATTTGGTGCACAAGTACTGGATGTTTATGGCGTGATACAGAACAAGACTGCAAAGATTGATGATTTTCTGATGGCAGTTAATGGAACATTACTTCCGGCATTAGATCCTGACGGTGAATTTTTTGGCCTGATGACTGATTTTGTGGGACATGGCACATCTACTGCAGCAACCATTACTTCGAGAGGAATTGAGACTTATGATATCTATAACAATACTAAGAAGTTTACCATCCTTGGCGTAGCTCCTGATGCAAAGATTATTCCTGTAAAGGCATTGTGGTTTGGTGATACTGTTTATGGATGGCTATGGGCTGCCGGATTTGATAGTGTAGAAAATGATTGGAAGTTTACAGGAAAGCCCAGAGTTGATATAATCTCAAACAGCTGGGGCGTCTCTAATTTCCCTTCCTTTAAGACATCTCCAGGTATGGATGTTCTTTCTCTGATTCTTAGTATACTTGTAACACCTCATTCCTTGGATGATGATTATCCAGGAGTTACGATAGTTTCCAGTGCAGGAAATTCCGGACATGGATATGGAACAATAGGATTACCAACTGCATCACCCTATGGAATTTCAGTTGGCGCAACTACCAACAATGTCTTTGTAGGTTATGGCTCATTCAAGGATCAGCCAAGATTTGGAAATTCAACATCAAATTACAATGAAATAGTTGATTTCTCTAGTAGAGGTCCTAGTTCTATTGGTGATCCAAAACCGGACTTGATGAGTATAGGTGCATACGGATTTACTCCATCAAATGTTTTAAAATCTGAAAAAGACTCTAAGGATGAATCATTTTCTTTGTTTGGAGGAACCAGTATGTCCGCACCTATCGTATCTGGTAGTGCAGCAATACTGATAGAAGGTATGAAAAAACTCTCCCAAGACATTGATCCATTTACAATTAAAAATATTTTAATGTCTACTGCAACTGATCTTAAAAATGATCCATTCACTCAAGGATCGGGATTAGTTAATGTCTCTTCAGCTTTGGACTATGTTAATGGACAAGATGGATTGTTTATCGTACATAATGATGCATCATATCTCAACATCAAGAAAATTTTAGATCCTGCAATAAACAAAGTAAACTCGACAGCAATTGGATTTGAAAAATTTCAACTGCCCTCTAGTTCTATTCCTATGACGAGTTGGTTTGCAGGACAATTACTCCCAGGCGAAAAAAGTTCTGCTACTTTTACTATAGTCAATCCTTCTGAAAATGAAATAACAGTTACTGTAACGCCAAAAAAATTATCTCTAATTGCAAAAAATCAGTTTAGCGGAACAACAATTGTACAACAACAGGATCCAATACATAACAAAACTGGAATCTATATTCCAAACTATGTCAAGCTCTCAGATGTAAGACAACATTCCACCTTGGCTGAATTTTTTGATGAGAAAGATCCCATTCCTGATGATTCCTCATTGATGATACTGAATGTAAATTTCCAGTTTGATACATTCATGAATAAGACTTCAGATGTCTATGCTGATGATATCAAGATCTCTTCTTTGTATATTTATGATTGGCTTGATAACAATAATGATACAAAAATTACAAGTGATGAATTATCCATGGTTAATAGAGCTGGCTCCTGGGGAACTGTTCAAGAACTCAGAGTAACTGATCCAAATGAAAAATTTGAAGGAACTCCTCTGGTTGGTGTATATCCTGTCCCAACAAGATATTCTTATTGGCTCGGTGACACAAAAATGAATTCCACCTCTATGGATTATACATTATCTGCAAGTTTTTATCAAAAGGAAAAGTGGTCTGTCATCTGGCTTGAATCTCAAACTATTACTGTACCGCCAAAAGATGTTGCTACAGTTGATGTAACATTAGTTGCACCAACTGATCTGCAAACAGGAGTCTATCAGGGATTTCTAACTTTTGAGGGAGAAAAACATACGGTAAATGCCCCAGTATCCTTTGTTATAAAACAATTAGTTGATCAGAATGATTCTACTGTAATTATCCAAGGCAAACAAAGTGATGATGTTCTTTATGGCAGTGGATACATCAAAGGAGCATTTGATATGGCTAATCGATACATGGCAGGAGATTGGAGACAATATTATTTTGACATTCAAGACGAATCAATTAATTCAGCAGCGATTGAACTTTCATGGATTACTGATGATACTAATCTGGCTGTCTTTGTAACGGATCCATCGGGACAAATAGTTCAAACAAATGTTCCATCTGGAGTGTTTGGTCATTTTCTGGGATGGCCTTCTCTTGATTGGTTAGGCAACTCTATCTTTAGTCAAGGTGGTGGATTCTTTCCTGTAAAAAATAAAGATAATACATCAACTGTTCTATATGTTCCAATTAACCAAACTGGTACTTACACTCTTTTGACACATTCAACATTATTTGGAGGAAATTCAACAACAGAACCAATTACACTTGTAGCAAAATTCACTAACATTTCATCTCAAGATGAGTCGATAGAAACAGAGTTTGAATCAAATGATTCTATTTCAGAAGACGACTATAACACAATCTCTAAAACAAAAACTCTTCCTGATGACTCTGTTCAAATAAATTATTCTGATAGACTTGATTCATCCTTTAGTCTTGGCATTACTCTTGGATTAATAATTGGAATTGCGATTGGAGTCATTATCATATTCATTATCAGACAAAAACATGAAGAGTAGTTCATGAAGATTTATAAGCAATTTGGCGTGTACGTCAGCTTGAATGTTAGAGCTTGGGATAAAAAAGTCTGACGGATTATCCAGAAGGGACTTTCTAAAGTTGATGGGCGCCGCAGGCACAGGATTAGCGTTTGCTCCATTTATTCCATGGGGCAATTTCATGCCAAACCCAAGTCAGGCAACTCTTGAAAAAGTACCCGTAATCTTACCTGATGGGACTCGCGCCAATATCAACACTTTTCCAATTAATTTCTCTGAAGTAATCACATATCCACATACTGGCGATTCTGCACTTGATGCAGAAGCATTTCGTAAATGGCAGTTCATAAGATTACCTGAAGAATTAGGTGGTTCAAAAAGTGACATATCTGCTCTCCGAGCATACAGTATGATCTGTCTTCATCTTTGGTGCTTGTGGAAGTATTGGCCAGATGAAGGAAGAAAGAGAGGTGAATGTCCTTGTCATGGTAGTATGTATGATCCAACAACTGGAATAGCTTTTCTAGGTCCTGCATCAGTGCAAGCCCCCCCATCAAACACGTTAGCTGAATTGTATTTGGAAATTGACTCCGATGGATTTGTATTTATCTTGCCGCCAAAGTTTGATGTAAATGCTAATGGAGTAATTGGATATGGCCGTTTCGCTTGAAAGAAGAACTGGGGTAGTCTCCCTCATTTACTGGTTTTGGGATGGAATAGATAGAACAATCTTTACTGGACTCAAGTTTTCATTCCCTTCTAGATTTGTTAGTCCGTTTGGATTCTTAGGGATGCTTACCTTTATCACATTTATCATTCTTGGAGTTACAGGAGCTCTGCTCATGTTTTACTATCAACCTATATTGGATAGAGCTTGGGATAGTGTTCAATTCATTAATGATGTTGTTCCGTTTGGTTTTCACATTAGAAATATTCACTATCATGGTTCCAATGCAATGGTGCTATTGGCTGTTCTTCACCTGTATTACCAATTCTTTAGTGGACGATACAAAATTAGAAATCAAGTTTTATGGATGACTGGTGTAATTCTTGGTACTGTTACTATTCTTGAAGCATTTACTGGATATGATGTTATATTTAGTGAAAGAGCAGAACTTGCAATTAGTATTGCTGCATCTCTGACGACATCAATTCCTATAGTCGGACCGACGATTCGTGATGCGGCGCTGGGTAGTGGGTTCTCGGACTTTGTGTTAAGGTTCTATGCACAACATGTGTTCTTGTTACCAATAGTAATGCTAGGATTGATGGCAGTTCATTTCCCAAGATTCTTGGTATTTGATGTACCTATGGTCATGGCCATTTCTGGTGCTATTCTAATCACTGGTGGTGTGTTCCCAATTGATATGGGATTCAAGTTTGAGCCGTCAGTACCGCCAGGAGTGACGGTTCCTGAATGGTATCTTACAGCAATTTATGCATTCATGAGGACTCAGTATGACAAGTTTGTAACAGGACTGTTATGGCCTCTGATATTTATCGCCACGCTTCTGTTAATCCCGTTCATTGATAGATACAAGAAATTCTCATGGAGAGACAGACCAATAGTTACATCATTTGGGATTACTAGCATTGCTCAGATTATGGTTACCACATATTGGGGATTCTACATTAATCCTGACGTCACGGTTCCATTAGTAGAGCGTTTGGTGATTGATCCTATATTCTTCTACTCTGTAATGATCTTGCTGGTACCTCTAGGATTTGGATTTACATACATGATGATTAAACTTGCAAATGAAGCTGAAAGAAAAGCAAAACTTGCAAAAAGTAAAGGTCCACAGAAAGTTGCCACAATCAACCTTTCTGAAAAATGGATTAACTGGCTACTTGTTGCTTTGTTAGCATTCCAAGTATTCCTAAACATTGCAGCATATAATGCCTCTTTGACAGGAATGAAGAACATGTCGTTATTCTTTGTTGGAATAATCTTGTTGGTATTTGCCGCATTCTTCCATCTTTACAGATATGCTTTGAGTGCGGAAAAGAGTATGCCACCACCTCCACCTATTCCAGTACAGGAAGAACAACCAAAGCTACCTGCAGCTGATGTATCTTCTGAACCAAGTAAACTTCCAGAAGATACTAAACCCGAAGGAAAACCGGAACCAAAAGAATTAGCTCAAGAAGTTCCTATACCAAAAGCTCAAGCAGATTTGGGAATTGGTGCAGATAACAATCCAAATCTTGATTCGAGTGATCTTAACAAACCATGATTTCAAAAGTTCTAAACAAACTTTATAAGAACTTGAGAGTTTGAAAAAATTATGAGTTCACCTACGTCGAGCCACGCGTATGGTATAGGGGTTGTTGCAATAATCATTGCAATGTCTGCCTCAATTGTATTTTACACTTCATTTTATATTCCTGAATCTTTGGCAAAGCCAACCGTAGCTGAACATATCTTAAATCCAGACACAGATTTTATTATTGAAATTGTTCCAGGTGCAGTAATTGAAGGAAATGAAAACTATGTTCCAAACCAATCCAAAGTGTTATTGGGTATTAACAACAAAGTTATTTGGATAAATCTGGATGATACTCCTCATACTGTAACTCCTGATCATAGAGCCTCTGATAAGTATAGTGGAGACTTTGGTTCTATAGGTGTCCTTAAACCTGGTGATTCCTTTGAATTCCTATTCACAGAGGTTCAAGAAATTCCTTATCACTGTGAACCTCATCCATGGATGACTGGAAACATTTCTATAGAACTGAGCAGATTCTAGATAGAATATTTCGCAAAAATTATTTGACTTTCAATTTCTTTATGTTGCTCAATAATTGACACTCTAAATTTTATTTCATGTTCTTGTTTTGGCTCAAATTTAATTAGTGCGGTAAATTCTGCCTTGTTTTTAGGCATTACCTCTTTGTTGATGAATAATCTTGAAACATTTTGTGAAATACTCTTTCCGTTGCATGACTTGTAGAATATGTGTTCATTTGAATCTAAAATCTGGGTATTTATCACAACTCCATCATATCTTCCTGGATATGACACAGAAATTGTTCCTCTGATTTCAGAATTTGGATGAATGTCAGTTGAGTTTAGTGTGAATACTAAATCTTTCATGAAAACATCATCTGTAAATCAGAATAAATAATTTTGTTAAGCGGGCCCAAAGGGTTCAAGATACTAACTTGGGTCTAATTTTGGTTCCACTTTGTTCATAAAATTTTGTTTTGCGTAATCTTATAGAACCACGTAGCAACTCTCTGTAGCTTAAATCTGAGCTTCTCTGGATTTAGCTTTTTAGCTCTTCAAGCTGGAACAAAAATCTGTAGCTAAACAGCTACAGATGCACTACATTAGCTGTTGTAGCTACAGTTGTCGTGCGTAGAAAGCAGCTACAAAAGAGCTACAACTACGCCTGAAAAACTACAGAAGCTGTTTTGTAGCTGTAGCTAGGCACGACACTGTAAATTGTAGCTTATAGCTACAACTTACAAGAAGATCTACAGGAGCTTCGTTCGTAAACCTTTACGCACGACAGTTAGCTGAATAGCTGCGTAGTTCTAATGGAGATTACGAAATAATACGATAGTGAATATACTTATGAAAATTTTGGATCAACCTTTTCCCCTAAATTAGTTTATTGATAATTAATAAAAATAGAACCTCCCCTCTCCCTGCTAAAAAATCACGGTTTTCTCGTTATGTTGTACGTTATGATTTGTTGGAAAAAGGTTACGGAACAAATATGGGAAACATAACAACGGATGAAAAACAGGGATGTCCAGAAAATTGAGAACGATGGATTATAGGGCCTTTCTTCATTGATGATCTTACAATAATCAAGAGCTATGAGCCACTGGAGTGTTTTGAACGAACTGCAATTCATCCATACGTGGAATATATCAACGGTTCCTCTGATTTTATATTGGATTAGAACTTCCTCCCATTCTCTGCAAATGTGATCTTGGTTCCTCAAGTTCTTTTCCTTCCTATGCCTGGGTTGTAGAAGCTTTTGGATGGCCCACTTTTCGGTGTTGCGTATCGCTGTCCAAAGGCAACAAGATATGGATCTCAGCTCCCTTATCTCTTCCCTCGGATTCCGCCCAGATCTTACCGTCATGATTTTCGATTATTCCCTTGCAAACTGATAAACCCAAACCAATTCCTCCAGTTTCTCTGGTAAGGGAGCTGTCTATTTGATAGAATTTTATAAAAATTTCATCAAGTTTTTCTTTTTGGATTCCTGCTCCATTGTCTTTCACTATCACTCTAGCGTTAAAACTGTCGGAATCAAGTTTGACGTGGATTTTACCATTTTTTTTGGTGTACTTCATAGCATTAGATATTAGATTTGATAGAACTTGTTCGATTCTAGTTTTGTCACACGAACAGAAAATATTTTCTTGCAGATCCGTGGTGATAGAAATGTTTTGTTTTTTCGCAATAGTCTTCATATTTGTGGCTGTCACGGTGATAATTTTAGACAAATCATAGATCTTCTTATCTAATTTCAACTGACCAAGTTCTATTTTTTGAGCATCCAAAAGATCTGAAACAAGCCTCAGAAGTGAATCGGTATTTGATTTTACTACATTAAGTATTTTTCGTTGTTCCTCTTTGATGCTGCCAAACTTTCCTGATAGAACCATATCAGTATAACTTTTTATCGGAACTAACGGAGTTCTCAATTCATGTGAGGTCATATACAAGAATTCAGATTTTGCCGAGTCCAATTTTTTAAGTTCTTCATATTGTTTTATTATGGTCCTTTGCTTTTCTTGTAGCGCTTTTTGTGCGTTGTACATTTCTGTGATGTCTCTAATGATGGTATTGCTACCAATTAACTTGCCACTGTCATCATAGAGATTGTTTGCACTAATTAGAGTTGGAAAAGTAGTCCCATCTTTTCTCCTTAATCTAACTTCCCTATTTAATATACGTCCTGTCTTTTTCCACGTTTCAAATGAGTCACGCATCTCGGATTCTCCTTCTTTAGAGATATGCTCAAAGATTGATTTGCCAATTATCTCTTCCTTGGTGTAACCCAAGTGTTCGGCATAGGATTTGTTACAGTTAAGGATAATTCCTTCTTTATTGATGGTACGGTACAGATCCGGTGAATTCTCGTATAAGCTTCTATATCTTCTTTCAATCTCTTCGATTTGTGAAATGTTTTTGATTACTGTGTTACTTCCAATAAGTGTACCATCTTCATTATACAGACTTGTTGCACTTATTAGCACGGGAAATGAAGTTCCGTCTTTTCTCATTAGCCTAGACTTGTGAGTTGGGACTCTTCCTGTCTTTTTCCATTCCTCAAATAATTTGTGCGTTGGTTCAAGGCTTCTTTCACTACAAAAGTCAAAAATTGATTTTCCGATTATTTCTTCCTTTGAATATCCCAGTTCCTGAGCATACTTTTTGTTACAATCAATAATTATTCCATTTGTATTTATGCTACGATGAAGATCCGGTGATCCCTCATACAAGCTTCTAAATTTTCTTTCAGTCTGTCGGAGTTCGGAGATATCTCTAATGATGGTATTGCTACCAATTAACTTGCCACTGCCATCATAGAGATTGTTTGCACTAATTAGAGTTGGAAAAGTAGTCCCATCTTTTCTCATTAGCGAAATTTCCATGCTGGAAACTGTTCCCCCTTTCTTCCACTCATCAAAAGATTTACGTAATGCTAGCAGACTTTGTTCTGCGACGTGTTCAAATATTGATTTGCCAATAACTTCTTTTTTCGAATAGCCCAGATTCTTTGCATAGGATTTGTTGCAGACAACAATTATTCCGTCTGTATTTATTGTTCGGTAAAGATCGGGAGACTCGTTGTAAAGGTTCATGTATATTTGAAATAACGGATGACTTTCACCTTGTACTTTTTTTGTTATCTCTTTCTCTGAGAAATTCACCGACATCCCTGTCTCCATGAAATACTACTTGTTATCTTCGTCTCTAAATCGAACGACTTTATCCGGGGGGGGGGGGGGGGGGTTCTCAAAAACCAAATTAACAATTTTCTCCATTCATTTTGTTTCTATCATAATAATAAGAAGAATGGAAATTTTAACTCAATTGATGTACCAAATTGGCCATTTGAATGACTTTTGTAGAGCTGTTAACGCACTTCATAATCATTACTAAGATTACGCAAGAAAGATTTGATGTTACTAAAAAGTTAATTTTCTAGTAGAATGACTACGTGTTATTGAAGAGGGCTGTCATAATTCTTGGATTTATCCTTTCATTAGGAATAGTTGTTAGTCTTTCATTTTATGCATCCGCAGAATCCCTTATTCCATCTTGGATAAAAAATACAGCTGGGTTTTGGGTTGATGATCAAATTAGTGATTCAGAGTTTATAGCTGCATTACAATTTCTTGTAAAAGAAGGAATCTTGATGATTCCACAACCAGTTGAGGAAAAACAAGAACAACAGAGTGGATTTAGTAATACGAATTGTCGCAAAGATCTCACTGGGTTTGTAACAATGACTGGTAAATTTACAAATGGTCAAACACCTGCTTCTCAAATATACTTCATATTAGGAGTGCTTGATGCTGATGGGGCTGTGTTAGCCACAGGTATTGGGGTTATTTCCAATGTTGAGGCTTATCAAACAAAACTCTTTGAAGCTACTGCTGCATATACTGGACCATTTACTAAATGTGAAATTCAAGTCTCAGATGTTTTTCGATAGCTATTCTATCTTTCGTAATCTGTACTAGGATTACGAAAGATATTATGAATTTGGAATAATTTTTAATAGAACAATCTTCAGATTCCTTTGAATGGGATCGCAAAATCCGTTTGATTCGTTACCTAATCTGCAAGTTCTAACCGATGAACCAGATGAAAAACCAACTACAGATTTTGATAATATCAGTAAATTAATTGCAGGTTTGATGAATGCAAACCAGAGATCAATCACTTTTTGACTAAAATTTGAAATTTGTAATATATCTTAACACTGCTTTTTTTATTGAATAACATTACAAATTAACTATCGTATTTTTAACTGATAACCCCGATTTTGGTTTCAAAATGAATTAAGGTCTTTTACACATGTCTTTTTATGTATTAAACCACTTGGCACGAATGATTTTGTAATATACCTTAACCATGCTTTTTTTAATTGAATAATCCTTTTAAAAAAAATATTTGTATTTTCTATTCAAAATTTCATTTGATGCGAAAAATTCAAACCTTGTTTAATTCATCAAAAATTTTTCTAATATAATCGTCATGATTAGAAACAAATTTTTCAACTTTTGATTTGTCTTTATTTCTGTATACTGTCATGACATCAAAAGTTTTTTCTGAACTTCGGGCTGCAGGTTGAATATTAATATCAAACCAGTCACTACTCTGTATTTTTTTATCAGATGAGTATATGTGAAAACCATAATTTAAAACAGGTTCTTGGATTATGTTTTTTATTTTTTCATTTAGGTTTCCCTCTGGTTTGATTTTTCCTAATCTTTCCATTGGATTTTCACCAGTTTCGATAGCATAATTTGACAATAATTCGTAAAAAATGGCATTTTCATCAATTGTGGGTTCTATTGAAGTCTTGACAATATCTAATATCTCCAAAAAAACATTAATTGATTCATTAAGATCACTTCCATCAACCCCAATAACTTGTGGAAGGGAATCAAATTGTATAGCCACATTCCCTTTTTTACCGATTATCCCATTCCAATCTAATGATACACCAATTGGAGTAGGTCCTGTTTTTGGAGGAGGTATTAAGACATAATCCATCTTGGTTCGAGCTAAAGCATTTTGAAGATCACCAGTAACAAATGGAAATATAACGTATCTATAACGAACAGATAGCCTGTTTCTTTTTGCAGTAATTTTGAATTCTTGAGACATCGTGCATCAAACTAAACTGAAGTTTCTTGGTATTCTATTTTTCTTGGTAAATTCGCTGCCGCTAGACCAATATACATTCTTGAGCTAATGTCTTCATCAGAAAGGAGTGGCATAGAAAGTATTTGTTTATTTAATTCGTCGTGAACATCTTGTACTATATCTAGTGGTAAGTTACCCCGCTCTGTTAATTCTTCAAGACTATGTGGAAAAGTAGGATAAATCCAGGAAGCAACCATTTGAGGTATCAACATTCTCATGGCAGTATATTCCAATAGAATTGTTTGTTGTGGTATCCAGTGAAAATTTTTTGATTTTGCAAAATCGTTCATTGTTAAGAATAGCTTGTTTACTTCTAAATCACGATTTTTGTAGATAAGCCCAGCATATTCCTTTACCATATTTTCGAATATCCTGACAGTTTTGAGATATTCATCTTCATCCTTTGCATCGAATGATTGTTCGTACAAAGTTGACAGATAAGACATCAAAGTTTCTGAACTAGAATTATACAATTTATCAGTAAGATAATAGAAAGTTTCTAGAGGTAATTTTTCAATTAATGTTTCCAAAACTTTTACCTTAGTAGAATGTTTTACATCTTCTTTACGAGCTCTCCAGCCATAAACAGATGCTTTAGCAATGCCACATTCTGCTGCTGTTGGCTCAAGTTTATTCCCAAATTCTTTTTGTAATTTATCAAATAGGTGGGCCGTCCCCTCAGAATCCAGGTAATTTGCATATTTTTCTATATACTTCATTATACTAACCGTATAGTATACTATACGGTTTGGTCTTTAATATATAATTTTTAGGATATATTTGAGTAAGCACATTTCTTACCCTATTGAGTCAGACATGCTCTCATCGTGATGGCATACTAGTCGATACTAAACCTAGTGGATTGATTAGTTTGAGAAATGCAATTTTAGATTTAATTAGAAAATATCTTTGTCCTAACGCCGATCAGGTTAATCCTCCCACTTTTGTAAATTTGCAAATTACTCAACCATTCAAAACACAGTATACTAGTCCTGCTGAAGAATTAATTCTTGAAATTGACGCAATGAGTTTGTTCAGACACACTGGAATAACAGATTTTGAAACACGTGGATGTTATAAACCAAGCGACGGAAAAATATATTTAGTAAGGAACAAGTGGTGTTTAGAAACATTAATTCATGAAACTCTACATGCATGTTCAATAAACTCCCAAGATCCTGAATTAAAAAGATATGAACAATTATTTGATGGTTTAACTGAATTTTTTACTGGGTACATTTTATTTCAGGAATTCAAACAATGTTATACGGATTGTTTTTCATCATTTGACCAACAATGTAGTATGACATATCATAATTATACAAAATTATGGATTGCACTTTGTAATTTTGTTTCACTAAAAAATGTTATAGGAATTTACTTTCCCACCGATAAACTCTGGGATGATGAAGTTAAAGAGTTTGTTAATAGAATAAAAAATCTAGGATTTGATAAATTCAGTAATCCATTTGGTAGAGCTGGTTTAGATAGTATAACACGATTTAGAATTATTTGTGATAAGACATTTGGCAATTCATATGACGATATTTGTGAGCATTACAAACTTTATTCTGACTTTAGTAAAGTTAATGACACATGATTATTTAGAAAATACCTATTACACAAAATTTAGATTTCATTTTTTCAATAATTGAAGATATTTTTTATATGCAGGAAAATCAGTTGTACTTATTTTAAACAATTTTTTTATAATCTTAGATAGGACTATGAGACCAAACGAGTTTATTGATAAAGAGTAAAAAGTCAATCCCCCCTTTCACGAATAAAAAATCCATTATGACTAGCGTTATGATGTAGTGGAAAGTACATCTGTTAGATATGATACAATAGTAAATATTGTTGAAATTACAGTTGCTATAATTTGCCAATTCTCTTTAATCCTTGTGGTTAATGAAATATGAATTAAAAATTTTGAAGTATCAGATACTTGTATCTTATTTTGAATAGAAGCTAAAAGTTCCAATTTATTGTCTTTTTCAAGATATTTTACAAAATTATGTGCAAGATCGGTAAGATGCTTTGAATCATAATTCACACAGGTTGATTTAATCTCATCCAATCTATTAATATTCAAATTAGTATTTTTCTTAACGACATTTTCATAATAATTTAATCCCATAAGCAGGTATTTTCTTTTAGTCATTTGATCAAGGTCTTTGAATCTTCTAACGATGATAAAACATCCTTTGGCACTAAGATAATAAAAATCAGAAAATTTGGTTAATGTGTACTTAAATGGAAAAATCATGTATGCCATTACTACTGGAATTAACCAAACAAATATCAGAAATTCAATGAATGTATTATTTGAAATTTCATCAATAAACGGAAACGGTTTTAATTGTTCTAATTCCTTTAGAAGTGTTTTTTTTAACTCATCATAATTCATTTCATTATATTTGTTATGTAGTAAATTTCTTCGATCTAAATCATTATCTATCCTCCATAAGATTTCATTTCCAGGTTGATGGAATTCTGCAAATGTTGCATTTTCATTCCTTTCAAGTAATTCATTTCCAAATAGAGTAACAATCCTTCGATCTACTTGTAAGGTGCTCATTTCTAAAATTTGTTCATGAAAATAATTACGTAATTCATCTTCTGTCAAGCCATATGTTTTTTTAATTTTGTTTTCATATTCACTTTGTTGAGAATTATATTGTTCCATTAATTGTTGCTTATCAGATATTGTTAAGAATATCCCAATGCCTACTAAGATACTAATTATAATTAATGTTACCATAGAATATTTTTGGAGTTTTTCTAAGTACTCGAACCTAATTATTGCTCTTTCAAATGTTAAAGCTTTAAAAAATTTTGATTTTTCTCTTTTACGGAAAAATTTTTTTTCATAAATTAGCAAAAATATTACTATGTATGAAAGAGGAACTGACCAGACATAAACTGGTAAATTGTTACCTGTTTCATTTGAATATATTATTACTAATACAGCATAAAGTATCGTTGGTAATATCAATCCCAGAAAACTAGCAAGTCTTAATTCTTTTGAAAGGATTTCACTGAATTCATCTTGACTCATATTTTTTTAATTAATTATATCCTCATAAAGATTGAGATTATTCATTGTAACTTATAATAAATGAGAAATAATTCAAAGAAATAGGCAAAGAATCAATCATCGTAATCTTAGATAGGATTATGAATTCAGAATATCACTTAAAATGAAAATCCCACATATGAGGATCTGAGTTTTTTAGAAATTTTTTGTGTCTTTGAACTTGTTTTAGTTTGATATGTTTTACACATTCGTCACAAGCTCCAAAATCAGGATTTACTGATTTTTTTAAATCCAACCAAATAGGTTTGAATTTGCTACGAAACTTTTCTGCACGGTTGGGATTTTCTGAATTTGTATCGTAGTATTCTTTAACTAAATCGTAAAGTTCTCGTGTTTTTTCATACGTGTACAAATGTTGTAAAACCCTTTTTCCTGTTAATTTGTCATGATTAAATACTATCCAAATAGCATTAGAATATAAGCTCGAAGTTCTCATCATGCTGTTAAAAAAATCCAGTAATGGTTCTATCTCTTTTCGATAATCATCTCTAAAAAAATATTTTTTATCATGTTGCTTGTTCCGAACATTCCATAATAGACTTAATGATCCTATAACTACACCAGCTAACGCAATGTAAAATATAGGATCTTCATAGAATTCCATCTAAATCAAAAACTGAGGTTTTGTTAATAATGTTGACGATTAATTTTAATGTGTAATCCATAGTAATTACGAATATTTGGCAAAAATAGAATTTTATTCCATTGAATATCCAGTCAGATCCTGATGTTCACTTTGAAGATTTTGAAATTCGGTTTGTGCTATTTGTTCCATTTCTGATAAATCAAATAATTGGTACCAATCATCTTCTTGTGTTTTTGAAGCTAAATACAATTCCTTGTCATTTTTAATTAAATTTTGGAAATTTTCAATCAATTTTAAAGAAAAGAGGTATCGATACTTTTGGAATGTTTCAAGTAATTTATCCCGATCTTGAGGAATTATTAGGAGGTGAGACTTATTTTCTGAATTCTTGCCAAAGTTGTTTCCTCTTGATTTTGAAGACTGAAGAAAATTTAACAAAGTGCCATAAGCTTCTAATCTTTTTTCAATTGTTTGTAATTTAGCATTATTTTTCCATTTTTGAGGTTCTAATTTTTTTTCTTTGTAGAGTAAGAATGCGATGACAATAGAACCCGATACAACAGCTGCCACTATCGCACTATCTATAGGAAAACCTTCCTGGGTTTGTTCTGGTTCATCTTGTTGTGCAGCAAAAGCAATGAATAGGAATAGCATTGGGGTAATTATCATACCAAATTACAAAAAGGTCGGCCCTAAAAATTTAAACTAATTTCTAGTCAGTAATTATGCGTAATCCTAGTACAGATTACGAAAAACAAGAGCAGTTTTTATGTTTGAAACGAGATAGTCTAACACGGAAGCTGACACAATATCCATTTGTTGATAGTCCTATCAATGTGGCATCGGTTTACCGGCGAAGCATACAGCTTGCTGTCGTAAAGGATGCACCGGTTGGCTTCCGCTAATATTTTGAGTGTTGCAGTTAACGCTAATTTATGAAATGTTAATTTTAGTTATTTCTCTTTTAGTTGTTTCATATAATCTCTATAGGCTCTGATCAGAGAAATACA
>JACZTB010000032.1 GCA_022573895.1 Nitrososphaerota archaeon
CGAACATCAATTATTACAAATTCATCTTTTCTAGCCTTGAGATCTTGTCCAGATATTTTTTCTGCCATGCATTATGTTTCTTATTTAGTAATTTAATCTAAATGAATTTCTTGGTGATTACAGATTTCATTTTTCTTCAGGTTAGTCTGCCTTGCCTATAACCTTTTTGAGAATGCAGAATTTACTTAGGCTTTTGAGAAACCACA
This sequence comes from Nitrososphaerota archaeon, assembly GCA_022573895.1. GTDB lineage: Archaea > Thermoproteota > Nitrososphaeria > Nitrososphaerales > Nitrosopumilaceae > Nitrosopumilus. The sequence continues at coordinate 207 of JACZTB010000032.1, forward strand.
TAAACTTTGTTTATTCTTCTATTATTGAGGAATTCTTAATTCTTAGTTTAACATAGAGAATATGTGAAATCAAAAATTATTTGCATGATGTTATTTTCTGTTTTGATTATCAATATCACTCCCATCTTTGCTGAAGAAATTTCAGATGCCACAACTAATCTCCTTAACTATGATATTGAACCTGGTGAGCTAGCTATAATGTGGTTGGGAAATCATCAAAAGGGTTCATTGGAGGGTTATGCTTCAGCAGGCTTTCTCTTAAGAACTACTAACTATGTAATCGCAATAGACCCGTCAAGCTTATTCTTAGATGATGTTGATTCGTTGGACAGGTTAGATGCAATTTTCATAACTCATGATCATGGAGATCATTTTGATCCTAATACTGTAATAGCAATGCAAGCCAAAACTGGTTCATATGTTATAGCAGATCCAACGTCAGCATCGATGTTATTTGATAAAATACCTGATGATAAGCTCATTCAAATCGAACCAAATGAGAAAATAACTATCTCTGGAATTACTGTTGATGCATTTGCAGCTGAACATCCAACTGAAACCCCATTGCTTTATGTGATAGAGTTTGATGGATATAGAATATTTCATGGCTCGGATTCTGGATTCGTTGAGGATTTAAAGAACATTGAATCAAGAGTTCATGTGGCAATGGTTCCAGCTGGAGATCCTTCCCCAACTGCATCACCACAAGTTGCATTTGAAATGACTCAAGCGACCAATCCATATGTTGTTATTCCAATGCATGGCAGTCCAGAACAAATGGAAGAATTTTCTAACCTTGTAGAAGGTTCTGGTCTGGGAACAACAGTTACAATTCCTTCAGCTTTAGAGATAATAGTTCCAACTGAGATTGTGCCAGAGTTTGGTTTACTTGCAGTTCTTGTGTTAAGTGCTGGAATGATAATGGTGATTTACATTTTACGTCAGAAATCATTAATTCAAATCAAATGTTAAATTATCACGATTGAAGGTCAAATCATTGTAATGCTTAAGGTCTATTTTTCGCGATTATTTTGATTTTAGATATTAAGTGTAAACGAGTTTATCGACAATCAGTAAAAATAGAATGCCCCCTTTTCACGAATGAAAAGTCCTACTAATCCACGTTATAATGCGAAGTTAATTCGTTGATTAACAGTTTGTATCAAAAATCATGCACATTATTCTTTTCAATTAGATTTTGTTTTTTTCTGGCATAAATCGCATAATGTTTCATATATCATACTGTTTATTGGTTTGAATTCACTACCACAATTTGTACATGTATTAAGCAAGATTACTCCTGTCTTGAACCCTATATCTTTTCTAACTCTTGGTTTGCTATTCTGTTCTTTTACCAAAATATTTCTCCATTACCCCTGCAACATCATCTGCAAACATGCCATGCTCTCCTTCATTCCATATTGTCCGTAATTCCTCAATCATTTTTTGATTCTTGAGGATTTGTTGCTTTAGACCTTCAAGATTATCTTCAGTATGTGCCAATCTGGGAATCATGTAATAGTTATAATTCATTCCAACCAAAACAAAATCATCTTCAGATAGTTTAATTTTAGAAATTTCTGTCATGGCTCAATATGTGATACAACCCAGTCCTTTATTGCCATATCTGTTCGGTGTTCCTGACATCGAATATGAGGACATGGAATCAATCTACTGCAATTATCCTCTTCACATTTTCTGTAAGTTCCTGGAATGTTAGTACCATTAGGGGATATTCGCAGATTGTCCTTATTTTTTTCTGATAACATCTTACTTGTTTGGAATTATTTTTTTAAAACATTTACAACCACAATCAAACATTCCAGCTTTTCCCATACATTGATCATGATGATCATTATAGCATTTATTCCAAGTCAGCATTAGTTATCCTTCTTTTTGTGAGTCTTTTCATGAAGGAATAATTTTTGAATATCCCCTTCTGATGCGTCCCAAGTAAAACTGCAATGTTTGCAATGATATGTCATTTATTTTTCTACATCCTCTGGTTTCTTTTTTTCAGATTCTTTGAAAGCATTTACGTCATTAGCGACCTGGGTCTTACAAGAACCAAATTGTAATTTTTTAATTATTTTTTTAAACATGTCTTTGACAATGTCTAGGTATGGAAAATTTTCTCACAAATGTTACACATAAATTTGTAAGGGCTGATTTGAATCCATTCGATACATCTAATACATTCTTTACTTGTCATACTATCTAACCATCATAAACTAATAAAAACATACATCGGTTTCTAGGTAACTTTATCATATTTTGGATGATATTACGATCAAATAAAACAACTGGCTTGTTTGAAATAATCATCATTTAACTCAAATCTCTCAGGGAAAAATATCTTGTAATGAATTATGTCAATGAATCGCGATTATTTTGTAAAGGTTGGAGTCGAAAGCAACCCATAATCGATTGTCTGAGTGTTGGTATTGTGGTAAAAATTAGATTCTATGTATAAGGGCAGTATTTTTTATGTTCATCAAAAACCGTTCGTATTAACAGAGTCAGATTCTTTTTCAATAACTCTAAATCAGATTTGTGGATTTTTGAAGAGGGTAAATGCGCAATATGATCTTGATCGTTACGCATGACATTATAACTTTTAAAGAAACTAATCGATGCAGTTCGAATTGAAAAATTTACTGCCTTTGCCTCTTTAAATAAAATTGATTGCATTTCAGAAAATTTCTTTTCCCATTTGAGGTGTCTAACAGTACCCTCTAAAATTCCATGATCCATCAAAAATTTAGAACAAACTGTTTCCATAAAATTAAGAATTACCAAAGAATCAATCCAATCTTGATTGATGTTACTAATTCCATGAGTTTGCCCGATTTCAATCACTTTATTTGTTATATTGCTCAATTTCATATATTGCGGAAGAGTGTTGGATTTGTTAGAAGATTTAGAAGATGAACCAGAAGAGGATGCATGACTAGTTATGGAAGAAAATTTCAATTTTTTTAATTCTGGGAGTTTTTGATAAATTGTAGTATTTCCAATTGTTGTAACTACTGTAAGAAGACCCATGTCTTCAAGATGCCCAAGTTTGTATGAAACATTACTATGTTGTTTTCCAAGAGTCTGTGCAATTTGAGTGCTATTTTTCTTACCGTTAACTTGTTCAAAAACATTCCAAGCAATTGAATTTTTTTTACCCAATATTGTCCGTGCATTATCAAGTGTAGATGACATGTTTGCAAGTTTTGACATTTATTTTTACTCCGGTACCTCATTAACTTCATAAAGTCTCAGAGGTTTAATCTCAATCCCCTTTCCCAGAGAATCTTCTACTAAAATAATTCCATTTTTCTTCCATTTCAAAATTGTTTGACCTAAACTTTGAGATGCAACCCCAGATTTTTTTGCTATTTCAGTAAGGGTAAATTTACCATTACACAAATTATATGCCTTAAGAAGTTCTTTTGGTTTCTTGCTATTTTTTTGTATTATTGCAATTAACTTTTCTTCTGGAAATACCAATCTCCCCAATAGCGAAATAATGAATTTGTTCTGTTTGATTAATTCTTTAATCTCACTCATTTTTCTTTCTCCTATATTGTGACAATGTAACATTTACGGTATTCTGACTTTTTCCTAAAATATTAGCAACATCCTTGTTAGCAATTCCAAGTTTACTAAGCAATACTATTTGTTCTCCAATTTCTTTACCTTTAATTTGATTCATAGCTAGAAGTTTTATTATTACATCTAATTTTTCTATAATTAATTTGGATTCAGTCATTTGTTACTCCTTCGTTTTTGTTTCACAAGTTCACTTGACACATAGCCTCTAGACTTACCAAATAAATTAGCAATGACATTATCTGAAAAACCTAATCGATTTAACATGAAAAATTGCTCACCTGTATTCATTTCAGAGATTTCATTAGATCTAAGTGTCAAATATATTAAAAGTTCAAGATTTTTATTGATTTTTTCCAATACGATGGTATTAATTTCAGGCATGATTCTATTAATATATAGAAAATTCTTGTATTTATGACTTTTTTTTTTAATATTTTTTATTGTTTTTTATGCCTGTTATTTTAATTATATTAATTAAGGAAGTAAATAATACAATAATCGACATAAAACTTAATTAGTAATATATCAGCAATACATTATGAGTAATGAAGAAAGTAAATCAATTGAAAAATTGTTATCTGAAATTAACAAAAAGTTAGATATTCTTATAGAAATTCAGATCCTTGACAAATCAGAAGATGATCAATTAAAAATGTTGAAAAGATTAGGATATTCTTCAAAAGATGCCAGTGAATTTACTGGAATAAGTTATTCTTCAATTAGACATAGAAAAGGGTGAAAAGATTAGTAAAAAAAACCAATGAAAAATCCAAAACAGAACTAGATCTTCTTAATGAAATTAGTTTAAAATTAGATAAGGTGATTGGGATTTTGGCATGTTCATCAATTAAAGAACCAAGAAACAAAATTCCGTTATTAAAAAATTTGGGATTTACAATTGAAGATACTGCAAACATTACAGAACTAACAATAGATGTAGTGAAAAAAGAACGTTCTAAGTTAAAGGATTCTAAAAAATGAGTGATGACATTTTAAAATCAATTAATCAAAAGTTGGATTCAATTCTAAAGATTTTAGCATTGCAATATATTGAAAACAAACCGAAAACAGAACAAGCAAATATACTATTGAATTTAGGAATGACCTCAATAGAAGTTGGAAAAATACTTGGAAAATCAGATGTGACAATTAGAAGACAAAAACAACAAGCAAGAAATAAAAAATCTAAAAATTAATTTCAAAATTATTTATGCCTAGAAAAATTATTTATGCCTATTCTTTATGCCTAGTATTACGCATAAAGATCTTTATGCGTAGAGTTGAATCTTAATAGATTAGAATCTAAATTACATTTAAGATAATTTACCAAACAGATTACAGATAATCTCTAAAAAGGGACTCCCCCCTTTTCACGAACAAAAAGTCATGTTAATCCACATTATAATGTCAAGTTGATTTGTTTTGATCTCATCCATTTTATTATCTTTGTATCTTTTTTAGGTCACAATTTTTATGATTAATCATTTTTTACTTCGATTTTATTTTTATTAAATTTGTTGTATCCATCTTTGTTGTACCCCTCTTTGTTGTAACCTAGGTGATCATATCCAAGTCTATCATACTCCTCTTTGTTATACCCAATACTATCATATCCATCTAAGTCATACCCATAACTGTCATATCCATTTCTATCATACCCATTACAATCATATCCATTTCTATCATACCCATTTTTGTTATACCCGTCTTTGTTGTACCCATTTTTGTTGTACCCATCTAGGTCATACCCATTTTTGTTGTAACCCTTTTTGTTGTACCCATCTAGGTCATACCCATTTTTGTTGTAACCCTTTTTGTTGTACCCATTTTTGTTGTAACCCTTTTTGTTGTACCCGTCTTTATCAAAATTTATTCTTGTATCAATATGAATTCCATCAAGATAAAAACCATGATTATCATACCCATTTTTGTTGTAACCCTTTTTGTTGTACCCATTTTTGTTGTACCCATCTTTGTTGTAACCCTTTTTGTTATACCCATTTTTGTTGTAACCCTTTTTGTTATACCCATTTTTGTTATACTCCTCTTTATTGTACCCGTCTTCATCATACCCATTTTTGTTGTAACCCTTTTTGTTGTACCCATCTAAGTCATACCCATTTTTGTTGTAACCCTTTTTGTTGTAACCCTTTTTGTTATACCCATCTTTGTCATACCCATCTTTGTCGTATCCAAACTCGTCAAATTTTTTAAATTTATCAAATAACCCCATAAAGATATGAAATTACTAGTGGATTATTACTATTTTGTAAATTTTGGACACATATAATCATCATTTAACTCAAATATCTCTGGAAAAAATTCGGGGTTTAACAAAGTTGAATTGTTCATTTTCAGTCATTGGTGTTTACTAATTTACCATGTCAAGTCTATAGAATGATTTCAGAATCATCAACATCCTTAACGACTATAAAATCAGAATCATCATCAAATTTTACATGTTTTTCAATGTCAGGGTATTTACTCAGAGATGACGAATCTAGTTTAGAATTTTTTCCTTCTTTACGTATTAATTCTGCTAGATCAAATTTCATTCTCATAAACTCGTTTTCTAAATTCCGTAGTTGTTTGGATTGATTTTCAAGTAAGGGGTTGTTTTTCTCTAATGCTTCTTTTTCAACCAATAGTCTCTCAGAACTATCTACTGTAAGATCTACAATCCCATTTTTGAACTCTTCAAACATTTGCTCAATTGTGGGTTGGAGATATGTTCCATCTAGTCCTCTCTTATGCCCCATCATTTTCTCAATAATATTGTCATTTACAGCCTTGTTTAACTTCAAAATAGTGTCAAATCTCTTCCTAAATCCATGTGCCAATTGTTCAGCATATCGACCATTCTTTTTCTGCCCTCTAACATTTGAGTTTTTTACTGCCCTAATCAAAATACCTTGAATTGCTCTTTTGGAAATTGGTTTGGGTTTTGAAATTCCCAATTGATAACGTTCTCTAAACAAAGGACTTTCATCATTTAGAACTTCATGGTTTCTTTTTCTTTGTTCTAAATAATCATCTAATGCTTTGGAAGCTTCGGGTGTAAGAAATGTATAATATTCTTCAATTGAATCCTCATAAACTGTAATCATCTTACAGTCTAATGGCATATCTCTAATGTGTTTTAATTTCAATTCAGGTAATGAACCAACTCTAACACCAGATGATGCAAGAAAGTGAATGATTGCTTTGTTTCTAATTTGTGGAGAAACATCTAACATTTTTTTGACATCTTCCGTAGAATATGCAGAAGACCCTGAACGCTTAACAGGAGCAGGATAAAGTCTTTTGATTTTTCTCCAATTAAGATCAATGTCATTTGCTTCTAAGAAAGTTTTGATTGCATTAGCTTCTGATGGTAATGTGTTTGGACTGATTTTCTTTTTGCGATGAATAACATAAGTTTCAACTAGTTTTTGTAGTTCTTTCTTTTCAATTTTTACAATACTATCAAAGTCTTGTATATTATGAAACTTCATGAACTTCATAACAAGATATGTGTACATCTTTACAGATTCTTGTGAACGTAATGATTCTTGAAATATCATTAGACTGTATTGTTCTACCACAATCTAGAATATAGTATCTACTAAATAATCGCGTTTATGGTCAATTATTGTAATGAATAATGAACGTCACAAAAAAGGACTATTCCATGAGGCAAGGTTTTGGCAGTAATAGTATGACCATCTTCTATTCCTTTACCACAAACATAGCATTCCACTTTAGATACTGAAGATAGGACATTGTGTGATCTTAGAATCTGCATATCCTGAATAATTGCTTGATTTACCCCCTGCATAGTAATTCTACTACGATCAAATATGATATAAAGGTACCGTACTTTACCGTAATCATTTTATGCCTGTAAACCCAATCATTTTAGACTAAAATGGTACGATCATAACCTACTGTTCAATTTAAATAATAAACCTCTAGGATTTGGTCTATGGGTGAACACATTTGGAAACTCTCATGCAAAAGTAATACCCCTAGATTTATCTGAAAACCAATTTCAAATTTATAATAAAATTTCAAGAAACTATTCACATTCATTTCTCTTTGAATCATTAACAGGTCCTGAAGTACTAGCTGAAACATCAGTTATGGGATTTGACCCAAAGATAATTCTCAAAGGATATTCAGATAAAGTAGAAATTCTTCGAGGTGGAGATACAGAAACCATACAAACTATAGACCCATTTGGAGAACTAAAGAAACTCTTAGGAAGATCAGATGATCAAAGTTATAGATATCTTGGTGGAGCAGTAGGGATTGTTAACTATGATGCAATTAGATTGGTTGAAGATATTCCAGACAATCATAACTCACCGCAACCATTAATGGAGTTTGGAATTTATGATGATGGTATTCTATATGATAATCTACACAAGAAACTATTCTATTTTTATCATGATGAGAATAGATTTGATAAACTAAAGATGAATGGTGATACATTTGGTGACTTCCATTCCAGCGAAGTAACACCAAATATGGATAAAGAAAAATTCTCAGATATTGTAAACAAGGCAAAAAAATTAATCTATGATGGAGATATCTTCCAAGTTGTTTTATCTAGGAAATTTGCATTTGAGAATAATGGAGATAATCTAACTTTATACAAAACATTACGAAAATTAAATCCATCACCATACATGTATCATTTAAAACAAGGTTCCAAAACAATCATTGGTGCATCTCCTGAAATGTTAGTACGTATAACTAATGATAGGGTAGAGACTTTTCCAATTGCTGGAACCAGAAAGATTACAGATAATGAAGAAAAGAACAAACAGTTAGCTGATGAACTACTCCATGACGAAAAGGAACTAGCAGAACATACAATGTTGGTTGATTTGGGACGAAACGATATCGGCAGAGTATGCAAATATGGAACAGTCCATCCAGAATCTCTAATGCAGATAAAGCGATTTAGTCATGTTCAGCATATTGTTACGCACCTAGTAGGTAAATTAGCGCCTGAAAACGACATGTTTGATGCGTTCAAGGCAGTATTTCCAGCAGGAACAGTCTCAGGGGCTCCCAAAGTTCGGGCTATGGAGATCATTGATGAATTAGAGACTGAAGCTAGAGGACCATATGCAGGGGCTGTTGGATATTTCTCATTTAATGGATGCTGTGACTTTGCAATAGCAATCAGAAGTATCTTCATTGATGGGAAGAGAGGATTTGTTCAATCAGGAGCTGGAATAGTTGCTGATTCTGTTTCAGAACATGAATTCAAGGAGATAGAATTCAAGGCAGGTGCAATGCTTCAAGCATTAAAGGAGGCAACTAAATGAAATTTCTAATCATTGACAACTATGATTCATTTGTGTATAACATTGCACAATACCTAGGAGAATTAGGAGTTGAGTCAGATGTTATTAGAAATGATAAAATCACATTAGATGAGATTAAACAGAAAAACTATGATGCCATAATAATTTCACCAGGTCCAGGAACTCCAGAAGAGAAGAAATACTTTGGAATATGTTCAAATGTGATCAAAGACATGGGACCAACTACACCAATTCTTGGAGTCTGTCTTGGACATCAAGGAATTATTCATGCATTTGGCGGTAAAGTTACAAATGCAGGATGTGTAAGACATGGAAAGACTAGTCCAGTTAATCATAATAATTCAGAGCTATTCAAGGGAGTAAGTAATCCATTTAGAGCAACAAGATATCACAGTCTGGTTGGAGATAAAACAATAATTCCAGATGTACTAGAAGTAACTGCTACTGCAGCTGATGATGGAGAGATAATGGCAATAAGACATAAAGAATATCTAATTGAGGGAGTACAATTTCATCCAGAATCAATAATGACTGAAGAAGGCAAAAAAATTCTAGCAAATTTCATAAAACAGGTAGAAGAAAAATGATTTCAAATTTAATTCAAAAATTAGAAGAGAAGACAGACCTTACCTATGATGAGATGAATAATGTCATGACAGACATTCTCTCAGGAAATACAAACATCCAACAGAATGCAGATTTTCTATCCAGTCTGGCAGACAAAGGAGAGACAGATGATGAACTACTTGGGATGCTGGATAAAATGCAAGAGCTATCTCTAAAAATTGAGCCTAAAAACGCTGGAACCATTATTGATATGTGCGGGACTGGAGGTGACAAGCTTCAAACCTTCAATGTCTCAACTACGGCTTCATTTGTAGTAGCTGCTGCTGGAGGAGTAGTTGCAAAACATGGAAATCGTTCCACTTCAGGAGTGTCTGGAAGTGCAGATATTTTTGAGTATTTTGGATATGATCTAAATCAAGAACCATCAAAAATTGTACAAATTCTAGAAAAGCATAAAATTTGTTTCATGTTTGCACAAAAGTTTCACCCAACAATGAAGCATGTTAGTCCAGCAAGAAAACAATTAGGAAAAAGGACAGCTTTTAATCTTCTAGGACCATTATCAAATCCTGCTGGAGTAAAAAATCAACTCGTCGGTGTATTCTCTAATGAATATCTTGACAGATTACCTATAATTCTAAAAAGAAAAGGTGCAGAAAATATTATGACAGTACGTTCTGATGATGGAATGGATGAATTTTCTACAAGTGCAACTAACCGTGTATGTATTTTGAAAAATGGCAAAGTGTTGATGAATGCGATTGATCCTGAAGTGGTAGGATTACACAAATCATCACTCAAAGACATTCAGATTGAAACAAGAGAAGATGCGATAAAGTCATTTGTTAGTGTTCTGAATAATACTGCAAATCAAGCAATGATTGAAACCACAGCATTAAATGCAGCAGGAGGATTAATTGTTGCAAACATTGCAAATAATTTTGAAGAAGGAGTAGAATTAGCTATGAACACAATCAAAGATGGAAAAGCATTCAAGACTTTGGAAAACTTTGTTGCAGACACTGGAGACATTTCAAAATTAAAGGAGATTGTGTAATGGCCGAAAATATTTTAAAAAGATTGGTAACCAATTCTCAAACAGCAATTGATGATGGAACATATGACATAGATGCAAATCTGCAAAAATCAAGCAAAGACCTTATTCAAATTATCAAGAACAACCCTCACCCAACACTACTTACTGAGATAAAATTTGCGTCTCCATCCCTGGGAAAGATTAGAACCCTCACAGACCCGACAAGCATAGCAAGGCAGATGGTTGCTGGAGGCTCAAAAGCACTATCAATCCTTACTCAGCCCAATCTATTTCATGGCTCACCAGAATATTTCATGAAGGTCAGAGAATCAGTAGATATTCCATTGTTGATGAAAGATATTATGATAGAGAATATTCAAATAGACGCTGCAGAAAAAATGGGTGCAGATTACATACTATTGATTCAGTCATTGTTTGATCAGGGATTTCTTAAAGAGATTGATGAATTCATTGAGTATGCTCACAAAAAAGAACTAAAAATACTCCTTGAAGTTCATACAAAACAAGAATTTGAAAATGCGTTAAAGACTGAAGCTGATCTTATTGGAGTTAACAACAGAAATTTGGATACATTAGAAATTGATCTAAAAACTACCGAGACAGTTCTAGAGGGATATAAAAAATCAAGAACAATCTTATCAGAGAGTGGGATTAAAACTCCTGAAGACATTCAATATCTAAAAAAATCTGGAGCTGATGCATTCTTGGTTGGTTCAAGCATTATGAAAAGCGATAATATTGAAGAACAAGTGAGGAAATTGGTGAAAGCATATTGAAATATCCTAAGAACGGCAGATTTGGAGAATTTGGTGGAAGATACATTCCAGAAACTCTAGTTCCAGCTATCGAAGAGTTAGAAGAGAATTATCTCAAATTCAAGGACGATAAAACTTTCAAAAAAGAATTAGATTACTATCTCAAAGTCTATGCAGGAAGACCGACTCCATTATATTATGCAAAGAATTTGTCAGAAAAACTGGGAGGTGCTAAAATCTATCTCAAGCGAGAAGATTTGCTACATGGAGGAGCGCACAAAATCAACAACACATTAGGTCAAGTACTTCTTGCAAAGAAGATGAAAAAGAAAAGAATCATTGCAGAAACAGGTGCAGGACAACACGGTGTTGCCACTGCAATGGCATGCGCTGCTTTAGGTATGAAAGCCGAAGTATACATGGGATATAAGGATACAATTCGTCAAAAGCTCAACGTGTTTCGAATGGATATGCTGGGTTGCAAAGTTTATCCAGTATATTCAGGTTCAAAGACACTGAAAGATGCAATCAATGAAGCAATTCGTGATTGGATTACTAACGTAGAAACAACATATTATCTGCTGGGTTCAGCTGTAGGTCCACATCCTTATCCAGTGATGGTTAGAGATTTTCAAAGTGTAATTGGAAAAGAGATCAAATCACAGATGAAAAAAATTAACAGAACTCCAGATAGCCTAATAGCATGTGTTGGAGGAGGATCAAATGCAATTGGAACATTCTATCCGTTAATTGATTCTAATGCAGAGATGATTGGAGTGGAGGCAGCAGGTAAAGGATTAAAATCAAAATTACACTCAGCAACATTGTCAGCCGGAACTAAAGGAGTCTTACATGGTATGATGACATATCTACTTCAAGACAAGGAAGGACAAATTACAGAAACACATAGCATTTCAGCTGGACTAGACTATCCAGGTGTTGGACCAGAACACTCGTACTATAAAGATACAAAACGAATAAAATATCATTCAGCTACAGATGCAGAAGTAATTGATGCATTCCTGATGCTTACTAGAACGGAAGGAATCATTCCGGCACTTGAATCAGCTCATGCAATAGCCGAGGCAATCAAAGTAGCACGAAAAGGAAAGAAATCAGAATCAATAGTTGTAACGCTTTCTGGAAGAGGAGACAAAGACGTTGAAGAAGTACAAAATTATTTGAAGAGAAATGTCAAAGATTAAAGAAAAGTTTGCCGAACTAAAGGCAAAAAATCAAAAGGCTTTGATATCATATATCATGGTAGGATTTCCAAATGAAAAAGCCACAATTGCAACAGTAAGAGGGCTAGTAAAGGGAGGAGCAGACATTATAGAATTAGGTTTTCCTTTTTCAGATCCTATAGCTGACGGACCTGTAATTCAGAATGCAAGTACAGTATCACTCAAAAAAGGTACCAAGATTTCCAAGTTTTTTAGCATTGTAAAAAAAATCAGAAAAGAAACAGACATTCCACTAGTGCTAATGACGTACACTAACATCTTGTATCACAAAGGATATCCAGAATTTATCTCAGAAGCAAAAAAAGCAGGGATAGATGGATTCATTCTTCCTGATATGTCAATTGAGGAATCAAAAGAATATCTAAAAGCAGCAAAAAGCAATACAGACACAATATTTCTGATATCTCCAAACACTTCCAATACAAGAATACGAAAGATTGCCAAAGTATCAACAGGATTCTTGTATCTTGTTGCAGTTTATGGAACAACAGGTGTCAAAACAGGAATAAAAAATTATACAATAAAAGCAATCAAAAATGTTAAAAAACAAACCAAAGGAAAAACTCCTGTTGGTGTAGGATTTGGAATCTCAACCCCTTATGATGTAAAAAAATACATCAATGCAGGAGCGGATGCAGTAATTGTTGGAAGTGCATATTTGAAATTAATTGAAAAAACTCCGCAAAACAAACTAGAATCAAAGATTACATCTTTTACAAAAAGTCTTAAAAAACAAACTATACTTTAGCATAAACTAAACGCGTCAAAGAAGGGGCCATATACTCTGATAACGATATACGGGAAGTTCTATTTCAATTATGGCCACCTGTCTAGAGGTTCTCATAACACTATATGCAAAGAAAAATAAAAAAATAGTCCCAAAAATATCTAAAACTCGTTAAAAAAACAAGAAATTTTGTTACGATTGTAAAGATCGCTATTATCTTAACTATCGAGAGTTAGTGACCAAAAGAGCCTGCTAACTGCTATTTCAACGAATTGTCATGTCAAAACATACAAAAGCTAGATACATGATTCATTAATGTGCAGACGAAGTATATTTTTGTCACAGGTGGTGTGATGTCTGGCCTTGGAAAAGGCGTAACAACATCCTCAATTGCAAAGTTGTTACAATTAGCAGATCAAAAAGTCTCTTGTGTCAAGATAGATCCTTATCTAAACTATGACGCAGGAACAATGAATCCAGTTGCACATGGTGAAGTCTTTGTAACAGAAGACGGAGGCGAGTGTGATATGGATATTGGAAATTATGAAAGATTCCTAAACCAAGATATTCTAAAAAGCCACAACATTACAACTGCACAGGTATATTCTTCAGTAATTGAAGCAGAAAGAAAGGGGGAATATTTGGGAGTATGTGTTCAGATAATCCCACACATAACTGACGAGATCAAAAAAAGGATTAGAGATATTGCCGAGGATGAAAAACTAGACTTTTTGATAGTAGAATGTGGTGGAACAGTTGGAGATATTGAATCATTGCCATTTTTAGAGGCACTAAGGCAGATGAGAGTGGAAGAGGGACCACAAGGTGTAATCTTTGTCCATGTAACATTAGTTCCGTCACTTGATGTAGTAGGAGAACAAAAAACAAAACCAACACAACACAGTGTTCAAGAATTAAGAAGGATAGGAATTCAGCCAGACTTTTTGGCAGTCAGATGTACATTGCCGTTAGAAGAAAAAACAAAGAAAAAAATTGCAATGTTTACAAATGTAGCAATAAAAGATGTTTTATCATGCCACGATACAAAATCAATCTTTGAAGTGCCACAGATACTTTATGATCAAGGAATTATGGATTCGATATTTACAAAGTTTGGAAAGGTTGGAATGGTAAATGCTTCAGCAAATTGGGATAAATGGAATGAGATTGCACAGAATATGATTAACCACGAAGACCAAAAAGTGAAGATTGCAATGATTGGAAAATATGTCACACTAGTAGATAGTTATGTGAGTGTAAATCATGCATTAAAACATGCATGTGCACAAATAGGAAAATCAGTAGATATTGACTGGATAGATTCTGAATCAATAACAGACTACAGTATACTGTCAAACTATGATGGAATTTTAGTTCCAGGTGGATTTGGTACAAGAGGTTCTGAAGGAATTATTCAAACTGCAAATTATGCACGTGAGAAAAATATTCCATATCTTGGAATATGTTTTGGATTCCAGTTAGCTGCAATTGCGTTTGGAAGAAATGTTTTGAATTTAGAAGATGTAAATTCAGCTGAGATTAAAGCTGATGCAAAGAATCCTGTTGTAGATTTACTTCCTGAACAAAAGGATATTTCAGATATGGGTGGTTCACTTAGATTAGGTGCAAATGAAATAATAATCAAAGAGAACACAAATGCACAAAAAATCTACAACACAACAACTATCAGTAGACGCCATAGACACAGATATGAAATCAACAAAAAGTATATTCCTGAATTTGAAAAAAATGGACTAATATTTTCGGCTGAAAGTGATGGAGGAAAAAGGATGGAAATGCTTGAAATTCCATCACATAAATTCTATCTAGGCGTTCAATTTCATCCAGAATTCAATAGTAGGCCAGGATTTCCTGAAGAATCTTTTACAGCATTTATCAAAGCAGCGTCTGAAAAATAATTATTTTATCTTTGATATTTCATAGATTTTCTGCCTTGCGTCTCTGATTGAGACTTTCTTTTTGACATAACCCTTTTGCAAAAGATGACTTAGTGCCAGTCTAACAGTTCTAGCAGGAAGTAGGGTTTTGTTTGCCAGATCTTTTTGTGTCATTGCTCCTTCATACTCTAATGTTTTTAGAAGTAATTTGGAGCTTGGAGGCATGCTAAGCAACTCTTCAGCAAGATGTACTTTTTTTGCAAGAGCAGAAATTGCAGTAGAATCCTTTTTGAGTCGGATAATTTTTGCAGGAGGGGAAAATTGAGTGCATTCAACAGTTTTGTTAACATTGTATCTATCCAAGCCATCAAGAACAACTTCACAATGCAGTCTTGCATAGATATCACTAATCTCAATAGTACTATCATTAGATACAATGATTGGTCTTCTAGTTACATCAAGTGAGTTTACAGAAATTATCTCAAATACACCTGAATCCTGAAATAAGACAGGACCACCAGCAGACATGGAATATGCAGATGATCCAATTGGAGTAGATACAATTATTCCATCGCTATTGTCGTGCCAAACTTCGTCTCCATTGACGCTCAGTGTATACTCCATCAATATGGCACTCTTTGAAGAAAATATTGCAACATCATTTAGTACTGGATAGACATTTTTTCCATCGATTTTTACACCAAGTCGTGGAACCTCTTCAATAGAATAGTTTTGTTTTTTTAATATGTTAACATAAGAGGAAAATTCTCGAAGATCGATTTGAGCTAGGAAGCCACTTGCCTCACCTTCACTAATACCCAATACAGGAGATAGAGTATCAAAGGTTCTGTGAAAATAATTTCTAACTCCCTTATCTCCTCCTAAAACAATAATACAATCAGCTTGTTTATTCTTGGATTTTGATATTGTAAATGATTTAATTTCAGATTCATCTAGAATTTTTTTAATTGTCTTTGCAGCAGTATCTGTAATTCCAGAACCAAAAATGCCTATTTGCACAGAAGAAACAAACTATTCAGTGTAATAAAACAATATGTCTTGGAAAAGATTAATCTTGACTTTTCCGAATCACATGCCTAGAAATATGCCTAGAATTATGTCCCCATACAATAATTGAATGACAAATCCGCCTGTGATTAATAACAAATATGGAATCCCAGGAGTAATCCACGTATTTGGCTTTGTACAGAACTCTTGATTTTCTGCATGATGAATAGCCAAATCAAATTTTTTCTTTCCATTTTTTGTTTTTTCTATGGCAAATCCAAATTTTGGAGTTTTAGCCTTATATCCCATCAATATTGCAGCCAACTTCTTTCCAGCACTATCATCAAATCCTTCAAAAATATTTTCTCCTTTAATCTGGGATACAACATTTCTAAAAACATTAATCAAAAGTGGAAATACAAATAGTATTGCCGCATTTGAAAGTGTTGTAAACGGCGTTACAGCATTTTCGCTAATTGTAGCCATTGGTGCTATCACTGCTAATACTATTAATGCAAATGCATCTGCCCCTCCAAAGAAGCCTATTCTCCACATCAATAGTACAAATGGTGCTATGATTAATGCAAATCCAATTGTCAGTAGATTGGAAATAAGAACTGGATCTATAAACAAAAGTAGAAATCCCACACTTCCGAACCCTATCCAATAATAATCGTGAATTTCTCTTTTCCGAACATCAATAATTGAACATACAATTAACATTGTTAATGCAAATCCTATTCCAATCATGTTGTAATTTGTTAACCGCAGAAGGGATGTTAAAGAAATTTGTGTTCAAAATGAACTACAAGTCCCTAAATTTTAGCAGATTATAAAAATAAGATGCATTTGTCTGAATGATTCCCTTTCTTGGAATTTTTTGCAAACCCACACTTTTTGAATCAAGTGCAGCCTGAACAGCACCGCCCGCAAAGCAAAGTGCCCACAAAAAATCCTTTTCTTTAAGCATGGTACAACAAAATGCTGAACAAAAAATATCGCCAATTCCAGTCGTATCATGAATTTGTTTATTTGGCAAGATAATAGAATAGATTTTGTCTTTTACCAAAAGAGACACATCAGTTTTATTTGTCAGTAATACGTATTCTATTCCTTTTTTTTGTAATGCCAACATCATTTCATCATGAGATCCGTTAACAATTTGTTGGGCTTCTTCAGGATTAACTTTTATTGCATTTACGTTTGATAAATCAAGATTAGTATTTTTCAAGACAATATAATTTTGAGAATCTTTTTGCCTCAAAAAACCCTGAGGATCAACAAAAAGAAAATTTGAATCACTCTTGATTTTTCTAAAAGTATCATCAGAAATTTCATGATAAATTGGATTCACAATATGCCCATCAGCATCAACACTAGAATAATCTATTGATTCACATTCATTTTCAAGTTTAAGAGTTCTGTCTGAACCATTAATTGAAATAGTAAATTTGGTAGTACTTTTTTCTGATTCAGAATTTACGAAATTTATTTTATGTTCAGAAAGATATTGTTTCGGAAAATCAGAACCAAATTTAGTTATCAAGTCTACATCAAATTTAAACTGTCTCGCTGTAATTCCACAATAACAAGCAGGACCTCCAATTTGTTCATAATTATAATTATTAATTGTAATTGTATCCATTGCACAGTGAGAAAAAATTGCTAATTTCATTTCTTTTTATTCCTATAATAGCAGATTTAGTTTTTTGCATTGTTTTTATCAAAGCAGTTCTGGCAAAGAATTTCTCCTTTTAATATTACCAGTTCAACGCTTGAAGTAAAGCAACTATGACAAAGACCACGCATCAGATATCAAAAGAAATTATTCGATCTAGAATTAAAACATTGGAGGAGTTTCATCTCTAGTTTAGGCATAAATTTGCCAGTTTTTTTGAATTATCCGCAAGAACTTAGCTCAAAGAAAACCTACTTTGTGAATAAATCTCATTCTTTGATCCGTGAGTCCGCACAGATACGTAACCTTGAGTATAATTTAGGGAAAAAGGAGAAAAATCATGGTATTTCAGAATGATTGAAATTTTAGCTTTAATTCATTTTGGTTTATTTGGCGTTGTGTTATCATTATGAAAGTACATGCAAAAATGAAGGATTCAAAGGATTTGCATAAACATAAGGACTGATCCGAGTCCGCACAGGAGTGTAACCTTGTGTATGTTTTAAAACAAATTAAATAGCATGATGAAAACATTCTACTAGAAATTAAAAAATAATGATTAAAGAAAAATGCGATAGATGTGGTTCAGTTTTAGGCACTGAAAGTAAGAAAACTAAGCAAAAATTTTGTCGTAATTGTAAAAAGAAATTTCAATTATATAGAAATTAAAGATTTTTTGTTAAAAGTTGGCATTTCTCAAAATGCTCAAGAATATAGCTTAAAGAAAACCTACCTACACACATAGAAGAGTCGTAGAATCTACCTTCCTTTTCTAGTAAACCCTTGCTTAATTTTACAGTTAGACGCAGAAAAGTTTTGATGTCTCTTATTGGCATTTTTCTTTTTTGATTTCTCAGTAGCAACGATCTCTTTAACTTTGAAAACTTTTTCAACAGATGGTTTGGCTTTTTTTGTCTTTTGCGTATAATTGATATTTGTTACAGAAGAATTTTGATGTCTCTTATTGGCATTTTTCTTTTTTGATTTCTCAGTATCTTTTGGGTTTCTCTGTGTCCATTTGATATTTTTTATGTCCGCAGAAGAAGATCGTTCAATGTTATAATCCATTAGTGATTTGTACATGTCTCATTCGTTTAGGTTATGGACTTAAGCGTATTGGAAAGTAAACAACGTAAACTAATCAAAAAGCAATTAGCCGTAAAAAAGCCGTGTTAAAACATGGTAAAAATGACAATTGGTGTCTATAAATCAAACAAAAATGCAGGATTCAATCGTTTTCACAGAAATAATACTAAGAAAGAACTTAGATTAAAGAAACCTACTTACACACAAAGAAGAGTTTAGAATCTAACGCTTATTCCCACATTTAATGCTAGGGAATGAAACTACATTCTTGGAGTTCCATCTGAATACCTCACTCAACTGGTTTTTCAACTGGTTTTTCAACTGGTTTTTCAACTGGTTTTTCAACTGGTTTTTCAACTGGTTTTTCAACTGGTTTTTCAACTGGTTTTTCAACTGGTTCTTCAACTGGTTCAGGGTGTCCTTTTCCACGCAGCGCAAACAAAACTATTGCCATTGAGATTGCAACTCCTGCGGCTGCACCAAATGCTGCTATTCCTGCTTCTGCCATGAAACAGTTAGTGCAAAATTAACAATAAACATGATGGTGCCAAAATGAAAAATCTGTTTAATTTTTTTTGATTATCTTTACAATAATTAAGAAATTTAATTCTAGGATGAGTTTAGAATCTAACAGTTAGTACAGGTTAGATGTCTTGCTGTACCGATTGGATAGTAGATGTAAGACGCCCCTAGCATCGATTCTACTCTCCAAACTCCATCAACAACAATGTAAGCTTCGATAGTATCCTCATACAACAATCTACTTC
>JACZTB010000062.1 GCA_022573895.1 Nitrososphaerota archaeon
ACCGTTATACCTATCGAACCATTCATATCTATTTCACATTTTACTTTGAATTAAAAATTTGCAAGACTGAAAGTGCCTTAGTATCTCAACATGTCGCAGTATAGCCGTTATGGGCGTATCTTTTTTCAAAACCTTCAGTCTTACTTGTTGCAACAAACGTCATTACTTCCATCATTACTAAAATACAATTTCCAACAAACAAACTCACGTTATAGTTCTAGTCATTACCAACTTTTTACGAAGGAAAGGGGGGCATTGCCTTTTTACTGACTATCTATAATCTCTTTTGTAAAAAAATCTCTCATAGGGATTTTATGAATTGGTTTAATACTCTGACATTCAATTATTTTATTAAAAATGAGGGCATCAAACTAAAAGTTCAACACCGCAAATGGGTTTAGAGATTTGAACCAAAGTGAGAATGCTCCTTGAGAGATTTGTTTGAAAATATTTTACAGCAAATAATTGCACACCCTCAGAGTTTCACATTATTGGTTAGAACCCCCGCCCCCCATTTGTCAGATTACTTTGGAAATACAGACTCTACTAAACTAGCTGATCTAGATGTATCTGCTCTCTAGACTAGCTGATCTAGATGTATCTGCTCTCTAGACTAGCTGATCTAGATGTATCTGCTCTACTAGAGCTGATCTAGATGTGCTGATTCTAGTTCATTTAACCCTGTATTAGCCTCGTTTTAAATGAAAAATGATTAAAATGAAAAACAGCTACCAGCTCAGCTAAATCTGCTCTATCAGCTATCAACCAGTCTACTTTGAAGTAATATCCACGCATGAAAAATTTGTCAAAAGTAGCTGGTAGCTGATCCATTTTTCCAAAAAAAGAAAAAATATGTTTTATAATATATGACTTATAAGACATTTTTCGAGGTGCTGTTTACTTGTAGGTTGTTTAATAATGGATTCTGCTCGTAAACAATCGAAGAGGTAACAACACCCACAAATGGATACTTTACATATTATGCCCCGCCAAAATTTCAATTAGAAAATGATGTTGCATTTGAGGACATAAAATGTAATGATGATTTAGATTTGATTTTCAAACCTAATCAAAGTGGTGTGGCATGTGTTAAGGATGAAAGTGTAGAAAAACTTGTAGAGCGTGGGTGGGAAAGAAAATGAAAACTAGACTGTCGTAGCGAGTCCATACAGGTTCACACCACTGTAGCCATTAGGATTTGAATCCATTAGGATTTGTACATATTAAAATGAGTTTGGACAGTTTTAGGCCCGAACTAACTCAATCGGTCTGGGGATATGTTTTGTAATTTGATGATGCATTTCTGCATGAGACTCTTCAGTAAAAGATAGGTCACAGCGGTAACATTTCCATGCATTCATCATGAAATAACTACACAAATTTTGTATTTAACCTCAATGAACGATTTGTCTTTTTGTAATGTCAACTATTCTAATTGATTTTGTAGTAATTGAGAATACTACATTGTTGCCAATTTTGCATTCTACATTATCTTGAGATACACTCAATATTCCAGTCTTGTTTTGATATTTTACCTCAAAAGGTATGGATTCATCCATGATTATTAATGAGCAGTTTGATTTAACGTCAAAGTTATACTACTGAATCTGGTCCATTGGTATACTGATGGCAAACCATGATATCAAGATAGAGAATCACTCACAACTAAAGAGATTCAAGAATGCCAAATGCGAGAAATGTGGAAAATCATTTGCCATAAAAGACACTATTCACACTACGTCAAATCCAAGGCAGGGTAGAAAGAGATATCACAAAAAATGCTGGGATTTAAAATATTATTAGTGCCGTATTCTGAATAAAGAAAAAAGCAGTGGTGTTACCTTCCACTGCAAATTATTTTGGCTCTTTTTTGCGCCTTTAGAACTTCATTCTTTTTCTTTGTAGCTGATTTTTCTGCAAGACGAACTGCCTTTTTAAGGGACTTTATTTTGGCAAGTGCCTTTTTGTGGTCACGCTTTCGCCTAGTAACTGTCATGTTGGCATTGCGACACGCCTTGCCTACTGGTTTTCTTCTCTTTGCAGTCTTTCTTTTTCAAGCCTTTCTTTTAGATTTTTTGCCAGCCATTAGTTTGTGATATTGTATTTGATGACTAAAAATACTGCAAGTTGATATAAAACTCGTTTGAGATGAAAAATTTCACCATAAAATTATTTTCCGATCAGAACTAGATAAGAGTGGCAATTGTTATTTTGTCAAAAGATATCAAGCGATCAAAAATTAATTTTCACTACTGATGCTAAATCATTAATTTTCATCAAACCGTATGGAGAAATCATTACAACAAAAAATACAAGAAAAACCAATTCAAGACAGAATAAAACAAGCAAGTTGCATCACAGTAGAGTCAGCCCTTAGAAACAAGGTAATTCTTAACATCTCTTGGTATGATGTACATGGAGAAGAGCAGACCCAAAAATATACAATTTCAGCAGGTTCTGTGATAGAGTTTTAGGAAATTATTTTTCAAACTTTTTTCTTTTTTTGTCAATAATTCATCACTAGACTCTTTTAACAAAAATTAATCCATCTGTGAGTAATGGCAAAGCACTACCAATCTCCTATCATTTATCGATTACGAGAAATTTCAATTAAACAGATCAAAATATGGAAGGATGCACAAGCAAGAAAACTAGACAGAGAAGGCATTGCAGAACTAGCAAAATCCATCAAAAACGAAGGACTGCAAAACCCACCAATGGTCCAAAAGGAATCAAAAAACTCGTATTTGTTACTGTCTGGCCAGAGAAGACTTGCAGCACTGAAAAGATTGGGGGCAAAGAAAATTCCCGTACTATTACTTACTCAGAGCACAAGATATGATTTGGAGGACGCAAAGGCAGCATCAGTAGTTGAGAACCTACACAGAAACAAGTTGAACGTAAAGGATATGACAGCAGCATGTGTGTTTTTGACTGAATCAGTTGGAAAAAGTAAGGCATCTCAATCCCTTGGGATATCTTCTCAAACACTTAAAAAATATCTTGGGTTTGCAGCAGTACCTGACAGATTAAAGCAGTATGTTCCAAAAGAACTCTCACGAGATGATGCTACCCGACTATATCAAATCATTCCAAATATTTCAAAGGCAGTACGAATTGCAGAAAAAATAATTCCACTTGATCAAAAACTTCGCAAACAGTATCTACGTACTCTGGCAAGGAGCCCAAAGTCATCTCATCCCAAACTACTCAAAAAGGCAAAGACAGGATTATTACAGCAAAAAGTTACAATTGAACTAAACAAAGGGGTTGCAAGAAAACTACGTAGTCTTGCTGCAAGAAACGATATAGAAGTAACAGAGATGGCAGAGAAGATAATGTCAAGCTATTTGAAGAGAAGATAATTTCCACCTAACTAATGCTGCAGAATATTCCTTCCATGAATCCGTGGTTTTAGGATCTTTTTTAGTGGTTTGATCTAGATTCGCCAATAAAAATTACTGCACATGCCTATCCAATTGATACCCCTGTTAGGAGAGTAATGTCTTCTCCATTGATTACTATAACATCAGATTCCCATTTCGGGAATGCTGCTGATTTGATGAACTCAAGAAAAATTAGAAAACTACTAGTTGTTGACGATGAACAAGTAGTTGGAATTATTACTATTACAGATCTGATAAATCATTTTGTTTCTTGTGTAAAAAATGAACCTAATAAACTGTCATCTCATATGATGTAAATTATCATGAAAAAAAACAAAATCTGGAGAGTGGAGAAAATGGAATCTGTTCGTGATGATTCTGAAATTGACGAATCTAAAATCGATGAAAATGATGACGATGATGAAGAAAATGATGACGATGATGAAGAAAACGATGAGTAATCTTGGGCTTTCTATTCCACCAACACCAAAATCCCAAGATTCATTTTGGTGATTCATCAATATCTTTTGATTAGAATCTTGCAGCAAAAGAAATGTTCATGCAAATGTGGCTGCACTAAAACAATATCAAATGTATTTTATGATATTTGCATTCACTGTACACTTGGAACACATAAAAAATCTCAATAAAGTAAATTGTCATGCAACCACTTATTACATAAAACAGTAAATACAGAACATTCATTCATAATATTCAAATACTAAAAAATCTTAATTTTTAACAAGATCAAATGACAATCATTTATGTTCCAATTAGACCATCTAGAAGAAACGACAGTATGGATGAATCCAAAGAGATAGAAGAAGAATAAAATACAAAATTACAAATTTCACAATAAATTGTTAATTGTGTCTAACTGCGTCCATTTTTATCCCCAAAATGGTAAGTGAATCCCCGTAGAGTCATACCTAACTCTAGTTGGAGTGTCTATGTGATCTGATAAATCGTCCTTCTAGGTTTGAAATTAGTTTGACACTTTTCCCTCGAGGAGCATTATCTGATTGGTTCAAATCCCTGTATATTCAAATCTACTAGGCTGACTGGCCAATACTCTATTTTTGTTTTACATGTATCGCATTGAAAATCATCTTGCTTCTGATAGTGATTCGTTTACCAAAATTCTGTCAAACTTTTTGATTAGCAGAACATTCTTTTCACTTAGGTCTTTTTGCATTAATGCAAATGTTCTAAAAATAATTCTATGATAATTGTATAATTTAATCGAGTTCTGCTCTGATCTAGAAATTTGCTGTTTTGACATTTTATATATAAAAGAACGTGCAGGGTATTAAACCAGACGTGTAATGCTGGGGATATAGTTAGGGAACGAGATTTTGCACTAATGCCCTCATCCACATCATTTGGAAAAATTACACCATGCCCTAAACTAAACCCCTTGGCAAAAGATTTGCTAAAGATATGCCCTTAGGATATTTTTACACTGCTCAGCACATACGGAAGTGACGAGGCAAAGATTTTGCACTAATTTGACAAGTTTTTGGAATTTACAAAACAGATTACAGATAATCTCTAAAAATGGTATCCCCCC
>JACZTB010000033.1 GCA_022573895.1 Nitrososphaerota archaeon
AACCAAAGACGGAAGAAAAATAAAAGAAATCTATTCCATTATCATTTAGTCATTTAACAAAATTCCAACGAATACTAATCTCGATTATAACGTGCATTAGAGGGATTTTTTAGGAATGAAAAGGGGGGATTCTATTTTTACTCTTTGTCGATAAACTCGTTTACACTGAGCTTAGTTTTTCCAATTTTTCTTGGAATTTTTTAGGATCTTTCATGGCTTCTCCAATCATTTTTAAAGTTAAAATTCTCTCATCATGCATTTGTTTTCTTATTTTTTCTAATTCTGATTTATCGATTTCCAATTTTTGAATTTTTATCCCGTTTCTAAAATCTTCCCCTATTGTTAATTTCGGTTCTAGTTCAATGTATTTTTCCAATCGTTCTTCTTCACTCAATCTGTAATATTGCTCAAGATATCCACTGTGACCAATTAATGCATGTGCATACTCTAGACCATGAGTGTTAGATGCCTGTGTTTCAAAAAATGACCTAAATGAATGCAGAGATATCTTGTGATATTTCGAATCATCATACTTCATATCTAGTTCTGCTTTTTTTCTCAAATACCAAAAATTCAAAACTTCATTGTCTACTGCTTTTTTATTATTTTTATTTAAACTAAAAACTAGTTCATCCTGACTCATTCTTTTTATAATTGGTGCCAGGTAATGCTCTGCCTCTTTTGATATGTATGTCTGACGTTGCATCTTCATCTTTGTCAACTTTCCTGGAATAGTTATGCATATTCTATCCTGTGAAAAATCAAAATCTCGTTTCCTTAATCCCAGTGTTTCACCTATCCTCATTCCAGAACTGACCAATACTGTATAGAGTGCCTTTCTTTCTGGTTTGCTATAATCAACTAATTTTCTAATCTCTGAGATTGTGAGAGCATGTTTCATATTTTTTGGATCCTTTGGAAGTGTAATGTCTCGTCTTTGGTTGTACTGGTTTATTCTTAATTGATGATAGGAAAAATATTCTACTGTTGTTTGATAGTATGCTATTGCTGTACTTGCCTTTGAATCCTCATGTTTCCAGTGCAGGTATTTTTGAAACATATCTATCATTATTGATTCATGTCTTGATTCTGGCAGTTTCTTTATCTCATTGATTACCTGCTCTGTTGAATCCTTGCCAAATTTTGAAAACACAAATCTATCAAAACTAAGTAATGCATTATTACAAAAATCAACTGTACTAGTTGATTTTGACTTGTTGAACTTGTTTGTTAGAAACCCTTCTCTGTTTCTATACACATTTAGATATCCTAAATCATTAATTTTTTCCCTATCAATCATTTTATGATTAATAGGCACAATACCGGTATTAAAGAAAACCTAACTCTTTAGAAAACTAAAGGATCATCTTTCTAACTCTTTGATTATTGTTGCTGTAATCTCAGCTGCTTTTTTTCCTGAGAAGAGCATTGAACCAAATGTTGGACCCATTCTTGCCAATCCATGTGTTTCAGTAACTGACATGCCTGCTGCAATGAGTCCTGGAAATACTTCACCTGTTTTGTGAACAACATGTTCTTCACCTTCATTTACATACATTGGATTCATTCCTTTCCATTCTACTAGTCCTCTATCTACAAGTCTTTTTACTGCTACAGAATCGTGACCTGATGCATCAATGATAACTTTTGCTTCCAAAGCAATTGGATCAACACATGTTATGTTACGTGGTAATGCTGAAACTGGCATCCAATTGACAACAATTCCTACCACTCTACCATTTTTCATAATTAAATCATCAAACTTTGTAAGATTGAGGAATTTTACTCCTGCATCACATGCTGCTGCAATTAACTTTGATACGGCATGTGGTCCTGGTGTTAGATACAAGCCCTCTGAAACTTTTTTGTATGGAATTCCCAACTCATCCCAAAATTTTTGTGCAGGTTCTCTTACTGTAACAGGATTCATCATATATCCTCCTAACCAATAACCTCCTCCGAGATAGTTGTTCTGTTCAATGACAAGAACTTTGAAACCCATGTTTGAAAGCTCTCTGCTTGCTGTTAATCCTGCAGGACCTGCACCAATAATTATTACATCCGAATCTGCTCTATCAATTAAAACTTCATGAAATTCATTTACAATTGCCCGTGTAATGTCAACTTCACGTACATCGGTAAATATTTTTGTTGATTTTTCTGCAATCGTTGGTTCTTGCATGAAATAATCATTCTCCGAACCCATTAATAGGTTCTCAAAATTTTTTTAAAAAAATTAGGTAATACTAATGATTTTAATCTATTTGACAACAGCAAAGAAGTATAAAACAGGAAAATTATGCACTTTACTGAAAATTTTTCTCCTAAAATCTCCATATATCATAAATTTATAACTAAATTCAGAGAAATTTCTTTGTATTGACAATATCTAATCTAAAACAATCTAGATCTGACTCTATAAAACCCAAAATTAATTGGTCAAGAGTAGAAGAGGCAGATAATTTTGCAAAGACGGTAAAACTATTCCGTCAGGGAAAATATGATGCAGACAGTTTTAGACGATTTAGACTTCAACATGGGGCATATGGTACCAGAATGACTGGGGATTATGCAATGGTCAGAATTAAAATTCCAGCGGGCGAAATTTATCCACGTCAACTTGAAAAAATATCTCAACTAAGTGAACAGTTTTCAATAGGCAGTGCCCACTTTTCAACAAGAGAAAACATTCAACTGCACTGGGTAGTTCTTGAAGATGTTTCAGAAATATTTAGAGGACTTACTGAAGTTGGTCTAACATCAAGAGAAGCATGTGGAAACACAATAAGAAATATTATGTGTAGTCCTTTGTCAGGTGTTTGCCCTGACGAAAAATTTGATTCAACTCCATATGCACTTGCAACAGCAAGATTCTTTTTGAGAAATCCTATGGTTCAAAATCTTCCACGTAAATTCAAATTTAATTTTACTTGTTGTGAGAAACACGGAATGGTACGAATGGTTGATGTTGGATTAATCCCTCATACTCAAGAAGTTGATGGAACTACTCAAAGAGGTTTCAAAATCTTCCTTGGAGGTGGATTGGGAAATAAATCGTTTGTTGGATATCAATTAGAAGAGTTTACTCCTGAAGAAGATTTAGTTTACACTTCAATGGCAGTATTGAGAATCTTTGATAGACTTGGCGATAGAAAAAATATGGCAAGAAATAGAATGCGTTATCTTGTAAATGATATGGGATGGGAGAAATTTCAAAATCTAGTTCTAAAAGAAAGGGCAATTGTAAGAGCTACTCAATCAGTAATTACTCAACTAGAAGTTGATCATACCCCCAATGAAATCAAACGACCAATTAGAATTAGTGATGAAAGTGGGAGTTCTATACCTGACGGTTATGCAAGATGGCTCAAAACAAATACCGTTAAACAAAAACAATCTGGTTATCGCTCTATCTTTATTACTCTTGAAGCAGGTGATATTACTGCAAATCAACTTAATGCATTGGCAGATCTTATTCGTGACTTCTCTTCTGAGGGTAAAGCAAGATTTGGCTTTGTACAAAATGTAGCATTACGTTATGTCTCTGAAGATGATTTACCTCGTTTGTATTCTAATCTTCTGGAGGTTGGACTTGCAAAATCTGGTGCATTAACAATGACTGCTCCAATTGGCTGTTCAGGAACAACTTCTTGTAATCTTGCACTAACAAATTCACATAGACTGGCAAAAGAAATTCAACGAAAATTACTTGAATTAAAATTTGATGAAGATGATGATCTGAGTGATTCTTCTATTAAGATAAGTGGCTGTCCAAACTCTTGTGGACAACATGGAATTGCAACTATTGGTTTCTTTGGAGGCGGAGGACATGTTGGAAAAGATATGTATGCAAATTATCAAATGTCTTTGGGTGGACGCTCTGATGGCGATACAATGCTGGGTCAAACATGTCTTAGAGTTCCTGCAAAAAGAGTAATTCCAGTAATTCTAAAAATCATTGAACTATTCAAACAAAATAAGAAATCCGACGACACTCTTCAATCTTGGATTCATAGAGTTGTAAATAACAATGAAGACTCTAAGATAAAATCCATTAATGATATCAAGAAAGTTTTAGAGCCACTAACAATTCCTCCGACAAAAGAAGAGGATCCTGATTTTTATCTTGATTATGGTGATGATACTAGTTATCACACAAAAACTGGAAAGGGTGAATGCGCTGCTTGACAGATTCTGGAAAAATAACAACGGATATTGATTCTTTGCGTTCAGAAATAAGAGACAAAAGTGTTCGAGTAATTGATGTAAGGAGAGAAGATGATTACAAACAAGATCATATTCCTACTGCTGTAAATTTACCATTGGCAAATCTTTTGTCTGACGATAGCCCAGAAAGCGTTTTGAAACTTATGAACACTATGGGAATTGATAACGAAACACCAGTTGTCGTTTATGATGATACTTTTGGTGCTCTTGCATCAAGAGTAGCTTGGACCTTTGAATATCTAGGACATTCAGATGTCACTTTGCTTGAAACCACTTATAGTAATTGGAAATCCCTTGAGTTGGAAAGCGATTCAAAGATTCCTGAAATACAACATAAAGAACACACTCTGAATTTACAACCAAATATTCTGGCAACCGCTGATTATTTGGAAAGTGCAAAAGAGCGAAATGATGTTATCTTGATTGACAATAGAGAGCGTCTGAATTTTCTTGAACAACATATTCCGGGAGCAATTAGCCTTCCCTATCGAACACTTGCTACTAAAGATAAAATTTTACGTCCAAAAGACGACATGAAACGATTGCTTGAAAATCGAGGCATTACTGGAAATTTAGAAATAATTACCTATTGTGGCAGTGTGGGTACTCTTTCTGGATTAGCATATTATGCATTAAAATCTGCAGGTTTACCTAATGCAAAATTATATGTTCGTTCTTTCAAGGAATGGAAAAATCTCCAAAAGCCAACCGAAAAACAAGAGGATGCTAGCTACTGGGATTTATCTGCAGAATAATTAAGAAATCTCATATCTGAGTGTTTTAGTAACTGCAACTTCTAAATTATCAAACAATACTAACATCTTTTCTTTGTTATTCACTAGATAGTCTTCTCCTCTCTCTTTTAATCTAATCTTCCATAATCTTATTTCTCTGTGTTCCTCTAAGGAGTTTTCAATCATATACTCACCTGATTTTGCCGTGTCTGTGAATTCCTCAAACGCATCTATGGTTTTCTTCACATCTTTTTCTTCAATTGCTTCTTTTACAGTTTGAATAGCAAGACTTAGTTCTTTTAAATTCTTTACTGGTTTTGATAATGTTTTTGTTGAGATTCCTAACCGTCCTCTTTTCACTTTACCCAATTTTTCTGCAACATTAGGCGCAAGATCCCAAATTGGAATTTTACTTAGACCATCACGTTTTTCATTTTTTACTAAAAGTCCTTTTTCCATTAATTTCATTAATCCCTTTTCAGCATCAACTCTATCAAGATATGTTGTCCAGACAATTGCACCAATTGTGTGATAACCTTGTCTGACTGATTCTAAAACTACCACTTCCTGAATTCTCTTGAATCCTTCTTCAATTCTTACATTTTTGAAGTCAAAGTCTCGTATTGATCTTCTAGCATTTTTAACGTCAATCTCAATCGAACGTTTCAACGCTTCTAATGCTTCTGGTACTTGATTTAGTAATGATAAGAAACAAGCTTTGTTGTACCAAGCCATTCCGTATGTGGGGTCGGACTCGATTGCTTTTTCAACTGCATGTAATGCTTGGGCATATTTTTTTTGTTCATAATGGACTAGTCCTTTAAGATTCCAAGCTTCTGGATTTGTAATATCCATATCAAAAATTTTATCATATTCTCTTAATGATCCATTATAATCTTCTAAATGAAATCTCGCATATCCTAACTTCATCAAAGTATCTACATTATGAGGATCAATTCTTAATGCCTCTTGAAACAAATCAACAGCATCTTCTAGACGTGCATCAGCCATCTTGATGATTCCTTTTTTGAATAATTTCATGCGATTATAGTCTGGATTAACTAGACTAGTCTCTTTTACTTCTTTTTTTACTATTTTTGAATCAACTGTTTCCTTTGATTTTTTTCCGAAAAGCTTTTTCACAGCTCAATTTGCTTTTTTATCTAGATAAATACTCTGCTTAATGAGCCTGACATCGTTCATACGGCATTTGAAATAAGATCATCCGATCTAAATACAGAAATACTTGAAAATTACACAAAACAAATATGCCTTCTCAGTCACGAATAGAAATTCATGGACAAGCACCTTTTAAACAATCAGGTGTTTATGAATCCCAAATTACAATAACTGATAGTAAACCCTCAGATACTTCGATTAGAACAAAACAATTCTCATCTTTGTGGAATGGTAACTTTCATCTTAGAGTAAAAGACGGCATATTTTCTGAAATAATTGGTTCTCCAGAAAATCCACTTCCTTCATCTATAAATGATCTTGATAAAATTTGGATTGTTGTAACTGATCTATTTTCTTCATCATATTCTGTATTTGATGTTCCTTTGACAAAAACAACACGAAAATTACAATCTGAAGCTAAAACTGAAACAATTTCAAAAAAACCAAAATTACAAAGTTCTACAAAAACCATTACTAGTGCTGGCTCTGTTGGTCCACAAGGTATGTCTGGTGACAGAGGTCCACCTGGTCCTATTGGTGCACAAGGCCCAACTGGAACTAAAGGTCCAGACGGTCCACAAGGTACACCAGGTGACAAAGGTACACCAGGTGAAAAAGGAATTATTGGTGAAAAAGGAATTACTGGTGACAAAGGAATTACTGGTGATAAAGGCGATAAGGGTAACAAAGGAGTTACTGGCCCACTTGGTGACAAAGGAGACAAAGGTTCAACAGGCCCAATTGGAGAAAAAGGTGCAACTGGATTAAAAGGACCCGTGGGAACATCCGGAGAAAAAGGACCAACAGGTTCACCAGGCGACAAAGGACAATCTGGATTAAGAGGTTCTCCAGGAGAAAAAGGAGAAAAAGGTCATCAGGGTCTCATTGGTGACAAAGGATTAACAGGTCCTACAGGTGTTCTTGGAGGAAAAGGCCCAACCGGTCAAACAGGTGTTCAAGGTGAAAAAGGAATTCAAGGAGCTCCAGGTACATTAGGAGAAAAAGGCCCTTTAGGTTTAACAGGTCCTATTGGCGGCAAAGGTTCACTAGGTTTGACAGGCCCCACTGGAGAAAAAGGTAACAAAGGTCCCGAAGGTACATTAGGAGAAAAAGGTCCTCAAGGTCCACAAGGCCCTGCAGGAGCTAAAGGACTTACAGGAGTTCCAGGTCCACAAGGAGAAAAAGGAGAAAAAGGACCGATAGGCACAAGTGGAGAAAAAGGTCCAACCGGTTCAATCGGCTCGCCAGGAGAAAAAGGTCCTCAAGGTCCTCAAGGTTCTCAAGGTGAACGTGGTGTAACCGGCTCGCCAGGAGAAAAAGGCCCTCAAGGTCCACAAGGAATTCAAGGTCCACAAGGTGAACGTGGTCCTACAGGCCCAACAGGCTCATCCGGTGAACAAGGCTCTTCAGGGAAACAAGGTCCAATTGGTCAACCCGGTCCACGAGGCCCTCCAGGTTCCCCTGGAGAAAAAGGCATGGCAGGCGGAATGTCATCTGAACAAAAAACAATTTTCAAAGAATTGCTAGAAATTCTGACAAACAAAAATCTCATTACAACTGAAGAACAAATTAAACTAATGAGTTATCTTTACTAATCAGTTTGAATAGGTAATACAATGAATGAAAAACCAAACAAAATTGAATTTGAGATGTTAGATTATAAGCGATTAGAAAATGATTTTGTATCTTTCAAATTAGAAGATGGAACTGTAGTAAAAGTTAAAGTTGATTTAGATAGAGTTGGAAAATCTATAAATTACAAAAATCCTGATGGCACTCCTCATTATGCAATTAGCACAGCTGTTAAATTATCGATCATACCTTCTGACAAAAAATTCTCACTAGAAAAAAAATCTATTAAAGAAACAAATACACACCCTCCAGGGCAGATGTTTAGTTAACACTGATTTAGAATTCAGAAAAAAGAGAAAACAATTAGTCTTCTAGATGACTATTGTTAGTTTGTTGACATGATTATTGTCTTTTACGTTTAGTTGCAGCTTTTCTTTTTGGAGCTGCTTTACGTTTAGTTGCAGCTTTTCTTTTTGGAGCTGCTTTACGTTTAGTTGCAGCTTTTCTTTTTGGAGCTGCCTTTCTTTTTGTAGCCATTATTAATTTGACATTTTCATTGTTTTTCAGTAGTTAAACTAAAAAAAATTACACAAAAGGATAATAATTTACCGTGTATTTTTTTCAAAAAATTTTCTTTTGATCTTATTTTTTAATAAACACTTTCTGCAGATGGTCTTCTGCCTTGTAACCAACAAGTTTTTCCACAAATCGTGCATTTGTATTTCCTTCTACGCTTGTATGTTGCCATATTCGGAAGAAAAATTAGTTCTTGTTTTGTTTTTATCATACAATATTTGCACCATCTATACTCAATTTCTTGTTCCATCCTACATTTTTTTGAATTATGTTCCACGTTTCTTAATTATTGTTAATACGTCTTCATCTAGTAAAATGTGGGTCAAACCCACTCTTTGTCCTCCGAACTTTACACTTTTACCCCAAACTAAACCAAACCTAAAAGCTCTTTTCATTCTTCGATGAAGTTTGTTACAAATATCTTCAACTGTATCACCTTCTCTTGCAATTAACGGTTCTTTGAAATCTGTTTCCCCTCCTTTTGGTCTCATGTAAATTCTAATAAATTTTAATTTTTCATATATTTTCTCTTTTAGCAATTCAATGTTGATGTCTGAATTTGCGGATACTTCAATTACTTCTGATTTTATTTTCTTCTTCAACTCTTTTAGAAATTCTTTGTCAACTAAATCTACTTTGTTTACAATTGTAATTGATTTTGAATAACTTATATTTCCAGCAATATAATCTGCTAATTGTTCTGATGTGACGTCTTCTCTAATAACAACACGAGCACTAACAATTCCATAAAGATGTAAAATATCTTTGAGATGTTTTTCTGTGATTTTTGTGAGTTTTACTTGTTGTGCAACTGCAATTCCGCCCATTGATGCTTTCTCAATTGTAATGTTTGGTGGTAGTTGATTGAGTCTGATTCCAATATTGCCTAATTCATTAACTAAAACATTTTCATGATATGGCTGAAATACATCTAACATAAGTAATACAAGATCTGCTGTTCTTGCAACCGATAAAATTCTCTTTCCTAATCCTTTACCTGTAGATGCTCCTTTGATTATTCCAGGAAGGTCTAAGACTTGGATTTTTGCACCTCGATATTCCATCATGCCTGGAACTACTGTAAGTGTTGTAAATGTGAAAGCTCCAACAGTAGATTTTGTTTTTGTCATTTTATTCAATAACGTAGATTTTCCAACACTTGGCAATCCAATAAACACAACAGTTGCATCACCTGTTCTTCTAACATCAAATCCGTCCGATTTCATGCCCGATTTTTTAATAATGTTTTCTTCTTGCTCTCTTTTCAGTTTTGCAATCTTTGCTTTTAGTAAACCTATGTGATGCTCTGTTGCTTTGTTAATCTGAGTTTTTGCCATCTCATCTTGAATGGCTTTAATTTTTTCAGGAATTCCCAATATTATTCATCTCTGCAACATTCTTTTCAAATAAAACCGTATTACTTTACTTTTTTAACAAGTGATGGCTAATATTCTTAAAAAGATCTAAAATTAAATTATTTATGATCCTATTTTTTGCGTAGCAAATATTATTCGGTTTACAAAACAGTTTCTATGAAAAAGAGAACATTTGCAGTAGATATTGATGGTACAATTACTGAAAACGGTGGTGGAAGAATACATTTGGATGCACTTGCCGCATTAAGACATCTAACTAACATGGGGCATAATGTGATTTTTGTTACTGGCCGCTCTTCTGTTGAAGGATTTTTATTATCTGTGTTTGGTGGAACTACAAAAATTTGTGTTGGTGAAAATGGTGGCTGTATTACACTTGATTCTAATGAACATATTTTATTAGGGAATATTGAAGAATGCAAAAATGCATTTCAAGTCATTAAAAGTAGTATTGAAAATGTCCGAGAAAAACCTGTTTTTCCTAGAATGACTGAAGTTGTTCTAGAAAGAACATTTGATCTAGATCTTGCAAGAACGATAGTCTCCAAAAAAAATCTTACTGTGGAACTATCTGATAGTAAATATGCTTATCACATCAATTCTTCTGGAATTGATAAGGGTACGGGATTCAGGGAAATCATGAAGAAATTCTCTATTTCACGAGATGATGTCATAGCTATTGGAGATAGTGCAACAGATATTCCATTGTTTAAAGTGGCAAAAACAAGTATTGCCTTAGGAAATGCTTCTGAACAAGTAAAATCTGAGGCAACTATGACAGTCTCTGCAAAGGCAGGTGATGGTGTCCTTGAAGCATTAGATAAATTAGCACCTAAATTATCTGAGATGTAACATGGCATTCAAATCAATTATCGATGAAATTGAAAATAACCTCAACAAAATACTTGATGCTCTCTCCATATCTGACATAAAATTTTCTGTTGAACCTGCAAAACCTGGTTTTGGTGATGTCAGCTCAAATATTTCATTCTTACTTTCAAAGCAACTTAAGAAGAGTCCAAAAGACATTGCTGAAATGCTATCTGAAAAATATCAACATTATTCTAACACTCTTGTTTTAAAAACTGAAGCACATCCTTCAGGATATTTGAATTTTTTCGCTAATTGGGAAAAATTAAACCAATTAATTTTGTCTGAATCTAATCTTGATGAATTTGGTGATGTTGATATTGGAAAAAATACTACAATTGTAGTTGAACATACAAGCGTAAATCCTAACAAAGCTCTTCACATAGGACATATTAGAAATATTATCATTGGTGACACTATTTCTAGAATTTTAACAAAAGCAAACTACAAAGTTAATGTTCTAAACTATATTGATGATTCTGGACTTCAAGTGGCTGACATTATAGTTGGATTCACGCATTTAGGATTTGATCAAGAGCCACCTGATGGAAAGAAATTTGATCATTATTGTGGTGATGATGTATATGTTAAAACCACAGAAAAATATGAGTCAGATTCTAGCCTTGAAGATGTCCGAAAAAATGTTCTTAAAGAACTTGAAGATGGCAATTCTGAAACTGCAAAACTTGCTGATAAAATCACACGAAGGGTTTTGACAAATCAACTAAAAACATGTTGGAATCTGTCAGTTTTTTATGATTGCCTTAATTTTGAATCTCAGATAATTCGTTCTGGATTATGGAGTAAAATTTTTGAAAAAATTAAAGAGATGAATCTTATAGAATTT
The DNA here is from genome assembly GCA_022573895.1 of Nitrososphaerota archaeon. GTDB lineage: Archaea > Thermoproteota > Nitrososphaeria > Nitrososphaerales > Nitrosopumilaceae > Nitrosopumilus. The sequence continues at coordinate 11,382 of JACZTB010000033.1, forward strand.
GAAAATGAAGGTAAAAATGCAGGGTGTTGGATAATTCGTGGCACAGAAAAAGAAGAAGATAAGATAATTGTTAGAAGTAATGGAACTGCAACATACATTGCTAAAGATATTCCTTACGCTGCATGGAAATTAGGACTAATTGATGATCCTTTCCATTACCAGAAATATGAAAAAGAGCAACCACATTCACGAGTTTTATGGCAAACAACTTTAGATTCAAATAACGAATCTGCCAAAAACTTTACTGGCGAAAAAGTAATCACCGTAATTGACTCCAGACAAACTAGATTACAAAAAATTATCACATCATTAATGGGTAAATTCAAATCTATTTCTGATGCATATGTACATCTAAGTTATGAATCCGTAACTCTAAGTGCTGAAACTGCCAAAATCTTGAGATTGGAGACTGGTGGAAAACAAGCTCAGATGTCTGGACGAAAGGGACTTTACGTCAATGCTGATTCTGTCTATGATTTATTAAAAAAGAAAACAATTGAGGAAACTAAAAAGAGAAATCCTGAAATGGATCCTTCTGAGATTGAAAAAATTGCTCATAATGTCTCAGTTGGTACACTACGATATGAGATGATAAAACAGGATTTGGATAAAATCATTGTATTTGATTTAACAAAATCTCTTAGTTTGGAAGGTGATACTGCACCATACATACAATATACTCATGCTAGAGCTTCAAGAATATTAGAAAAATCTAAACGAACTCCTTTGATTGACATTAATTTTTCTTTGATTAAAGAAAAATCTGAACTTGATTTAATTAAAATAATTGGTCTATTTGATATTTATGTTCGTGATGCTGTAAATAATTTGTCTCCAAAAGTCATTGCAAGATACTGCCATGATTTAGCTGTTGCATTCAATTCATTTTATGAGCATGTCAAGGTTTTGGAATTGGGTGATGAAACATTAGAAAATTCTCGTCTTTGTATTGTAAATTCATTTAAAATCACTCTTGAAAAGGCACTAGATCTTCTAGGCATAGTTGCCCCTGATAGAATGTAATGTCCTAGAGGGATAACATTGTTATCTCTCTAGGGATACTTCTACCGAGCCGAAACTCTGTGAAAGCATCTTGGCGTGCAAACCAATTACTGTTAAACGAATAGTCTCAAGTCATAAACGTTTGGTTCAGTTAGATTCTTCACCGCAATGAATACACATCTTTTTTGACATTATCTCAAACCATGCATAATTATGAACATACCCTTCTTTGCAACTCATAGAGATTTCATGGGAAAGTCACAATACAAAGATTATGAGTCAAAAACTGTCTCGATCTGAATCTAGAATTTTCAAAGCGTTTTATAATTTGAAACTTTTAGTACATATGCTAATGATTATACCAAGGTGTTCTCTCTGATTCCTCAAATTGTGATGAGTTTGCCGAATTATGAAGCAATATTAACTAAAAATTTTTAAAAAATCTAAAAATTAGGTTAGTGACTGTGTCCACAGCCACAGGAATCATGATCTTCGTGTCCTGGTGATTCCTTGCCTGCACATCTGGAACATTTGTCTGAACCAGTTGGAGAAAAGAAACTAATTCCACATGATACACATTTTGAATTTGCCATAAATTATCTAGATTTGTGACGTGATTTATTTCTTTTTTATTATGATTTCTTTTTAGATCTTAGTTCAGTTATGTATGCATTTTCAGACATCAATTGTAAGACATCTTCAAGGGTTAATCCAATATTTGAAGCGGTTTTCTCAATTTGTCCAAGTACATCTTGTGAAATTGTTCTGGTTATGTTGGTCATATTCAACCATTCCCTGTCAGGTATTTTTTCTAACTCTTTATAGAACTCTTCTTCTGGTTGTATAACATAACTGTAAACTTGTTTTGCAATGGTGTAATCTGTAACTTTCATGCCACATTTTTTAAATATTTTGATTTCGGTTTTGCAGTTTATCTCAGACCATTGTTCTGTTATTCCATGATCAACAATTATGCGTACCCCATTTCGTCCATCTAGAACCATTACTGAATGATCGTCATGCATATATTTTGTTTTCAGCCTCTTCTCTAGTATCCCAAAGTTAATGTCAGAAAAATCTTTTTTAATCATTCTTAAGAAATAATTCGACATCTTGTCTGTCATCGTATCCATTTCCTCATTAGAAATTTTTGATAATTCTTTCATTTAATTTTCCTTAATGTTTTCAATTAATGTTTTTTGACATGAAAAATTTATGATGGATTTAGTTTTATTTAGATGGATTTGCATTTCCGACTTCACTTGATTCATCATTCTTTTTGAAGACTCTATATTCTCCAATTATTGAACTACATTTTTCACAAGTGTATTGCCCTCTTTCTACTAGTATCAAATTATCTGCCACTTCTTCATTGGTGCTTTCTTCCAAGTTAATTTTTGGCGGATTGTCAAATTCAGTTTCACAGTTTTTACAATAGTGTTTGAACATTTTTTCTGTTTCAAGTTTTCCAATTGGTGCCAAAAACAATTTTCCCACTCCTAAATCTGCTTTTTTTGCTTGTTCTTCAGTTAGTTCAGCTATGATATATCCCCCAGAACCTTCAACTTTGAATTCTGCCATTTTACAATAATACTTTGTTGGCATTAAAATACTATTTGTGACAATTCTAGATTTTCATGCCTCTCTAATTTTATTCTTAATTTACGGAAGTTCTTATACAAATTTTAAAAAACAGTAGATTCTTATCTAAAATTTTTAGGGAAAATCCATGGATAAAATTAAACAAAATTCTCCTGTATTGTTTTTTTTTAATCATTCAAAAAAATGGTTAATGAAGATTTCAAAAAAAGAATCTCTTCATACACACATTGGAGTAATCAAACATTCTGATGCAATTGGAAAAGAATACGGTTCTAGAGTAAACACAAACAAAGACAAGTATGTCTATCTTCTAAAACCAACAATGTATGATTATGTAATGAAAATTCAACATGGCACACAAATTGTTTATCCAAAAGATATTGGTTATATTATTGCAAGAGCTGGAATTGGAAGTGGTCAAAAAATTTTAGAGATCGGAACTGGAAGTGGGTCACTTACTTCTTTTATTGCTAGCATCGTAAAGCCACGTGGTCATGTATACACTTTTGATGTTAATGAAAATTTTATGAAAATAGCAGAAAAAAATATCAAAAGAGCAGGTGTTTCTAAATATGTTACACAGTATAATTTGGATCTTAAAACTACAAAAAAGATTCCTTTGAAAGACATTGATGTAGCCTTAATTGACTTAGGCGATCCTTGGACAATTATTCCTAAAGTGCGCAAAATGCTAAAAGGAAGCGGTTCAGTTTTTGCCATTTGTCCTACTATGAATCAATTAGAAAAACTAACTATGGCTCTAATTGAAAATGAATTTACTGACATAGAATCAACTGAACATATTCTACGTACAATAGAAGCTAGAGAGGGAAAAACTAGACACTCTTTTCAAGGAATAGGCCATACTACTTATCTCTGCTTTGCAAGAAAAGTGTTTTTTGACAGAAAATCAAAAAAAACCTCTAAAAAATCTAAAACCAAGAAAATCACCAAAAAAACTACCAAAAAATCATCTTAGCTTTTTATCAAACTTCAAAACAAGATTTATTCCTCCATTTTTTAGAGTATATTGTAATGGTACGGAAGAATCTATCAACATCCATTGTTAAGAAATTCATTCCTGCACGAAAATCTAACTCTAGAAAAGGTGATAATGGCATTGTTCTTGTGGTTGGAGGAAGCTACATCTATCACGGTGCTCCTATTTTATCCTCAATTGCTGCTCTTAGGTGTGGAACTGATTTAGTCTATACCTCTGTCCCAAAAATCAACGTAACATCAACACGTGCAATTTCCCCAAATCTTATAGTGATCCCTTTAGTTGATCAAAAATTAACTCGTGGTGCTGTAAACAAACTTGTTGGTGCAATACCTCGTAACTTACATTCCGCAACAATTGGTATGGGTCTTGCAATACAAGAAAAAAATGCCTTGTTGTATCTAGTCAAATCACTTTTAGATAGAGATGTTAGATTATCATTGGATGCAAGTGCATTAATTCCTGAAGTTTTACCTCTTTTAGCAGACAAAAATGTTGTAGTTACTCCTCACGTTGGAGAATTTAAGCGATTATTTGGAGAATCTCCTTCTAACTCAAAAAATGAACGAATTAGATTGGTAGAAAAAAATGCAAAGAGATATGGAATTACAGTTTTACTTAAAGGCCCAACAGATGTGATATCAAATGGCTCAACTACTTATCTTTATGAGAAAAAAATTCCAGCCATGACCGTTGGTGGAACAGGTGATGTTCTTTCAGGGCTAGTTGCAGGAATGCTTTCTAAAAATCGAAATAGTTTGGAATCTGCGGCAGCAGCTACATTCATCAATGGATTAGCTGGAAAAGCTGCTCAAAAGAAATTTGGGTTACATATGACTTCTATGGATCTATTAGATGAGATCCCTACTGTGATGAAGCCTTTTGATAAAATTGTGTGAATTACATGGATACCCTAAAACACGTAGATTCCAACATAAATAATCTAATTTTAGACCTACAAACTCTGATTAGACAACCAAGCGTCTCTGCAAAAAACGAAGGAATTGAGGAATGTGCAAAACTTGTAAAAAAATTATTGAAAAAATCTGGACTAAAATCTGAAATTTTACGATTGAAAAAAGGAGTTGCGCCAATTGTTTATGGAGAAATAAAATCAAAACAAAACTCAGCCAAGACTCTGATGTTTTACAATCATTATGATGTACAACCAGCTGAACCCTTTGATTTATGGAATGATCCTCCATTTAGTGGAACAAGAAAAGGAAACAAGATCTTTGGTAGAGGAGCAACTGATGATAAAGGTGAATTAATTACAAGAATCAAAGCAGTCGAAGCATATCTGAAAACAACAGGTGATGTTCCTTGTAATATAAAATTTGTAATTGAAGGCGAAGAAGAAACTGGAAGTGCTCATATTGAAGAGTATCTAAAAAAATACAAAAAGAAATTTTCCTGTGATGGAGTTATTTGGGAATTTGGATATGTTGATACAAAAAATAGACCAATTATTGGTTTAGGGATGAAAGGATTGTTGTTTGTTGAATTATCTATAAAGGAATCAATTATTGATGCTCATTCCAGTTTGGCAGTTTTGATAAAAAATCCTGCATGGAGATTAATTGAAGCTATCAAGACACTTCGAGATCCAAACGGAAAAATTCTCATAAAAGATTGGCACAAAGAAGTTGTACCATTCTCAAAAAAAGACTTGGAACTAATTAGGAAAGAACCATTTGATGAAAATGTTTTCAAGAAAGAATTTGGAATCAAATCTTTTGTAGGTAACAAAAAAGGAATGGGTGCAAAAAAGGCTTTGATAGGTGGGGTTACTTGTAATATTGCTGGATTTGTATCTGGATATATTGGTGATGGTGCAAAAACAGTTCTTCCAAGTGAAGCTCTAGTCAAAATTGATTTCAGATTGGTTCCTAAAATGGACCCAAAAAAACAAATTCTAAGATTAAAAAAACATCTAAAATCTAAAGGATTTGGTGATGTTAAAATTAAAATATTTCACGGTGAAGCAGCTGCTCGAACTAGTTCTTTGGAACCATTTGTAACCGAAGTTAAAGAGGCAGCTGACAAATCATTTGGCAAATCCATCCTTAATGTTTCAAATGCTGGCACTGGTCCAATGTATCCATTTATTACTATTCTAAAAGCTCCGTGTATTTCGATAGGTAGCACCTACATGTTTTCACGAATTCATTCTCCAAATGAATTTGCTAGGATTGATCTGTTAAAGAAAACAACAAAGTGTATTTGTTTGATTATGGAAAACTTTGGAAAAAACTAAAGATATCTGAAATTTTAAGTGTGGCTATTTTACTCATAATTACGCTTGTTATGTAGAAAGCCCTTTATTATGCTGCAAAATTATTTGAATTATGTCAATGTACATGCCAGGAGCAACTGCTGTTGGAATTACTTTTGATGGTGGTGTGGTTTTTGCCAGTGAAAAAAGGATCGCATTTGGAAATTTCCTTGTAAGCAAATCAACCAAGAAAACATTTCCTATAACTTCTAAAGTAGGCGCAACTTGTGCTGGTCTCGTGGCAGATATGCAAATCTTAACCTTGCAAATTTCAGCCCTTGCAAAAATTAGAAAAATGGAAATCAAGAGGGACGTTCCTCCAAATACTATTGCTAAAATGATGTCAAACATGATGTATGAGCGAAGATACTTTCCATTATTGACCCAAGTGATTGTTGGTGGTGTTGTTGACAAACCAATAATGTACACTCTTGACCCATTAGGTTCAGTTCTTCCAGATGAATATGCTGCAGTTGGAACTGGTGCTGAAATGGCATTAGGTATCTTAGATCCTCAATTCAAAGCAAACATGACTAAAGACGAAGCAATTGATTTGGCCAAACGTGCAGTTCATACAGCAATTCTAAGAGATTCTGCAAGCGGTGATGGATTAGATATTCTTTTGATCACTAAAGATGGCACTGAAGAATTCACAGAAAAAATCTAATAAGTGCAAGTCTATAATCTCAAAAGCAATGTTATTTTTAGTTGATGCAATGTTTGGCAATATTGCCAAAAAATTACGACTGTTTGGCTTTGACTCAGAGTATTTCTCTGATATTGATGATTCCAAATTAATTGAACAAGCAAAAAATGAAAACAGAACAATAATTTCTAGAGATCGTAATTTAATCAATAGAGCAAAAAAGAATAAAATTTTATCAGTTTACATTACTAAAGAAAATGAAATTGAACAATTCCTAGAAATTCTTGAAATTACTCATTTGCAATTTGATAAAATTTCTGGAGATTCTGCAAGATGTACAAAATGTAATTCTCAAACATTTGAAATTAACAAATTTGAAATTGAAAATAAAGTTCCACAGGGAGTTTTAGAATATCATGACAAATTTTGGAAATGTTATAAATGTGATCAAATCTATTGGGAAGGTACACATATCAAAAACCTACAAGAATTTGTACATAAAATAAAATTGAAATCTTAGTCGGAAATTGTTTTTCCAACTTCCCAAAATTTATCTGAAATATAATGCAAATTTTTTATCACCTCTCCTTTTTCCATATTTTTTAACTCTGAACTAGAAATCATTGCCTTTCCAACTGCTAAAAATTTATGCTGAGATTCTTCTATGACACAAACAAGATTATCTTTTTCAAATTCTGTAAACTTTTTAATTCCAGGCCTCATAACATTTGCTCCTTTACACATGAATTTGACAGCTCCCATATCCACCATCACATTTGGAAATTTTTCTAAAGTCTCAGTTTCTGACAAAAATGGCAAATAATCATTTTTAATTTTTAATATCTTTATTCCCTTTCCTGTAATGATTTGCACCTCGTCAGAAATTTGATGAATTTTGAGATTTTTTATTTTAGGACACACTACTTCCCACCTCTCTGAAATTATTTTTAGGAGTTCTGATGTTTCACTCTTTGAAATTAGATTTGATTTCATGTCCGATAATTGACTTTAATAATTGCTCTATAATTCCTATTCCCCATTAACAGTTTGCAAATATTCATTCAATTCCAGCTCCACCTGTAGTATTTTTCTTAAATTCTACCATCTTACGAGAACATGTAAGTAATTCTTCAGGAGAATGTTTACTTTTTGGTCTTCTACACATGGGACAGATTTCATCCCCTTCTTTTGGTTTAGGTGGCTCTGTCATCATATTATCAATACATGAAGATCATTCTTTTATCTTACTAAAAGTGCGTAAAAATATCAGGAAGCCAACACAATATCCAATTGTCATAAAGTTTCCATCGTGTTACTGATGTACGCATACAGACGGCATTACGTAGAGGATGAGGTTAGTTGGCTTCTTGATTTTTCTTCAACTATTAGATGTTCTATAATCAAAATCTATTCTTTAAAATTTTCAATTATTTTAGATCATTTTTGTAATTTTTTATAAAAA
>JACZTB010000034.1 GCA_022573895.1 Nitrososphaerota archaeon
GATTGATGTGTTAACTTGGTCGATCTGTTTAGCACGTTTGCAAGTCAGTGGAAGTTAGTTTTCGGATTAACTCTTGGATTTGGTTAATTGCTGTCCAACTTTTAGTGTGTGGTTGTATTATTTTCACGAACAAGTAATTTCCTTTAAACTAATTTCTTAACACTTTATATCAAATGTAGGCGGAAGCCAACGAGGAAGTATCTGCAATAGTGATACATGAATAAGCGAGTCGCATTATTCAAAGCACGCTGTCAGCTTCCGTGTTTCAAATCACAATTTCAAAGATAAAATGACTTGGCAACAATTCGTATCAAATGTAAATTAGTTTGATTAAACATGAACGCCATCATCTTTTCCTAACATAGCTATGTTTCAGGGTTGATAACCGTGTGATAGTATTGTAGGGAACCATGCATTGGTGGCAGAATCTTGTACGACGCATTCTGGAAGATCTTCAGTTTCTCCTCATCATAGTCATCTAGATGTGCAAACATGCCCCATCTGGTAAGTGTTATTTTGGTTTCCAATTTATCGTTGGGAGTCAGATAAATAAATGAATGATCAAGCACAAATTTTCTTAAATTTTCAAGCGTCTTACTATCAATATTGTTTGGATTGTAATGAATGATCGTCATTCCATGCCCTAGAATGTGAGGTTCAACTTGGAGGGGGTCAATGTGGTTTGGCAAGATAAATCCCTCTGGATTATGTGGTAACACATGTTGATAGATTGGTGGAAAAGCATGAATGTGTGCACCACAAATAGGTGGTTTGTACGGATAATTGGGAACATCAGCATTTCCTTGTTGGTAGCTGTTGTACCAATTATGGATAGCACCATTGTTGATGCAACTTAGATAGTCCGTCGGTCCCACACCGTTCCTGACATCATTCTCATCAACATAAGTAATGAACCCAGGAAAGTCAGGTAACGACTTTTGGTCCATCGGCAGTCTCTCGTAAACCAATCTTAAATCATCTCCAGATTGCAGACTGTAGACATTCAGACTATCAAGATATTTGATCTCTTGACGGTTGGCAATCTCTAGTATCCACTTTCCAGTGTAAAAGACTTGTTGCTCATTGTGTTGCTCAGCAAAGAAACCATCGAAGATGTCTTCAATATCGGATGGACCATAGTGAATATTCTCTTGTCGTAAGAGATCACCAAGTGTTTTCACAGACGGTTCCAAGGTGATCCAACTCGAGGGAGGACCAAAATTTTCCTCACCACTAGGTGTTCTTATAATCATTTCCAACTTGACCTGTCTTTCACCCTCTTCGGTAGACCACCATCCAAGAATAGAAATTGTCACACCTGTCACCACAAGGATTACTGCGATACCAATATACAAAAAGAAACTTTGTTTATGCAGCAAATTACTCCATCTTTAACCATTATTTTTCATTCAGTTCATCATATTCATTTTTTTATCAGATTTTAGCTTGAACGTAGCAATGTAATTATCAACATCAACCTTGACTACCTCTCCCTCAACACCTTCCATACTTTCAAACATGTTTTGGATCATGGATGCTGTTTGTTCAGTACCATCATCGGAACTCCATACTATCATGGGGGCATTTACAACAAGATCTGTTTTTTCGATGGTCACCTCACCGTTTGTCTGGGCTTGTAAAAGCTCATCAAGAGAAGTTAAGATTCTTGGCGTTGAGTCATCATCCCATGCAACTAGGTGGATTACTCTAAACTGACTGTACCCTTGTTGTCCTGGAATGGAATCAAAAATATCAATCTGGAACATAAAAGGACCTCCTCCGTATGGTCCAGAGCCAGGAATGCCATTAGTAAATACATATATCTTGCCAGTTTCCTCAGAGGGAATTTCTTGTAATTGAGAAGCATGGAGTGTTGGAAAATTGATCATCATGCTTGCCGCATTAGCCATGTCAGAAGTTGAAAATTCTGTATGAATAAAGAATACCTTCTCTCCATTGTAATATCCATCTATCATTGGGATGGTAATTGGTACATTAACATTGAATTGCATTTGTTTTGACATAGAGTCACCCATCATATCTTCACCCATCAATTCCTGCATCTGAGTCATGTGTTCCATCATTGATTGCTTTAGCTCTGGGTCACTCAGCATTGATTCCATCATTTGTTGCATCTTTTCGGAATCTTCCATCATAGTAATCTTCATTTGTTTCATCATATCAGGATCATCCGTAACCATTTGCATCATAGACTGCATGTCTGGACTTGATTGTTGCAGGGTTTCTATACTTTCATTAGCAGATTCCAAATCTAATTCAAGGGAAGTTATTCTAGAACTTTGTTCCTCAATTTGTTTTTCAAGATTTGATGTCGTACTAGTTAAACCAAACCCAACACCTAACCCAACAACTAAACCAATTGCAATTCCAATTCCAACGAGAGCTTCTTTTGAAACCATTCTTATCACGTTATTTTACAAGTACTTGGTTGATTCAATTTTCTAGTAATCCAATAAATTGAAAATATTAGTGCACCAATTGATAGTATCTTAAACTCTAAACCCAGTAGAGGAAATATTGCAAGTCCTCCAACTGCAGCCAAAACTGTCGTAAGAGGTGTAGTACAAGCAGGACATCCAGGTGTAAATACAGTTAACGTACTACCAAATGCAGAAGAACTTGAAGATTTTTTCAAGTTGAACAACGTTAAACCCCTTATTTTGAAAACTGCCAGAGAGACAGTCACTCCTGCTAAAATGGCAACAATAAATGTCAAAGTAAAGGATGCTACTAGATATGCAGGTCCAATCATTTCAACTGCATCAGAAATTTGAACAAGGGAGATTGATGAATAATAATACAATAAACCTAAGCCTATGCTTGTTACAATAGCTATAAGACCATACAGTGGTTGTTTGAGAACCATCATTACAGTTGATATTTTACCGTTCATGTGTATCATTAGTATCCAAAAGAAACTATTTAAAATATGGAGTATCTGCGAGGAAACCAAGTTTCCAAAATTACACAATTAGATAGATTGGAGTAAAACCTCAAAATTATCACAGGTAATTGATTTTGAGATTTGTCACCAGTTTGTTATTCTGATTTACTCTTTGAATGTCTTGTATGAACCCGTGGTTGTTAAGTGCTAAGGAAGATACCACTGTTTGTCCAAAAGATATTCCTCCATCCCCTGGTGGTATTTGATTGTGTACCAGAAAGGTAAAACCAGCTTCTTCTACGCTTTCCCTAATTGTGTTTGTGATTAATTCATTGTGAGCTACTCCTCCTGAAAATCCTATGGTGTTAACTGCTTTCTGTCTTGCTTGTGTTATAGCAAGATGTGCAAGAGACTTACCAAGGTATGAGTGAGCAGAAAATGCTAGATCTTTGACAGAGTAATTGCCAATGTTTTCAAATAATATTTTCAACAAGTATTTGGTATCAATAACATTATTGACTATGTGCTGTTCCAATGACAAAACATCATTTCCATGACTAGCTAGTGACTCTAACTTCATTGCAGGTTCGCCTTCATAAGTCCTTAGATAACAGATATCAAGCAATGCAGATATTGCATCTAAAACTCTTCCACAACTAGTTGTATACATGACATTTCTCTGATGTGCTAGATCAAACACAACATCAACTTCTTTTTTGCCATGAGGAAAGTATTCTTTTCTATCATAAAGCCAATCATTTATTCCATTCAAATCTGAAAGTATACCTGCAACCATTCTAAGTGGATATTTTGTTGCCAAGTCCCCTCCAATCATTGGTTGTGGCATAAGATTTCCTAGTCTTTTAAATTCTCCCTCAGAACAGTACATCACCTCACCACCCCAAGCACTGCCATCTAATCCATATCCATACCCATCACATGCTATGCCAACCATTTCGTCTATTCCATATTCTCCCATCAATGAGGCGATGTGGGCGTGATGATGTTGTATTTGGATAATTGGAACCCCTAGTTTATGTGCAAATTCATATGCAAGCTTGGTGGTATTGAAATGTGGATGCATATCGCAAGCAACAGCTCCAATATTTGCATTTGTCAGTCTTATCAAATGTTCAGTTGCATCTCGTAGAAATTCCAAGGTTTCATATTTTTCAATATCTCCTATATGCTGAGACAAAAATGCTTTATCTTTAACTACTACACAAGAAGTTAAATTTAGTTCGGCTCCTAGTCCTAGAATAGAGGTTTCTAACGGGTTCTTAATTTTACAACTACATTCAAAATTGATTGGTTCTGGTGCAAACCCTCTGGAACGTCTTATGATACTTTGTTTATCTTTGTGTAATCTTATTACAGAATCATCGGCTCTCTGAGCAATTTTTCTGTCATGAAATAAAAAATAGTCTACAAACTCGCCCAGTTTTCTTTGAGCCTCCTTGTTATCAATTACGATTGGCTCATTTGGTGGGTTAGCACTGGTCATAACAAATGCAGGTTCAGTTACTTTGTCAAAAAGCATTGCATGCATTCCAGTATAGGGTAGCATTGTGCCAATACTGTCAAGACCTGGAGATACTAGATCTGAAAGATTATACTTGTTATTCTTTGTCAGAAGAACAATTGGTCTGATGTATGAAGTAAGCAAATCTTTTTCATAATCAGTTACCTTAGCAAAAGACTGTACAGATTCTAAATCCTTTGACATAATTGAAAAGGGTTTGTTACCACGATACTTTTTAGATCTAAGTCGAATTATTGGTTCAGATTTTAGTGTAGACGATGCAATATGGAATCCTCCATTGCCCTTAAGAGCTATTATGTTACCTTCTTCAATTAGTTTGCCTGCCTCTCTAATTGGATCACGAAATTTTATCTCTTTCTTACCGTCACTCAAAAAAACTTTGGGACCACAATCATGACAAGCTATAGTTTGTGCATGGAATCTTCGATCAAGAGGATTACTGTATTCTTTCTCACACCTGTTACACATTGGAAATTCGTACATTGTTGTAGTTGGTCTATCATAAGGCACATCAAGTATTGACGTATATCTTGGTCCACAATTGGTGCAAGTAATAAAAAAGTAATCAAAGCGTCTATCGCTGGGATCACGTAACTCGCTCAGACAGTCATCACATATAGCTGCATCTGCAGGAATAACAGAACCTTGTGACTCTGATTCTTGGGAGCTTTTGTGAATTTCAAACTTTGTAAATGTGTTAGAGACGTCTTTGTGTTCTACCTTAAGATCATATATTCTTGAAAGGGGAGGTTTCTTCTCTTTGAGATCTCTGATGAATTTTTTTACCTTATCCCTTCCCCCTTGAATGATTATCTTAACTCCAGCATCGGCCCTGTTTTGTACGTAGCCTTTAAGATCATTTTCTACTGCTAACCTATAGACGAAGGGCCTAAACCCCACACCTTGAACCACGCCTGTGACTTTAATTTCAGATTTCATGATTATATCAAATTTCTAACATACCCTTGGAACAGGGTCACCGTCAGGAGATTCCAGAATAACCTTTCCGTGTTCTTTTTCTATGAGGACGTGATTTCCAAATACTTTTTCTGCTTGACCTATTATTTCTGCATCTTTTGCTTCAGTAAATTCATGTAATATTGAAATGATTTCTTCAGCTTTTTCTGGAATACATCCGATTACTATCTTTCCCTCATTTGCTGTATGTAGTGGATTTATTCCTAGAATCTCACATGCTTCTTTCACTGAATTTTTAACAGGAATTTTTTCCTCTTTTACTACTATGCCCACATTTGATTTCTCACTCCATTCATGCAGAACATTTCCTAGTCCACCCCGTGTTGCGTCTTTTATGGAAACTATACCTCCAACTTTTAGGATTCCTTGAATAACTTTGTTCATTGGCTTTACATCAGAGATTATGTTGAAATCATATCCTTTTTGTGCAGATAGAATTGCGATTCCGTGATCACCTACTGTACCAGAAACAATAATCTTATCGCCTTCTCTTAGATTAGAATCAGCTAACCATCTAGAGTTAAATTTTCTATATTTTTTTACCTCAACAATATTTTTATCAAGAAACTCACTTCTTCTGCCTATACCAGATGTATTTATCATAATATTCTCTAAAGAACCGCGTTCTACCACTTTGGTATCTCCAGTAACAACGTGTACGCCAGCCTGTGTGCATGTATCTCCCATACTCTGTAGAATCTTTTTCAAGTCGCTGAGAGGGAATCCGTCCTCTAATACCAATCCAAATGTGAGGGCCATAGGTTCTGCACCCATTACAGAGACGTCATTAATTGTACCTGAAACTGATAACCTGCCTATATCTCCTCCAGGAAAGAATATCGGTTTAACTACATGCGAGTCAGTTGCAATAACTGTATTATTTATTACTGCAGCATCATCTAACTGTTCAAGTGAAATTTCTACATTAAATTTTTTCTTCCAAGAACTATCACTTGCCAAGTTTTTCACGAGGTAGTTTTGAATAAGATGTTGCATCATTGTACCACCAGCACCATGTTTAGGCGTGATGCAATCTTTGTTACCATCTATTTGCAAAGTGTTCTTTACGAGACTGTTTTTAGTTTTCATATTCGTAGTTCTTGATATAAATCGGAAACTACTTAAAGTATAAAGTATATACCAAGAAACTAAGTATGCTTAAGGAAACTAAAGGAAACTCGATCGGTTTTAGTGGTATTGAAGAGTCAAAACGCCAACATCTAGTTTTGTTTTGTCCGTTGCAAGGAGCTATCGACGTGATCAGTAAGAAATGGGCGTTGTTAATAATTAACGAGATAGGCAACCATAAGAGAATTAGATTTAGCGAATTGAGAAGTGAGTTGAGAGAAATAACAGCAAAATCTCTTTCAAATACACTTGAGGACCTTAAATCAAATGATTTAATCATTAGGGAAGCATTCAACGAAATACCTCCCAGAGTAGAGTATGGCTTAACTCGTGATGGTCAAGGATTGCATCAAGCTATTATACCATTGTTGCAGTGGGCTGCCTCAAGAAAGGATGCAGTTGTTACTGAATGTTCTTGTAAAGCCAAACCAGAAACTTTGTAAATTAGAAAACTGAAAAAGAAAAATTAATAACACGTGTTCTCCGTTAATTATTTCTATATTTACTAGAAAGAATTGTTTCTATCAGTTTTATTAAATAGCTAATTGAAATGTTATAATTTAGAGGTATTTTTTGCTTCAAAACCATAATTTAGTTAATGAAGTCATTAGAAAAAAATACAAATTTAGAAAAAATGGGTTACAAACTTTGTTGATATTGCAAAATATGGCATTAAGTCAGTGAGTTTTTAGGTTCTTTTTTGAATAGCCCAGCAACATTATTCCTCTTACTGATCAATTATGCGTATGATCGTGCATTGAATGATCCTCAATCATTTCATGTTCCATGCTATGCCCTACCGAATGTTCGTGTTGTGAATGATCATGATCATGACCTTCATGAGAGCTCATATCGTGCGACCCGTGAGTAGTCATCTCGTGCTCATGTATCTGTTCAGCCGTAACATCTTTGACCGCATCGATGATATTGTTCTGCATTTCTGTAAGCTGGACCTTTAAAGACGATACTTCATTTTGCAGTGAAACTATTTCTGATTCAAGCGTGGTTAACTCACCATACATGCTCTGAGTTTGCTGTTGTGATGGTATGGCCCAAGCCAGCGTTGTTCCTAACGCTAAAACACCTAACACTATTGCTGCAATGATGCCCTTACTTCCTAGGACGTTTGACAATCTTGATCTCACCTCCTAGTAATGGTAATTCTTTTAATGGCTTCTTTACACCTTTGAAGGTGCAACCGCAGTATTCACACATAATTGACTATATTATATATATGAAAATATTTAAGTTATCAAGTTGGTAGTAACACAGTAACTATGGATGAACGCAGTATTCACTCTCAGGAAAAACTCCACGTGTGCCTGTGCCCCCTAAAGGGAGTGATAGACGTAATAGGAAAGAAGTGGGCCCTTCTAGTTGTCAATGTTCTAGGCAACCATGGGAATCTAAGGACCAAGGATCTAATGCAGGAACTCAAAATAAGCCCCAGAACGCTTTCTGATACTGTAAAGGGTTTGGAGAAATTGGGTCTAATCAAGCGAGAATCATTTAACGAAATACCGCCCAGGGTTGAATATTCGTTGACCGAGAATGGAAAGGAGCTAAGACAAGCCATAATACCATTGATTGAGTGGGCCTCATCTATGACCGAAGATGGTAACTTTGAGTCTTGTTGCAGGCCTAATGAAAGTAATCTCATTAGATTGACTGGAACTCAAAAGGGATAGAAAATAACATTATTGTCTTTAGTCTTGTCAAGCATTAACAGTTCGTACCAAATGTCAATCAAAAAAAAGAGGTTTGATTAAACTATCTCCAGGTCTGTACCAAGTGCATCAACGAACCGATTGATAAAGTTAAAGAAGCTTGCTACTGAAATTACTTCTAAAATTTGTTGATCAGTCATCCCGTGTTTCCTAAGATTCTCATGATCTTTTTCAGTAATTTTGTATGATTCATTTGTTACCTTTAGTGACAAATCAAGTACTGCCTTTTCTTTTTCAGAAAGACTTGATGACTGATAGTCTTTGTTTAACTCTTCAATTTTTTTTGAATCGTACCCTATGGCCTTTAGCATCATGTTATGAGCCTCAACACAATATGAGCATGAGTTATTTTTTGAAACAACAAGAGCAATTGCCTCTTTTAGGGACCTATCTATACTAGAATCACGTAGCATGATGCTCTTTACTCCCTGCCAAACCCATCTTGTAATCTCAGTATCAATGCTTGAGGAAATGAAAGCGTTTGGAATTTTGTTAAAGCCAATCGTATCTTCGATTTCTTGGTATAGCTCCTTTAGTGGCGATTGTGCCTCTTCTTTTGGAATTGTTTTAATAAATGTCATTTCTCTGTACACCTCTTATGTCTCCACAATCTCTGCATTTGAGCCTTTTTTCATCAATGAGAATTAGAGTGCTACCACAATCAACACATATTCGAATAGCTTGATTGACAGTTCGTATTAAATGTAAATTAAAAAAAAAGTAGATTCCCTATTGGAAGGGATCTATAAAGGGACAGTTTACTATGTGGTCTGCATTCATCGGTCTTGCTATGTTTATGTCAATTAGTCCAGCTTTCTTGAAGGCGTTAAAATCATCTACTGTTTCTAAAAGTGATGCATTTGCAGGATCATTCCAGGAGATCATAAAGATTCTCCACATTGGACTGTAGTTTGCATCACCAGGAGCAGATGCTGCAATTCCTGCTTGGAATCCAAGAGGGCCAGAACCCTTTATTCCATTTTTGAATTGGAATAGGTCTACTGCAGCTGAACTTGCAATCAAACTTGCAGATGTTGGTGCAGATGTTACTCCCATCATGTTTGCAGGTCCAACAGGTGTTGCATCTGTTACGATGTAATAGATTGTTCTACCATCAGGACCCCAACCTCTGTGAGCAATGAAGGTTACAGTCATTTCGTCCAAGTCTATGTCAAGAACTTGTCCGCCGCCATATGGTGTGTCATCAGTCAAAGTTTTGTCTTCTTTGACTAGGATCTGACCTTCAGGCCAAACAATTTGTGGCATGTTTATTACTACATCCAGTTCGGTTAGTGTGATTTTTCTTTGATTTTCTGCATTGAGAATTGCTTCTTCAGAGTCTAATACTGTTGGGCGTTGTCCATCGTTCCAAGTTACTTGAATGTTTGATGTGAGTGCACTGTATACTTCAGGCTGGGCGGGTGTGCTTGTAAATACCTCTCCTTGGAATCCAAGAACTCCATCGCCTTGTACACCATTAGAGAAGATGTAGGTTGTTGATAGAGCAGCTTCTGGAGTGTTTGCAAGAGGAGGGGCAAGCTCAACTTTCCATCCTTGTTGTTCAGTGATGATTTCAGCATATTTGGAATCGCTGGAATCAGTTATGATAAAGTATACTGATTCACTGTTGTAGTATCCTTGGTGCAAAGGAATTTCTGCAGGTACATTTGCTCTTGAGAGTTTTAGAACAGAACCTAAATCATCTTCTGAGATGACTCTTTCTTCTTCAGTTTCAGTTGGTGGCTCTGGTAGAGTTTCTGCAGATATTGTTGTAGGTGCAGGAATTTCTGAACAAAGTCTGTCACCACAAACTATGTGGCTGTTTGCAGAACCGTAAGAATTGATTCCTAAACGACCTGGAGTGGCATCTCCTTGACTTCTTAATGCATCAGCGTCTATGATGTAATCTGGGGATAATGCGACCGTCAATAGTGGTAGGATTGCTAAGAATCCTATTAGTCTTAGTTTTGTGTTCATTAGAGAAGAGTATTAAAAAATAGTTTAAGATGATTTAGCCAAATTATATCCAAATCTATAACAAATTTTTTTTGGAAAATAACTTGGTAAAGATTTGGATAATTTGTTAAATATATTTGCCAAACTTTGGAAAATAATGGCGCAAACATGTAGTGGATTATGTATTAGGTTTAAGCGTATGTCATTTCCTAGTAACTTAAAATACAAAATGGGACAAAGGTGGTGTTCTTTATGTGCATTATTCTTCTCCACATCAGAGATAATGTGTCCGTGTTGTAAAACAAGACTAAGGTCAAAAGCTAGAAGTAAGAAAAAGAATTTGATATCAATCTCTAGTAGGAACCCAATGATGCTGTCCCATGAATAGAAATTACATCAGGATCTTTTGATATTTTGTAAACTGTATCCAGATCAGTAAGACATTCCACCCTAAGAGTGTCTTCACAATCAGGTATACCACGTTGTTTTTTGACATATGTGGTTGAAATACATGCAAAGTAATTGTCAAGTTCTAGTTGCTTTTTTTCAAGATCTGTTCCTGGACGATAACATATTCGTAACTCTACTTTTAGGGTAGTATCAGTAAATTTTCTTTGAAGGTTCATTATTTGAAGACCTAGTGATACATCCACCTTGCCCAGATTCTTTCTGAACTCGGTCACAAATTCATCGTATTGTTTCTCTAATTGTTGCATTATTCATCTCACTAACTAACGCTTAAAACGGTTTTACCAAATTATTTCCAAATTAATAGCTCATATCAAATTTTAATTAGAAAAATCTCTTACATTTCCACAATCTCTGCACATGAGACTTTTTTCATTTAGGAAAATAAGGGTACTTCCACAATCAACGCATATTCGTATTTTAGAATTAATTGTTTTATTTTTTATTACAGTTCTTAACAAATTAGCAAATCTACTTTTCATCATATTAACGCCTTGTTTTGATTAACTATCTTCCAAGTCTACAGTCAGACAGTCAGCAGTTTCTTCTTGAAGTCATCAGTTTGTTGTTCAAAATCACAATTTTTGCAAATTTGCCAACTACGTTCTCTGAGAACATTTAACGGTGCTTCGTATCTTATTGAGTACATCTTACCACCGCAGGAAGGACATGGTAGTGGAATATCAAGAGTATTCATCATTTGATTCTCTCTTGGTGATCTACAAGTTGATGGGATTTACTTTTTGAGATTAGATAATCCAAACTGAATTTGCCTGAGCCATAAAGCAATAACATTATTGCAATCCCAATTAGTGCAGGATCCTTCCAAATAGCTGGTCCCATTGTAAAATCAAATCCAAACATCACCTGTGCACCTACTAGAACAACGAGCTGATACGCAACTGCTATCCTCGTAATCAAACCTATCCAAATTAATACTCCTGAAAGAATTTCTAGACCTCCGATAAGAAGAGCCATGTTTGGAGCCATCATGGGATCGATTCCAGCCATGTTTTGTAACATCATTCCGAAAGCTGCAGGATCAGCTACTTTGTTTATTCCTGCCCAAAGAAATCCAGCACCTAAGCCCAACCTAACAGCAAGTAAACCAACGTTTATGAGATTTCTTGATGGTGGTGTTTGTAAAATTGTAGTTATTTTCATGTCATTTCCCTTTAGTATTTATTTAAAACGCTTTCACCAAATTATTACCAACTTTCTTTAATTTAGATAAAATTTCATCAAAGACAGCTTCGCTATCTTCAAACAATACTGATGGAAAGTATGTAACGCCATAATTGCTTCCAACTTTGGTCACAAGATTATTTTGCTCAAGATTTTTCAAATGATGTTGGACTCCCTTGTAGTCTAACCCTATACTATTAGCAATTTGATGTGTGTTAGATGGCGTGTTTCTAAGATGGGAAATAATTCTTATTCGGTTCATCCCACCCCTTGTTGCTGCAAAGACAAACCAGAAGAGTTTCTTAGTTTCTGGATGAGTTTTGGTTTCGAGTGATTTTATCGTTATTTCCATCATATTCTACTGAGTAATAAAAAAGGTACATAATGCAAACTAAACACCAATTGATATTTTTCAATAACAATTGTTAGCTGACATTATCACTAAACACTTTGTTCAGGTAGTTATGACAACAAGAATAGTGAATAGAGGTACTTCGGTACTCAAGCGTGAAACCTGTCCTTCAAATTCGGCTGGTGTACTCTATCAAAAATGTCAAGAAAATAGCATGGCTTCTTTGCCACCAGAGACAGTAATTTCCACAAAACGTGGAACTGGTAGAATGAAGGCATCTGACTATCCCAAAGTGGAAAGCAATCTACCAAACTGGGGATTCATAACAACTGCAAGAGGCACAGCCAGACGTAGGAGATAATTCTCTCTTTTTCTTTTTTTTCAGAATTATTTTTTGGAAGCTAAAATGATTTGGATATAATTTGGAGAAATCATTAAATGAAAATTTTTTCGTATTTGTAGTATGAAATCAGTTAATGCTGAACAAGTTGTTCTACAGGAAAATACCATTAACCCTTTTAGCTCCAGACCAAAGTATCCTGATTTTAGATTTCAATGTCCAAGTTGTGGTTCCCTTGAAGTCTTTGTTACCTGGGAAAATGAAAATACTCCACTAAAAGGCAAATGTCTTGACTGTAAAAAAAATTGGTTTGAAGGAGTCAGAACACTATGAATCTTTATGAATGCACTTGTCAATGTGGATGCAGTCATTCTACTGATGATTATGTTTGTACAAATTGTAAATTAGGTTCTTGTAGATCAGAATAGATTTGGATATAATTTGGAAAATCCTATATTAATGTGAGAAACCAAACAATTTTTAGAATCCCTCGAGTCAGACCATACCTATCTCCCCCTCGATTATGAAAGGGATTCTTCCTATCTCGTTAACAGTTCGTATCAAATGGCTGAGTCTATTGAGACCCGCTACTTGTTTGGTCTTATTTTGGACCCGTTAACAGTTCGTATCAAATGTAAATGAAACTTTAGTTTTTTCCCTCTTTTTTCTCTAACATTTTAAAAATTATCTCAATTAATAGTTCGGTATTTACTTTAATCCTCTCTAGTTTTTCATGTTGCACTTTAGTTAGGTTTCCAAATTTACCCTCCAACAGCATATCGGTGTAGGATTTTATCGTAACTGTTGGTGTTCTGAGTTCGTGACTCATAGAATCAAAGATTTCCTTGCTAATACTGTCGTTTTCCTCCAAGTATTTGTTAATGCCCTCAAGAAACATTTTCTCCTGTTCTAGTTCTTTAAATTCATCAGCTTTACCAGCAGACTCTAACGTTTTTGTGGTCATATTATTTGATTATTGTCCAGCTATATTTTTCAGCGCTTCATTGATAACATCTGGTCGTATTGGCTTTTTTAAAACATCTTTAACGCCTTGTTTTTTTAGTCGATCTATTTGTTCCTGTGTAATGGCTGTGGCAGTTAAGACAATTATTTTCTTATCTTTCATCATGTCATCTTTTTCAAGTGCATCTAAAATGTCATAACCACTAAATTCTGGCATGGATAAATCCAATACAATTACATCAAATTTTTCCTTTTGTATCAAAGCTAAACCATTCCTGCCATCATTTGAGGCAATAGTTTTATGACCTCCCAATTCGAGCATCCTTGAAAACATTATGGCAAGGCTTTCGTTATCATCTATAATTAAGATCTTCATTTTATTCCAGATTTCTTTGGTATGGTAAAATAAATAATAGTTCTCTTTCCTTCCTCGCTTTCAACCCAAATCTTGCCTCCAAATCCTTCGATTATTCCTTTACAAATTGCTAGACCTAAGCCACTGCCTCCATGTTTTCTAGTCATTGAAGTATCGATTTGATAGTATTTTTTGAAAAGATTTCTCAACTTTTTCTTTGGTATCCCAATTCCATTATCTATAACAGAAAAGAGAACATCAGAATTTTTACTGTGACCTGTCATTTCAATTCTGCCTCCTGAGGCAGGTACAAAATCAACAGAGTTTTGTACTAGATTTGAAAAAACTTCCATCATTATTTCTTTATCTATGTTAATGACAATGTCTTCTTCTGTAGACGTCAAAAACTCTATTTGTTTTTCTGACATTAGGGGTAAAAGCCGATTATAAGCTTGTTTTAACAATTTCTTTACTGATGTCTTTTCAATATTGAAACTTAGTTGGGCTTGTTCAATCTTTTGTGCAGTTAATATATTTCCAATGAGGTGTTCCAAGGACACAGAACTTTGGCGAATTTCATCAATTGCAATCTCTTGTTCTTTATTCAACTCTCCCATTTTCGGGTCTTTTAGCATTTCACTATATCCTATTATTGTTGATAAAGGAGTTTTTAGCTCATGGGAAATCATTGTAGAAAATTCAGACTTTTGTTTGTCCGTTAATTTTAGTTGAGCAATCTGGGATTCAATGATTTTTTGATTTTCTTTAAGAGATTTCGCCATTTCATTAAATGATATGGCAATTGTCTTCTGCTCTGCTGGACCTGTTGGATTTATTGCCACATCATAGTTTTTCTTAGTAATTTGGGTAGCCGCATCTCTAATTTTCATCAAAGGATTTGTTGCAATTCTACTTAAAACAAAACCTGCAACAAATGCTGATACAGTTAATGAAATTATAACAATTATAATGTCTCTTTGTTTCTGCTCTAGAGATGCAAATGCCTCAGAAGTATCGATTTTTGCAACAATTCCCCAGCGAGTCAAAGGAACATAGTCCCATGCTGCCAAAATTTCTTCTCCACGATAATCAGTAGAAAATCCAAATCCAGATATTCCTGAAGAAGACTCTAAAGCAGGAATAGCCAACTCAGCATCAGTTGATATTGGCTTTGACAAAGGTCTAGCGTCATCAAAACGAAGTTGTTTGATAAAAAACACATCATCATTTTGTTTTTGAACAACAACTGTTTCACCCGTATCGCTTAATTGTAATTCAAATAAAGTAGCTTTGAAAAATAATTGAGTGTCAATGTCATAGATTAGATAACCTAATTGAATATCATCGACAACTATTGGAACGCTTACAAATACTTCTACTACGTCATCGGTGTATGTATAAACATCAGATAGATACAAGCCTACTTTCATTTGTTCTAAAGCACTAGAAGGACTCGGTAGAGGTTTCAAATCCGCAATATCACGACCGACTATTAGTTTTGCATTCAAGTCATTATCCACTACCCAAATAGATTCATAATTGTACGCATTTAGAATATTTCTAAACAGAGATTGCAAAGATTCCTTTGTCTGAATGTCTTTTTCAGAGTCATTTTCAAATAAAACGTGAATGTTATCTCGAATAAAAGGAAGTTCTGAAGTAACGGAAATATCGGCAAGTCTCTCATTGAAAAAAATCATAGTTTTGTCTTTTTGGGAATCTACAATTTCTCTCAGATTGGTTAATTGTTGTCGTTCAATCGCCTTTTTTTCGTCGTCCAAAGAATAAGCCCCAAATACTAGAATCGGAATTACAGCAACTAAAACCAGTGTAGAAATTACTAGAGTATTAGTTGAATAATTTACCATATCTTTTCACTCCAAATCAGTTCAGGGGTTTTGAGATCCTGCCAATTCATTGACAAAATCAGAATTTATTATCTCATTTATTTCTGGAGAATATGGAATTTGGTTGATTTCACGTAATTTTTGTATGATAAATTCACCAGACTCATACAGTGGACTTTCTTTGTTATTGAATAATTTTAAATTGTCTTCGAAATTTTTTATATCAACACTTGTCAATCCCTCACTTACCAAGGATTTATCCCAACCATATTCTTGAGCAATAATATCTACACATTCATCAAAATTTAATTCACAGTATTCTTGTGCTTCCTTAAATGATTTCACAAAACTCAAAACGTCGTCATGTCGATCCCTTATAACTTGAGTTTTAAACATTATTCCATCAGTGATTAGTCCAGGAGTATCCCGCTCAGTTGCAATAATCTTATATCCTGAGCTTTTTGCTAATTGGATATTTTCTTCATTAAATGTATGTCCCGCATCTATTAATCCATCATTTAATGCATCTACAATTTCGTCAGGAATAACTTCACGAAAAACTACATCATTTGAGTTTATTCCATTATTTTCAAGTAATTCTAAAAGAAAAATGTGAGAAAATCCTCCAAATTCCCAAATTCCTATGGTTTTTCCTTGTAATTCTTTAATGGAATCTGTTTTTGAAACTACTACATCTGCATTGCCTGATTCATCAATAACATAAACAAATTGAGAACTAATGTGACGCACATTAATGAAAATTACATCCGTTAAAACTTCCAAACTTCCATCGGCAGTGAATCCCTGTGGAAAGAGTATAAGAGATTCCGATTCATCTAGTAATTTTAATTCAACATCAATTTGGTTTTTTTCAAAAATACCCTTTTCTTGTGCCACATAAGCAAAACCGTAAGGTGCCCAATCAGTTGTGAAAACTTTCAAAGGTTCAGTAGCAGGCTCAAACGTAGAAGTATATAGTAAAACACCTGTTGCAACTGCAACTACAATTACAATTACTGCGCTTGCCACCAATTTGTTCAATATAGAATTAAAGTCTGGATGGTATTTAGGATTAGATCAAAACTAAATTCTGAGAATCAAATTTGATAACAGGAATTTTAGGCAGATTTGACATTATAGGGCTGTAAAATTAGTTTGAAACCCCCAAATTATTTACCATTACAAACTCAATAATACTGTAATCGAATCCATTGAGACCCGCACCATTTTCGGGATTATTTTAGACCCGTTAACAGTTCGTATCAAATGTAATCGAATCCATTGATCCTGCATTAAAGATGACAGTGCAAAGAAAAATGCTAGATAATGGGGGGTCTAAAGATGCTCCCGATTTTAATGTGGATAGTAGATTCGTAGATAACAACACTGATGAAGCAATCAAAGCAGTTATTGATATTCTAAATGAATTTAGAAATTTATTCCAAAGTGGAGAACAAGACTGATCATGATTTTCTAACCTTTGGCTTGAGATAGCAAAACTCCTGCTGAGAAATGTGGCATCAAAATAGAGGGGGAGAACAAATGGTTAACTTTGATTCAAAACGCAAGCAGAAAATAAAAGAAATAATTAAAGTCATAAATCACTAGAAAATATGGGTTTTCTGGATGATATTGCTAAGACCTTTAACTCATTAGCAAATTTGCAAAAATCTCAAACAGAAAAAATTAAAGCACAAACGAAGAAAGACAAGATGAAAAGAATAACAAAAGAGAATAAAGAACTCAAAAAAGCCCTTTCCAGAAATAAAATAATCGGTATTGTGGGCATCGTTGTCACTATTACATCTGTGTTCATAGGTTATTCTCTCTTAGTATATTTTCCAATTAATAATGTCCCTTAACATCAATTAATTCAGCAACCGACGAAAATTTACAGAGAGAAGATCTGACGACAACTTGACAGAACCCAAAATAATAATACATAATAACTTCCCATACCACACCTTTCAAAATTTGTTTAATGAAGAATAAAGAGTTCAAATCTGCTAAAGTCCACACTTCATAGTTCTATTTTCGGTTCCTCACGCAGGTTTCGTACTTTTAACTCAATGCCCATCTTCAGAGTACAGTAAACGAAAATCTTTGAAGGAAATATAATAAAATGTAAGGAATGCAATCGACTATCTATGCCTGAAACAATGTACGGTTTTCAAATTTGTACTATATTCCTCAAAAGTTCTCATTTACATAGAATTTTTACCGTATCCAAATTAAATGATTTTAAAATAGTTATTTCTGGTAGGGATGATCAGGGAGAACTACAAATATTATTAGAAGCTGAAGGAAAAGACCAGTCTGAAATTTATCAAAAACTAGAATTAAAACTTCAAAATCTGAAACTTTTTGTTAATCTATACTTTCACGATCAAATTGAAATCAAGGCTAGATATAGTCCTGAAGTTTTTGGAAATAAAGAATATCACGATGAAAGATTATCCACCACGTTAAATGTATTACAAAATGAAAAAAATTTATCTGCATACCTTGAGAGAAGATACACTCAACAACACACACTCCTTGAAAATGCATTAGATGAATTACAAAGAGGCAATATTTTCAATGCCTTTCCTAAATTGGTAAACTGGCTAGATGATAATGATAGAAAAGGTTCAAGTAGATTCTGCTGTATCAGAGATGCAAGTTCCCATGGAAAATTGGATGCTAATAGAGCATTGAAAGCAATAAATGAAAAATTTCCTGACGAATTTGAGATTGAAGATAATATTTTGAAAAGAAATTCCGAGAAAAACAAGGAAAAGTTGAATCATTATCTTTCAGAGGTTTTAGAACACGTGAGACATATTTTTAGAGAAAAATACATCAACTCGTAATGGATGAAATCTGTTGAGACTCGGACCGTTTATAGTTAATTTCTGGACTCATTTTACAAATTCCAATCCAAAAGAGTTTGGGAAAAACTCAGGAATAATATAAGCCAGGTAAAAGGCAAAAACGGTAAGAGTTGAAATTAGCATATATTTTCCTATTTTGTGATTGCGTTTTTCACGATTTGAATCGCGTTTTTCTTTATCGTCCCATTTTTTCAATCAGCAGACCTCTACACATTATTTAGTAGTTATCTTTTTTATTATTACCTTGGAATCTTTTAAGCTCTAAAAAATCAGTTCGGAATTGCGTCAAATAATAAATCACATAATAAAAAATTCCGTCAAATACATGTTTTTAATA
>JACZTB010000035.1 GCA_022573895.1 Nitrososphaerota archaeon
ACCAAGTTGCGGTAAGAGAAATTGAGTTGTTTGACCCAAGTAATGAAACTTGGGAGGTGATAGGGTTTTTAAAAAGAGATAGACTTTACCATGGTTCTGCGATTCTCTTGCCAGATGGACAAGTTGCGGTTGCAGGAAGCACTGGACATAATTGGGTAAGAGCAGTTTTTAACCCACGTGAACATTTCGAACAAAATATTGAGATAATAACTCCACCAAAGCTCCAGTGCAATCCAACTAGGCCTGAGATAAGTAACGTTCCACCTTCCATCTCATACAGTACTAGTTTTGATGTTACCAAAAGTGATTCTAAAAAAATTAAAACAGTTTCCCTGATAAAGGCATCATCTACAACACATAACAACAATATGGATCAGCGTTGTATC
The DNA here is from genome assembly GCA_022573895.1 of Nitrososphaerota archaeon. GTDB lineage: Archaea > Thermoproteota > Nitrososphaeria > Nitrososphaerales > Nitrosopumilaceae > Nitrosopumilus. Next base: position 387 of record JACZTB010000035.1, read on the forward strand.
GTATTACCTATTAAAAAACAAACAAAGAACACCTTGAAATTATCAAGTCCAAAAGACAGTACTTATGCCCCTCCAGGTTACTATATGCTGTTCATTCTTAATAACAAGAATGTACCATCTATAGGGAAATTTGTAAAAGTAGGCTAGCAAAATTTTCTTCTTTTTTATTTACATTTGATACGAACTGTAAATGGGTCCAAAATTAGACCAAACTATGTACCTGGCCCTCCAGATTCGAATCAATTCACTCACTGAGGTTGAGTCAAATTCACTTTTTTAACACATTTAGAGTGTTAAACTAGTTTTGTAAATCTGTTATAGGGGAATCAAACTAAAAATTCAGTTCCTATCCGCCTGAATGGAATTAATTTAATCCTAAATTTTCGTTTAGTAATAAACAGTAATTGCGAATGACTGAAGAGTATTCAATAATCTACGAATTTTTCTATTAATCAAGAGGAATTATTTCGCATCAACTGCAACTAGATTTAGTTTTTTTGGCAACTTAATTACAAAAGTAGTGCCTTCGTCAATGCGGGTTTTTACCTCTATTGTTCCACCATGTTTTTCTACGATATTTTTACAACTTGGTAATCCCAATCCAGTTCCAACCTGTCGTGTTGTAAACAAGGGATCAAATATTTTTGAAAGGCTTTTCTCTGGTATCCCTGGACCAAAATCCTCAATCTCAATTATGACTTGGCTTTCTTCATCTGTAAATCTGATATTAATTTCACCTGTGTTAGACATTGCTTGGATTGCATTTGTTATCAGGTTTATGAAAACAATCTCTAATTTTTCAAAGTCACAATAAATTTTCACATCATTTTTAGGTAAATTGATTGTAACATCAGATGGAACATTAATTTTATCAATTACATAATTCAAAATTGAAGATACGGAAGTATTTTCAAATTCCAAGGGCTTGTCCCTAACAAAGTCTAGCACATTTTCAACTTGATGGTTAATTCTTGTTATGGCCCTATTAATTCTCTGAAACTTTTTTGAAAGACTCTCATCATGTTTCGCATCTAATTCCAATTCAATCAGTTCGGTTGTGTTCTTGATGACCGACATTGGGTTTCGTAAATCATGGGCTATGCGTGCTGACAACTCTCCTATTGCCGTAAGCCTTTTGAGTTTTTCTTCTTGAATCTGCTCTTTTGCTTTGTTAATTTCAGTCAAATCTTTAATCGTAGTGTTACTTGCAATCAAATTTCCATTTTCATCATAGATGCTTGTGGCACTAACTAGTGCTGGAAATGTGGAACCGTCTTTTCGTTTCATTTGTATCTCATGGTTATTCGATATTCCCCGTTGTTTCCATCTTTCAAATGATTCTTTCAATTGATCAATGGTGTCTTCTGAAACGTGGTCAAAAATTGACGCACCTATGATTTCTTCTTTCTTATATTGTAACCTTTGAGCATATCTCTGATTACACTCAATAATTTTGCCATCTGTGTTTATTGATCTATAAAGGTCTGGTGATGTTTCGTACAATTCTCTAAACTTTTGTTCACTTTGTTCAAGTTGATAGTAGGTAGTTTGAAGTCTTTCTACCAAATTGTGCTTTGTTTGATATTGTAAAATTATTGATTTCACAAGAAAGAGGATAACCACAAAATATCCAACATTTTTCAAAATATGTGAAATATTGAATTGTGCATTAAAATTAGCTGATGAAAACGAAATTATGATTTCTGCAAAAAAGTTAATTATCAAATATGCAAAAAGACCTTTAAAGAAATGATCTTGAACAAGGTTACCACGCATTTTAACAAACATGACTGCTGCAGCTAAAAATAATCCTGCGCCTAGAACGTCTAATGGTCTATGTACCACAAAATCTTCTAAAAGAAGCAATGGAATTGGGAAAACCAATGAAATAAAGATAGAACCTATTGATAATATTATAATTATTCCTATCATGGTAAATGTTTTTTTAGTGACTTTATTTTTATCAAATTTTTTGGCAGGCAATAGGAATTTAGCATAGAGTCCAAATGCAACGATCATCATAGAAGAGTCAATAATTCTTCCTGCTACCCACGTTTGAGGAATGAAATAGTTAAGAAATAAATTATCGCCAAGAAAATTAAGAGAAACAATAGCATGGAGTGAATCTATGATGCTGCTTGCAACAAAACCTAGCCCTATGAAAAGAGATATTTTATGTTTCAGAATAACGGCTCTATTCAAACAAAAAAAAGCGATAATGGAACTTAATACAACTCCAAATATTTCAAAGAGAAAGTGTTCAACATTACTTACCTGCCAGATTAAGAAGAATGAAAAGAATGTTATTACAGCTAATGATATGCACAGCAAGATTAGTGCAATTTTTAATTTTGAATTAGAGAAAAAAGATGATGGGTCTTCACGAATCATTTTTTTTGTTTGAGTAACTTCTGACAAGTTTCTAATCGCAGTATTTCTTCCGACCATGTTTTCTTCTTTGTAAGAGGAGGCTGTAGACCTACCTGCTGATGAAGATTTGGTAAATAATTCATCTTCTCTTAATTTGCTACCAGAGTGTAATCTAATTGTCAATGCACTGATTGTATCAATAAAGTATGAAAACAGCTGTTTGTCCAAAATTTACAAACAATTCCATTTAGTACAGAATGATGTGGTATATTATGATAAATCGTGCAAACGGCAATTGTAATTGATGACGATGTTGATACTTGCGACGTATTAACAGAATACTTAGAATTAAAGGACATTCATGTTTTGGGCAATGGATATGATGGAAAAGAAGCTGTTGATTTGTATCAAAAACTTAATCCCGATCTAGTTTTTTTAGATATTATGATGCCACATTATGACGGATTTTATGGATTAGAAAAAATCAAACAACTAAATCCGGCTGCCTACGTTATTGTGATTACTGGAGACTTGACAGCTCAAACCTATAACAGGCTAAAGATGCTGAATTCGTCTGCAATTATCTACAAACCATTTGATATTGACAAGATTATGGATGTAGTTAAAGAAGTTTACAAGGAAAAACTCTGCAATGTGGTGATGCAGCAAGGAAGGTAAAACATTTACAAACATATTGAAAAAATGATCAAAGTCTTATTTGTAATCATAGGGCGAGTTTTTCCAATGCGGAATCGATTTTTGCCAATAAATTCCATTGTTCCTAAATTAACTGGTTTTAAAGATATCGATATGAAGAGACTCCAGACAAGGCTAGTGCCTTTACTTGTGATTACAGTTCTTATTTCAGGAATTATTTCTTTGACCTCAGTATATGCGGATGAAGATGGAGGGAGTTCCTAACGAAAGAAGAGGAACTAGTTTCACATCTACAAGACTTTGGGCTTAGTCAAGATGAAGCTGAGATTTACATTGGATTGCTAAGGGCAGGTCCAAGTAGAGTTAGTCAAATAAGTAATTTCATTCGAATTAACAGAGTTAAAGGATATAGAATACTTGAAAATTTAAAGAAACTAGATTTAGTTTCATCAACATTTTCTAATCCAATTGTGTACAGCGCTAATGATCTAGAAGAATCTCTACATAGCTTAGTTGGCAGTAAAAAATTTGAAGTGGATAGATTGGAAAAGACTAAAAATTTTATCACAAAGAACTATCATGCATCAGATTCAGCTCTAACACAAACTAACAATTCTCATTTTACTATAATTTCAGGACGATATAACATCTTCTTGCGTATTGAAAAAATGATAAATGAAACATCAAAAGAAATCTACATTGTAACAACCTCTAAGGATTTGGGAATGATGTATTACACAACTATTCCTGATGCAATACTCAAAGCACAAAAAAATGGAAAAATGGTCAGAATTGTTTTTGAAGTTGAAAAGAACCAGGATTTGGAAATAATTGAAAGAATGAAAGTTGATAATTATAGGATAGCAGGCCTTCCCTCAAAAGGCAGGATAGCATGTGGAGACTCTGAGACATTGGTATCAGGATACACAGCTGGAAAATCAGGTTTAAATTCAGATGAGGACTCGGCCGTAATGACAAACTCTGCCGAGTTTGTAAGCAATATGCACTGCCTTTGCTGGCAGCTATGGAAGTCAGGCAAACAACTTCATCAACTTGAACACATTGGAAGGAGAAATTGAGTATGGAAAAAGTTTCACGAATTTTAATTGCCGATGATGAATCCGATATTTTGGCTTCATACAGGGAGGCATTAGAAAAAGCCAATCATATGGTTACTACTGCCACAGATGGGAGAAAATGTCTTGAGATATACTATCAAGAGTTCAAAAAAACGCAGTTAGATACTGATAATTTGAATACCTCTCCGTTTGATGTAGTAGTTCTAGATTATAAGATGCCAAAAAAGAATGGCCTGGACGCAGCAAAGGAAATCCTTTCTTTGAATCCCTCCCAGAGAATAATTTTCGCATCTGCTTACGTGAATGACACTATTGTGGATTCAATCAAAGTATTAGGGAAGATTATCGAAGTTCTCAAAAAACCATTTTCTTTATCAGAGTTTGTTGATCAAATAGAAGACAAGAAAATTTTCTTAGAACTGGAGAGGCTAAATGTAAACATAAAAAATCTCAAGGAAATCCAACCGACCCACCAGTCACTAAGGACCTATTTAGAAACTCTCAAAGTGCTTGAAAAAGGCGTAACTCATTAAATTTTTCTATTAGCTGAATAAAGTTTCTAAATTTTACATTCAACTTGACTCAACTTTTCACCATCATACAGTGATATTATTGCATCAATATCACATGGAGAAATGTATGGAAATTCTGTAGTCATGTTGGGGGCCATCAAGTCTTCAGGAGCCGTTGAGTGTGCAAGACCTAATGCATGTCCTAACTCATGTCTTGTAATGGCACTGAGTTGATTATCTGTGAGATTTTCAACATCGTATATGGTAATTTCAGATTTTAGTATTTGATTCTGGCTTTCATCAGCAATTGATTTTGTCCATCCAGAAAATCCATCTCCACTTCGATAGTTTACTAGTTTTATTGTTATGTCTCCAGCTCCAGTAGCAGAGTCTATCACTTCAAGTTTTTTTGGAATGTAAAAAGAGGTTGGTGTTTGAGAGCTTTTTTCTAGTGCTCCTGTCCATCCCAAATAATATGTTGAGGTGGAACCCTTGGGACCTTTATGAGTGAGAGAATTATCAATTTCAATAACTTCTGTAGATAAAATTACATCTTTTATTATGTCGATCTTTTCTGGGTATTTGTGAGCGTTTACTATGTTTATGTGTAAAACATCATTCTCTACAAGGTGCCATGACAAAAAAGTGTCTATGGTGTCCCCTTTTAGATTTTGAATGATATAATTTGATTTTAATTCTCTTATTGGATTTATGTTTACGAGTTCACTTTGTTGAATCAAATCGAATCCTGTCACTAAGAAAATCAATGAGAATAATTGAAGAATAACTATAGTGATTACAAGTAATGATTTTGATCTAAGTTTTTTTATTTTCTTTTGAATGTTAGAAAATTGACTTTGTTTTGCTTTGTTTTGTGTTTTGATGATTCCTTGTTCTAAATGTTCATTTTTTCCGCATAAAGGTGCAGTCAAGTCGTTCAAAAAAGATTCTACTCGTATAATGTCATTTTTTTGCTCTCTTGGTTTGCCTCTTATCTTCTCTAACTGATGAATCATCTCATTGACTGCCCTAATTCTGGTGTGTCTGTCTAACTCTTTTTGAGGCAGTTGTTCAATTTCCTTTTTGGAAGAAATGATTGATGTCATCGAAGAAATGTTTTTTCTCATTAAAACATAATGATCACTCTAGACCATAATCAGTTGTTAGCTGAATCTGGACAAAAAATGAGTGTATTCTACAGAGAACTATTTGTTTGTTTTAGAAATACAAACAACGTTATTTCTAATCCCATATCTATACTAGTATAATGATGAAAAATATGTTTGTGCAAGAAACAGAAAACAAGCACAGAAATAATTTCAAGCTGTGTTCCATTTGTAAGAAGGAAATGCTCCTTAGAGATGGTGATGTACTATTTGACGCAAAATGGTATCACAAGGGCTGCTGGCAGTCAACATCATTGATAGCAGATGCTAACATGTCACTTGCATGTTAAATGATAAATATTCTAAAGCCGTTTATGGGTTTGTTCTCTGTTATTTCATTTTGAACAAACTAGTATCTAATTACTGGGAATACGTAGGTAATTCAAGATAACCCCCCGCCCAATTTTGAAGGGAGGGCTGGCACTTTTTGAAAACTTCCCTTCCTTCTACCTTTATCGATTCCATTTTAACCAAAAATGGGCGGGTCTCAATGGATTCGATTACATTTGATACGAACTGATAACTAGAGCATTTTAACCCATGAAAATTTTTTAAATTCATTAAAATCAGTAATAATGGTATCTCCTGGTAGAAGAAATTCTTGGACAAATTGGCGAATTAACTCCTGCACTAATTTTGGGACTTGGATTAGCAATTAGATTGGAACATGCCTTTGAAGCAGATCATGTTGTTGCAGTAAGCACACAGGTTTCGAAGATAAGATCTGCAAAAAAGTCTGTAAAACTAGCTATCAAAACTGGAATCACAAAATCCTCTCTACTTGGAGCCATTTGGGGGGCAGGACATACAACCACACTTGTACTCATGGGTTTGCTAGTCTATTCTCTTGCAATAACTATACCTAACGAGGTATTTTCTGGTTTTGAATTTATGGTTGGAATGATGTTAGTATTTCTCGGCGTGACAACAATTTTGAATAAAAAATTCAAATTCAGACATAAACATCCACATCAACACCAAGATGGCACCTTACACTTTGAAGCACATGGTCACTCAGATGTAGAACATAGTCACACTCACAAATCTTACATCATAGGTTTAATTCATGGACTTGCGGGAAGTGGAAGTTTGGTGGTTTTAACAGCTTCAACACTTTCCAACATTGAAATGGTTTTGAGCTTTATTTTGATATTTGGAATCGGATCTATTATTGGAATGACATTAGTCAGTGGGGTCTTGGGATTGCCATTTGCTTTATCAGCTAAAGCATCAACTTTGAACAAAACATTTCGTTATGTGGCAGGCGGATTTAGCTTCATCATTGGTGCCAGTATTGTGTATGAGATTGGCGTACTGAATAATCTATTTGGTTTCTGATTTACATTTGATACGAACCGTTAATCTACATTTGTTATGAAATGTTAACGGAAGCCAACAATTCAAGGAGAATATGCCTCTTGTTGTTAACCAATGAATAAGCGAATCTTAGCCTTGCAAAAATGCATACATTTGAAAAGTTTGTATACTTAGAAATAAAATCTATTAAATTGTGATACTATGAGTGAAAAAATGGGATCTTCAATAATCACTTCACGAGTTAGAAAAGATGTTAAAATGAAATTAGAAGCTGAATCCAAATCAAAAAATGTTACACTCAACTCTCTGATTGGTCAGGTCCTCTCAAAACATGTAGACTGGGATCGATTTACAGAGGATGTTGGATTTGCATTTATGTCAAAGGTAGATCTAAAAGCATTTTTGGACTTGATTCCACAGAAACAAATTGAAAAGATTGCACAAACACAAGGTAAAGATGCTATGAAAAACACGATAGGTTTTATTCAAGGAGAGTTTAATTTTGAAAATTTCATAATAATTTTAGACCTTTGGCTTGGGGCCACTAATGTCCGATTTAGGCACATTACAACAACCGATGGTGAAAAATTTATCGTTCAACATGACATGGGAAAGAATTGGTCTTTGTACCTTGCCACACTTGTTGAGACAATAAGTTGGGATTTGAATTATGGAGTTAGTAAAAAGATAATAAGCGGACAAAATGTTTCATTTGAAATTAAAAAGGTGGACTAAAATGGCAAAAAAAATTCTAGTTGTTGATGATGATGAAGATTCTCTAAATCTAGTTAGCAAGGCATTACAATATGCAGGATACGATATTGTCAAAGCGAGTGACGGTGAACAAACTATATCACAATATGAAGAGCAAAAGCCAGATCTAGTTCTATTAGACGTTCGTATGCCTACAATGGATGGTTATGAAGCGTTTTTCAAGATAAAGGAAATTCACAAAGATGCAAAAGTGATTTTTATGACCGCTTATGCTGTGGATGAAAAGATACACCAAAGGGCTAAGGAACTGAATTTGACTTATCTGCTAATGAAGCCATTCTCTCTCAAGTTTCTAAAGGAGCTTATTGCAGACGTTCTGAAATGAAACAGCTCAGGAAAATAAACGACAAAAACTTGGAATTTGGCTTTATTCTAAAAAATGAATTTATAAAATCAATTCTTAGATGTATACAATTGATCAGTTGTGGATCAACCTCGTTTAATATAATATTAAATCTCGGTGGTTTAGGTGTTAAAAGGTGGTAATTCATGAAGATATTGATTGTTGATGATAACGAAAGCATAACCAAAGCCTTGTCCCAATATCTAACAGTAAAAAGCTATGAAGTAAGCGTCGCCAACGGTGGAAGAAGCGGGCTGAGCCTCATTCAAAATCACGAGTTTGACGCCATACTGCTGGATTTATCCATGCCAGATTTCAGTGGATTCGATATAATTGAGACTTTGGAAAAAGATGGTCAGCTCAAGGACAAAAAGATAATTCTGTTTACAGCGTCATCCATCTCAAATGAGTTGATAAATGAGCTGTTGAGTAAAGATGGAATTGAAACTTACCTCAAAAAACCTGTAAAACTTTCAGAAATTGAACAGGTGCTAACTTCATAATAAACAGGCGAAGAATTGGCAACGGTTGAATTTGATATTCATCATGAATCAAATAAATCTCACGTTAAGGAAATAGAACAAGAAAAAATCATCTTAGATAATTTTGTGCGGGATCTAACTGAGAAAGTAAAATTTAGAAGTAGCAAAACAAATGCTGGAAAAAAAATTCCTGAAAACTCCAAGCCATCTAAAGAATTTCTATACATCTCTGAATGTGATACTGACGCAATAACGTTACTGGATGGTAGTGGAAAATCAAGCCAAGTGGTGTGTGGGAAGTGAAGACGATAAGGTGGTCATTAGATTGAATAGAAACGTCGTAATTATATCTGGTGTTGTCATTGCTTCTTTAGTTGGAATAAGTATTTTCTTTTCATCTGATATTTATCAATCAACATCTCAGAGTGATTCTGTTAAAATAACAATGCACTTGTGGCCAGGTTACTATCATAGCTTTATTGCACAGGAGAGAGGATTTTTTCAAGATGAGGGAGTAAATGTCGAACTTGTAATAAATGAAAATATTGATGATAGCCTTCAATATTTTAAGGAAGGAAAAGCTGATGCCGCATTTGGACTTCAATCCGATGCGATGCTTCTATTTGCAGAAGGAGTGCCATTAAAGATCGTTTACATAGCAGATTTTTCTAATGGTGGGGATGTAATAGTGAGTAAACCAGATATCAAAACAATAGCGGACTTGAAAGGAAAAACAGTAAGCGTAGACAAGCTTAACGGTTTTAATCATATTTTTCTCGTAGAACTTTTGAGGATAAATGGATTAGAAGAGTCTGATGTAAAAATTGTTCCAATAATTGCTAGTCAAGTGCCAGACGCCTTAGAAGCTGGAATAATTGATGCTGGACAGACCTGGGAACCTTATCAATCACGGGTCATTGATAACGGATATAGACTATTAGCTACAAGTGCAGAGACACCTGGAATTATTACTGACGTTTTAATGTTTGACTCAAAGTTTGTAGAAGAAAGACCTGATGACATTAAGAAAATTTTAAGATCTTTGGATAGGGCTCTAAAATACCGCAATATAGACTACATCGGCTCCTATGGAATTATGAGTGATGCTACTGGAGTTTCTCCAAGTGATTTGAAAAGAACAATCGGAGGTAACATATTTCCAGATCTGGAAGAAAATAAAGAATCTTTTACAGAGTCAGAAAAATCAACCTCTCTGTATTCTAGTGGAAAAATCATTTCGGACTTTTTTCTTGACAAAGGAGTCATTTCTGCCCCAATAAATCTGAAAGATTTACTCGCTACTGAAATTATCATGGAGATATAATGAAAATAGGACAAAAAATAACTATTGGGTTTTTAGCAGTAGTTGCAATATTTGCAATATTTGGATATTCTATATATTTAAATGAAAAATCAATCGAAGTTGTAACTTCAAATTTTTCAGACGAGATTGTAATTGAATTAAACACATTACAGGAACTCAAATCATCAACCCTGACAGTATTGTCTTCAACAATGGAAGTTGTTTTAATAATGGATGAAAGAAATTTCATAGAACAACAACAACAACAACAAATAGAAAATGAACTAAAAATAGAAGAAAAAGAGATATTACAGGGAAAAAGAAACTTTGAAAATGCATTTGACGTTTTATATGATTTAGCTCATGATGATCCGTTTGAAGTTGATAGAGCTAATAAAATAAAAGAAAAATGGAATATATTTCTCAGCTTATCTGAAGAATTAATCAAGGCAAAAGAAAGCGGTATTAGTGGTATCGAAATACTAGAACTAAAAGAGAAATTAAAAGTAGCAGAAACAAATCTGTTAAAATTAATTGATGATGCATTAGAGCATGAATTTGACGAAGTTATTGCGGCGGGTAGAATTATTGATTCATCATTTTCTACCAATTTTCAACTCATACTATGGGGTATTGTATTCGTAGTGATAGCGAGTATTATCATAGGACTTGTCATATCTAATTCCATTTCAAAACCAATTACAAAGCTAAAAAGAGTCGCTAATGATTTAAACAAAGGTTTGTTTGATACAAAAATTGTTATTGAAAGCAATGACGAAATAGGAGAATTTTCCAAAGCCTTTGATTCTGTAGCTAATACCATGAAAAAGAATCAGGTATTGATAAAAAAACAATTAGTTAAACTAGAGGTAATAGACAAACAAAAAGAAGAGTTTGCAGCAATGATCTCTCACGAATTAAAAACTCCTCTGGTTCCAATAAAGTTTCTATGTGAGATGTTAACTGAAGGTAGTGTTTTTGGTAAATTAACCACCAAGCAACTAGGTTCAATTGATGAAATAGATCGTAACGCAACTAGGTTAGAAAGACTGATTTCAGACATACTTGATGCACAGAAACTGGACATGAAAAAATTAATATTTAATTTAGAAAAATTCAATCTTGCAGAATTTATGGAAAGGATGGAATCAGATCTTTCTCCTCTAATGAAAAACAAAGCAATAGAGTTTGAAATCAAAAAAGCCGATTCAGTTGAACTTGAAAGTGATGAATACAGAATACACCAAGTAATAGATAATCTGGTAAGAAATGCTGTAGACTTTGTGCCTGAAAAAACTGGAAAAATTGAGATTGGCTCACAAATCAAGGATGGAAAAGTGGAATTTTATGTAAAAGACAATGGTATTGGCATTGCAAAAGACATGCATTCAAAACTTTTCAAGAAATTCTATCAGGTAGATACCTCCCCTACCAGATCTCATGGGGGCACAGGACTTGGACTTGTAATCTGTAAGGGGTTGATTGAGGGACTAGGTGGCAAAATATGGCTTGACAGCGAAGAAGGCGAAGGGAGCACTTTTTATTTTTCGATTCCAGCAGCAACGCAAAAATGAATAACTGATTATTGATTTTAAAAAAACTTGTAATTTGGCTTTATTCTAAAAAATGAATTTATGAAATCAATTCTTAGATGTATACAAATAATCATTTGTGAATCAACCTCATTTAATATCATTGTAATGATGTATTATTCATGAAGATATTGATTATCGATGATAACCAAGACATCACAGAAATGCTTTCGAGATATCTAAGTGTAAAAGGATTTGATTGTGTTACAACAAATGATGGTTTGAATGGATTAAATCTAATTAAAAAAGAAAAATACGATACTGTATTTTTAGACATATCCATGCCTGACTTTGGAGGAATGGATGTAATAGCTGCACTAGAAAAAGAAAATATGTTAAAGGATCAAAGAATCGTTATATTTACGGCATCATCCATCACAAATGAACAACTTCAAACACTCTTAGAAAAAGACGGTGTAGAATCATGTCTTAAAAAACCTGTTCAGCTAAGTGAACTCATAACGACCATAACAGTGGGAAATTAGATTGTTGGGGTCAACATGTTTCAAATGAATCCCGAACAAACTACTGAAGAAAACGACCATCATATACGTGAATTAAAACAAAAAATTAACATTCTATCGGAACTCGAGAATCACTCTACCGATAAGGTAAACAAATTACAAGAATCTAATAAAAACCTAAAAGAAAAACTACAACAAAAGTCATTGTCCTTAAAGGAAACAGTTCAAGAAAAGATATTTTTGGACGAAATGTCGAAAAACGAAATCTCCAAAATACAAGCAATTCGCAAAAAATACTATCTCACCATTGCTGTAGCTGGAATTGTTCTAGCTGGAGTAATTGTACCTTATTCGCTGTATGTTGTTACTCTAGTTGGTGAGGAATACAGAGTTCAGGATGTAGAACTAGTGACATCAGGTTATGTAATACAAAATCTCAAGGGCGACACAATCGATACCTGGCTTTCCTGGCGTCTTGTGGAAGGGGATATCATGCATGTAAACATTGTAGATGGCCATAAATTTCCAGAAAAGGCTGAGATCATAAAAAATGCCATTTTGTCCACAGAAACCATTGAAATTGATAATTCCCTTCTCCACAAAGGACCAAAGGGCACCACCTCAGTTTACTATCTGGGATGGGCAGGAGCATTGGAGAAAAGTTCTGAAACACCAACCAGTTTTTTCATTCCAACAAAGTTCGATGTAACAGAATCAGCAAGTGGGGCAGGAGACATTACAATTAGGCTTTCAACTGATAGAAGTGGTGACGCCTATTCAGGATGGACAAAGTCAATTGCTGATGAAACTCAAAATCAAATTCTAAAATCTGAGATTATCATATATGACGTTGATAATCTTACAGATAATCAACTTACCACAATAATGAGGCATGAGTTTGGTCATGCGTTAGGACTAGCTCACTCTTCTGATCCAGAGGATCTGATGGCCCCAACGGTCACGACAGAATTTCCATACATCTCGGAGTGTGACGTCGACGCAATAGTTGGATTGTATGACGGTGCCAAAAAAAGCGAGGTCATTTGTGAGAAGTGAAGATGAAAAGGTGGCAAGTAAATGAATAGAAATATAGTAATTATATCTAGTGTTGTCATTGCTTCTTTAGTTGGAATAGGTGTTTTTACCTTTGAATATATGTTTCAAGAAGCTTCCCAAAAAGAAGTTAATCTAATTATGAATGTGTGGCCAGGATATGCCCATGCAATTATTGCGGATGAAAGAGGATTTTTTGAAGACAACGGTGTCCAGGTTAATCTTAAAGTCGTAAAAGAATATCCTGACATGATCAACCTTTTCTTAGACGGTGGATATGATGGTTTTTTTGGAGTTTACAGCGATGTAATCTTACTAAATAGCAAAGGAACTCCTCTCAAAGTAGTGTACATAGCTGATTACTCTAGCGGAGGAGATGTCGTTGTGAGTGAACCTGACATTGCAACAGTAGCTGATCTGAAAGGAAAAACTATAGGTATAGAAGAATTGAATAGTTTTTCTCACGTGTTTTTGTTAGATCTGTTAAAGAGAAATGGCTTAACAGAATCTGATGTAACAATGGTCGAGATTCCTGCTCATCAAGTGTTAGATGCATTAGACTCTGGAATCATAGATGCTGGACATACATGGGAGCCTACTCAATCAGAAGCTCTGGCTAAGGGCTACAAATTATTAGCAACATCAGCAGATACACCAGGAATTATCACAGATGTTTTAGCTTTTAAAAAATCCGTTGTAGAAGAGAGAAGTGAGGACGTAAGAAAAGTTGTGGCAAGTCTCGAAAAAGCCCGCATATTTGTAGAAACCGACAGAAACGCTGCTTTTGCCATCATGTCAGAGAGGTTGGAAGTTAGTCCAGGAGAATTAAAAGATGGACTTGAGGGGGTAAATCAACTTGATCTAGAAGGAAATAAAGCAGCTTTCACACCATCAAAGGAAATCATTTCCTTGTATGGAAGTGGCGAATTCATATCGAGTATTTTTGAAAAAAACGGAATAATTACAGAACCTGTTGACATAGAAGAAATTCTTGCTCCCGAAATTGTTGATGGCATAAAATGAAGTTTCAATTAAAAACTTTCTTGGGATTTATGGGTATAACCTCAATTTTTATTATCTTTGGGGCTTTACTTAGTTTTCAGGTTGACTCATTAAATCCAATAATAAATCAGTTAAATGAAGATCTAGAAGATTTTGATACTTCTGAAGAACTAGAAAAACTTACTTTTGTAATAGAAGACTCGAGATCTAAATTAGTATATGGGCCCGTTATTTTTATAGTTAATCCTGATGAATTGTATCAACAACAATATGATCTTTCTAGCCAACAAATTTTCAAAACAGTAGATAAGGCTATCAAAAGATCAGATAATGCGATTGACAAAAAAATCTTTGAAAATTTGAAGGAAACTAATATGAAACTTGAAAATACTGAAAGGGAGGTTTTTAATTTAGTACAGGAAAATAAAATAGAAGAGGCTAAGGCGTTACTAGTAGGGGAAGAATATCAGTCTTTAAAAGAGAACTTTTCACTTTTCATCACTAAATTTTTTAATAATAAACAGGTGGAAGCCAATGATTCATTTAGTAAACTGGTACAAGTCTCAGGTGCGATTGAGAAAAATTCGTTGGTACTCAAAAGTTTAACACAACTGATTTTAATTTCAGTTGCAAGCGTTGTAATAGCAAGCATTTTATTATCTATTTTCATCTCTCGTTCGATCTCTAAACCACTAATCAAGCTAAATACCATCGCTAATGATTTAAACAAAGGTTTGTTTGATACAAAAATTGTTATTGAAAGCAATGACGAAATAGGAGAATTTTCCAAAGCCTTTGATTCTGTAGCTAATACCATGAAAAAGAATCAGGAACTGATAAAAAAACAATTAGTTAAACTACAGACAATAGACAAACAAAAAGAAGAGTTTGCAGCAATGATCTCTCACGAATTAAAAACTCCTCTGACTCCAATAAGAGGCTATTGTGAGATGTTAAAAGATGAGAGTTTTGGCATCCTAACAAAAGACCAGATCCATTATGTTGGAAAAATTGATTCTAGTGCGGTGTTACTTGAACGATTGATCGGCGACGTACTAGACGTCCAAACACTAGACATGGGGAAAATGTCATTTAATAAAGAGAGTTTTGATGTGTGCAATTTTCTGGATAGATTAAAACAAGATTCCTCTTGTATGATGAAAGATAAAGGAATTGAATTTGTTGTAACAGATTCTGTAAAGACCACACTAAAAACTGATCAACTCAGACTGCGACAGGTCCTAGAAAATTTGATTAGAAACTCGGTTGACTTTGTGTCTTCAAAAAATGGAAAAATTGAGGTTGGTGCCAAACAGGAAAACGGAAAAATGATTTTCCATGTAAAAGACAATGGTGTTGGTATTCCAAAAGACAAGCAACAAAATATTTTCAAAAAGTTTTACCAGGTGGACACATCACACACAAGAAAACATGGTGGAACAGGTTTAGGGTTAGTAATCTGTAGAGGGATAGTTAATGCACTTGGTGGTGAAATATGGTTTGAAAGTGAACCGGGAAAAGGAACTGAATTTTATTTCTTGATTCCGACAGAAAGAAAAAAAATAACAATGGAACTACCACGCTGATGACGCAGAACGATAAAAACTCATTATCTTTTGAAGTAGATAAAACTAGAGAGCTGGAACAAGAGAAGATTATTTTTAAAGAATTATACGAATATTTGGATTATCATGAAAAATTTAGCGAGAAAATTTTTGATGCCATGAGTCATGAACTCAGAACTCCTACAGTTACCATAAAGGCTTATACCGCAATGCTTCTAGACGGGAAATTTGGGGATCTCACTATACAACAAAAAGAAAAACTTGAAAGAATTAAAGAAAATACCGATTTGTTAGTTGACGCAATTTTCAGTTTGTTATATGTAAAAGACAAACGAGCAGGGCTTTGAACTAATTATTTAACGCCCACTATGGAGTTTAACATTTGATACGAACTGTTAAACAAAAAAACAGAGAATTTACAAATCCATGTTTTCGTTAAAAAGGCTTGAAATACGATAATTGTGTAATTATATCATGGCGATAGCCTATGTGTTAATTAATTGTGATTTGGGTTATGATGAACAAATAATTGAAGAGCTGAAACATCTTTCAGATGTTAAAGAGGTGCATGGAACTTTTGGTGCCCATGACATTCTTGCCAAAGTTGAATCGGATCAAGTCGCTACTCTGAGAGAAACAATAATGTGGAAAATTCGAAAAATAGACAAGGTGAGGTCTACTGTAACCCTTTTGGGAATAGAAGGTCAGGAGTAAGAATAGTTAACACTTGATACGAACTGTTAACGAGCATTAACAATTGTTATGAAATCCTGAAATCTCTTGCTCACCACATTCGTTTTCTATGTTTGTAAAGGATGTTCTTTGACCCAGTTAACGATTTTTAGGATATCACCCATGTCTTCAGGTTTGACTGGGTCAACATGCACATACAGCAGATGATTATTTCTTAATGGAACAGTGATTCGGAATAAATTCTCGTACTCTACTAACACAAACTTTCCTCTTCCAATTTTTGGAGCAAGTTTCTCACGGAACTTCCAGTTCTCTAAAGATCTTTTTAGCGAATCACTTGTTTCCCCAGTACTCATAATATTATCTTTATCTGTACGACTACAATTCCAAAGTATCTTTCCGTCGGCATTACAGACTGCAGCAAATCTAACGTTTTTGTTTGCTTCTAGCATCATGCTACAAAGTTTGCTCTCATCATCCAACTCTTTCATAATTGATAATGGTATTACTTTTAGAAAAATGTATTGTTATTAGAAATTCCTTTTTTATTCCAAATTTACATTTGATACGAACTGTTAACTCAGGATATTATGATTATATTTTTAGGAGAGATATTGAATAAATAACTGCTATTGAAAAGTACCAACCAAACCACTAAAAAAAATCTTAAAGCCACTGATTCATGGAAGGAATATACTGCTGCATTAGTAAGGTGGAAGTTAGCTTTTGATTTGTGGCGACAGGCAGGTAATGATGCATTTGTAAAATATAATCAGGCCTTACAAACACTTGGATCTAATGCAAAACTGCCACAGATGTTAGCAAAAGAATGGAAAGAACAATGGATGAACGCAGGAAACGTGGAAATTAAGAGATTCGGGAAAGAATGGCAAAATATGTTAAAAGAGACAGGCCTTCAGTCTATCCTTAAGTTCGATAAGGATTGGGAAAAGTTTTGGAATACCACATGGACGGATCCGTCTAAAAACTATCTCGAAGTAATGAGACAATTCACTGAAACTTGGCAAAATATGTGGAAAAAATAATCTATCAATGTGCACAAAATTACATTTGATATGAGCTGTCCAAGATCCAATTTATCTAACATGAAGTACATATTATTCATATGAGTGAGTCAGCCACAGAACCAGAATCAGTTAACTCCACATCAACAGAACCAGCTCAAGAACCAAAAGATATCTTTTCAGTATGTAAAAAAAACGTTGATAAATTTTTCACCGAAATTGAAAAATCAACACCAAGATATCAACAATCAGTACAAAAAATACAGCAAGATTATCTCAACGCATGGAAAAGCGTAATAAATTCAGCCATCTCTTTGGAACAAGAATATGCTACCAAAGCAGGTTTTAACGTTGATGTACCAGAAGCAACCCTAAGTGCTATTCGTGAAGTTACCCAACAGGCCATCAAAGCATATGAAGTTCAAAATAAGGTTGTAACGGATACTGCTGAGGCAACAAACCAAGCCTTCAATGCATTCAACGAGAATACAAAATCGTTTGCTTCACTGAACAAAAATATAATGGGATTCATGATATCAACGATACAACAGAAATCAAAAACCTAGTGTGAGCCCATTACCTTTTTTTTTACATTTGATACGAACTGTAAACTCGAAAAAGTAGCTAATAATAGCTGACTTGTACCACATATTGTCAAGTACAATTCATTCTAAACATGGTACAAACAAAAACACAACGTCGTGCTGCTGCCCAAAAAGCTGCTCGTACTAGAAAACGAAACGCAGCAGAGAAAGCAAGAAAAGCCGCCGCCAGAAAGGGAAAGCGTTAGCTGATAAAAAATCTAGAAGAAAAAATAAGGTCTGTTGAGATTCACTATCGAAAATATTTACTAAATCCGTAATTATTTAGGATCTAAGAAGTGCTGGCGATCTGAAATATGTACGCTTTTCTTAACTAATTAATTCAAAATAAACTCATAACAAAGATTATCTTATTGAT
>JACZTB010000063.1 GCA_022573895.1 Nitrososphaerota archaeon
CAGGCAGTTGGAAACAAACTATCTATTAGATTACTTCGTACTATGGTAAACTATCAGGGAAAGATCTTTACTGTAAGAAGTTTAGCCAAGACAGCAAAGGTTTCACTTAATGAGACCGCTCTCACAATCCATGATCTTGAAAAACTTGGCATCATTAGAATTCAACCAATTGGAAGAGCTTATCATCTGTATCTGAATGAAAAAAACTATATCTTAAATAAAATCATAGAACCAATGCTTAACACAGAAAAAAATACTTTTGACAAATTACTTCAAATCCTAAAAAAACATCTTACCACAAAGAAAGTCACTTCAACAGCACTCTTTGGAAGTGTTTCAAAAGGAGAAGAAAAGGATGGTAGTGATATAGATCTCTTAATCATATCAAATGACTTTGATAATGCAAACTTGGTTATCTCAGCGGCAGCTGATGAAGTATTAGAAGTATTCCATAGTAAGATCTCATCAATAATATTCACAAGAAAAGAATTTGCATCTAAAAAAAATGGAAAGCTAGTACAATCTATTATTGCAAGTTATACCATGGTGTATGGTAAGGATTTGGTGAGTATCATAAAATGACAAAAGCTGTAGATCCATCAAAAGCCACTAATTATATGATAAAAGCAGAAAGTTCACTAAACATTGCAAAGATAGCTATTACACAACAAGCTTATGATAATGCAGTAATGAGTGCTGTACATAGCGCAATTAATGCGTTGGATGCACTTACTACATTCTATCTAAACAAACGTTCTTCAGGTGCCCACACAGATGTACTTTTGCTTATTAAAGGAATTTTTTCTGGTCAAGATTACGCCAATATCGCAAGACAGTTTAACTCATTATTGAGCCTGAAAAATGCATCAGAATATCAGCCTGATCTTATGGGCTCAGATGATGCAGTAAATTCTGTAAGGTGGGCGGAAAGAATTATCAATAAAGTCAAGGATAAATTGAAAAAATAATCTATACATGATTGCTAATTCATAATCCAAATGGAGATTGTAAGAAAACATTCTTGCCAGACTAATGATGAACTATATCTTATTCAAATATGACTGCCCGTTAATGTTGATAAAAAAATAATGACAGAAGATCATATTTCAAGGCATTAGGAAAATCTCAGTTGAGTAATGATGAGATTCATTTCCTAAAATGGTTCATGAAATATTACATTAAAACAAACAAGCAATATTTGTAAAAAAATTATTTGAATGATAACAAGATGGGTAGAATGAATGATTTGTCAATTTGTATATTTTAAAAAATGAAAAGTTGTAATCACTGTAAATTTGAATTTTATATGAATAATTTAAAAATACAGTGGGTAAATTCATCGTGTTCTTCTGTAAAGTCAACGTCTCGAGTGGCAGGCTTTCTCGTTCACATCTGTAATATTATGATTTTGTTTTTATTAATGGCATTGTTTTCAAAGTTGCCTTTGTAACTTTTAATTCATTTTGTAGTAATGCCTTTCGAATTTGTAATGATTTCAGTGTTTTTAGGTTTTGTTTGATATACATTAAGAATTTTTCATTTTTTAATTGCTTTTCTGCAATTTGACCACTTGCAATAGAAACAGCTGTTTTTATTGTTTGAATAAATGGATTGTTCATGTCTATAGAAATGATTAATCCTTTACCCCGTTTGGTGGTTTTAATCATACTCTGAGATATTAGATTATCAAGACCTTTGTATAATGTAGTCTTTGACATTCCAATATTTTCTAACATTTCATTAGTAGTAAATTCATTAATTGGAAACTCCAATAGAAAGTCAATAATTCTCATTTGTGGGGAATTACCAAAAAGACGAATTACTAGGGATTGTTCACTCACAGTAATAGTATTGTACCGTGTTATTTAATATGTTAGATAGAATAGTATCATAATAGTACGATTATGAAACGAGAATATACGGCTTTAGAATTACAGGCACACATACTTTGGAAACTATACGAGGGAGGTAATTGGTCAGAAAAATACACAAATTATGATGAATTCAAACGTCGATTAAGCATAGTTATTAAGAATAACGGTAAAAATGTTAATCGGCAGGTAAGAGAATTGATAAAACTAAGATTGGTTTTATCAAGGAAAAACGCTAGAACAATATCCGTAAATCCTTATGCTATGCTTACAATAAAGAATCTAATCCGAGAACAACTAGGTTTTGAATTGTAAAAAAAGAATCAGAGTTATTAAGAAATGCCGATCTCCAAAAATGGATATTTATTGATATTTCTTCAGGTAATCTTCATCATTCAGTAGATATGGCAAAAACTCAATTACAAATCTTATGTTCAAACTGTAATTCAATTAAGAGGTTTAAAAATTGTGAGGTTAATCACAGGTATAGTTGATTGGAACAAGCCAAGACAAAAAGAATATCGAGATATATTTTGTAAATTTTCCTTCCGT
Organism: Nitrososphaerota archaeon; assembly: GCA_022573895.1. Classification (GTDB taxonomy): domain Archaea; phylum Thermoproteota; class Nitrososphaeria; order Nitrososphaerales; family Nitrosopumilaceae; genus Nitrosopumilus. The sequence goes on from JACZTB010000063.1 coordinate 2,424, forward strand.
GCTCGACTTCGATTACAAATATTATCATCTTATTTTGTTGCAGATCCAAAATTACTCTATAATTTCCAATTCTTAGCCTAAAAAATGGCGAACCTGTTAGTCTTATTATTGCCTGATATGAACTGACTCTAATCTCTAATACTGCATCAAGAATTTTTCTTGCATTTTTTTTATCTATTTTTCCTAGTTGTTTTACTGATTTCTCAGACTATATTACTTGCCATATCATAGGCCTAATTCTTTGTTGAGTTGTTCAGTAGTGTATACTCGCCCTGCTTTGATATCTGCAACACCCTCTTCGATATTTTTTATCACCTCATCTGATAATTTGTCATCCTGTTGGTTTGTCTTTAACAGTCTTGTAATTATGGATTCAAAAGTCTCATTTGGATGATTCATCTGTTTTTTTAATTCTTTTTTTATCTTCTTTGAGATCTTGATTGTGCTTTGTTCTATAGTATATTGTAGTATACTATAGTATAAGAATGATCAATTATAATTCAAAATACATTCAAACTTTTCAAATTTATGAAAGATGATTTTGCAACTAGTACATGTAAGGCATCGTTCTCAAGCTTATAAAAAATAAAAATAATTCATGTTCTATTTTTTTATTTTCTAAAGTCTTACTCTATTGATTCATCTTTTTTAGGTGCTCTGCAATTTTATCGATGACCTTGGCTTTTCGCCCAAGTCTTTTTTCAACTTTGAGCCATTTGTAAAATTACTCTATTTCTTTTTTTACAAGATGTATGCTGTGCTGCTATTGGTTATGTGTTCTGTATTTTTTTGATCTTCTGTTCTATGGTCATACTTTTCTACATCAAGTGATATAATAAAATCATGAATATCTCTTAGCATCTTTATTGCCTCCTCACATAATTTATCTGGTTGAACCATCAGGACCAGCTTGTCATACTGGTGAGAGGTTTGTTTTCACAACAAGCTAGGAAAATAATTCAACAAACTGTTTCAATGTTTGTTCCAGGTAGAATTCTTTCTGTGATCTGAAAATTTAGATTTGGATAATTTGTTCCTCTAAAGACTAATGCCCATTTACCCATCAAGTCATCTACAGAACATATTCCTCTTATTTTTGATATTTGAGGATTAAAATAAGTATTCGCTGTTGATTTATCAGTTCCATCAAATGGAATTGTAATATACACCGAATAATGTGTTGCATTCAGTGGTCTCATTACAGCAATCTGTCCTTTCTCATCAACTCCTAATTCACCAATCCTTATGAAGATACTTTCACCTATGGCGTATTCACTTCGATCAATCTGAAATGGTCCTGATGTAATCCATTCTCTTGGTAATGGTTTGTAATCAGTTTCATTGGCTATTCTTTCAATCTCATCTAGTCTTTCTTGAATCTCTGGAATTTCAACTGGCCGAATCTCTCTATCCAATGTGTCTTCAACTTCTGCAACATCTGATTCTTGATACGGCATCAAAACTAAAACAGAAACTATTGCAAGAATTCCTATTCCTCCAGCAATGATTGCCATCAGGCCTGTTTTCATATGAGAAATTCTTTTAAAAAAATCTCTAAAAACCTTGCCATTGATGAGAAATCAGCAAAAAGCAGCTTTTTCCTAAATTTTTCTTGAAACTATGGGGCAACTTTACAACATTTTACTATATTTGGACAAGAATTATCACTATATTTTTTAGTTATTAAAATTAAGTATTACTTAACTTGATATTAGGATTTTTTATGTATATTCTAAAAGGAGAAATTAGTCTTGGCTAGAACATCATTACAGTGCAGGGAATGCAAAAAAGAATACGAGTCTACTTTCAAGTATATCTGCGATGACTGCTTTGGCCCACTTGATGTAAAGTATGACTTTCCAACAATTACAAAGGAGACGTTTTCTAACCGAGAGCAGACGTATTGGCGATATTTTGAACTATTACCAATAGAGAACAAATCAAACATTGTTAGCATTGGTGCGGGGATGACTCCACTAATCAAAGCAGAAAGACTGGGAGAAAAACTTGGTTTGAATAATCTTTACATCAAAAACGATTCTGTTAATCCTACATTTTCATTCAAAGACAGACCTGCTGGAGTTGCAGTGTCAAAGGCAAAGGAGTTTGGATTGTCAGCAGTTGGCTGTGCATCTACTGGTAACTTGGCATCAGCTACTGCAGCTCATGCTGCAAAGGCTGGATTTGCATGTCATGTATTTGCACCAAGCGACATTGAGATGGCAAAGATTACGCAGGCGTTATCGTATGGTGCAAACTATATTGCAGTTGA
>JACZTB010000064.1 GCA_022573895.1 Nitrososphaerota archaeon
CTGCAGCTTCGATGACCCTTTTAACATCTTGGCATATGTTAGTTGGAAGAGCAAAGATTCGACCAGGACAGACCGTATTGGTCATGGGCGGGGGTTCTGGGATGGGAACTTTTGGCATTCAAATTTCAAAATTGTACAATTGTGATGTAATAGCAACAGCAAGTCCTGATAAGTTAGACAAATGCATAGAACTGGGTGCAGATTATGCTGTTGATCACAGAAAAGAAGACTGGCACAAAGAAGTTAGAGCAATCTCAAAAGAAATAGCTAAGAAAAAAGGCAAAGATACTGGGGTCGATGTAATTTATGAGCACATTGGTGGTACTCATTGGAATAAAGAACTAACCCTTCTAAAATATGGTGGAACAATTGTTACAACTGGCGCAACCACAGGTTATGATGTACAAACAGATCTTCGACATGTTTTCTTTAAGGGAATTAACATTCTTGGTTCAACTCAGGGAACAAGGGCAGAATTAGAGCAAGGATTGTATTGGATGTCTCAGGGTAAAATCAAAGCAATTATTGATTCAGAATATACCTTTCAACAAGCAGCAGAAGCTCATACAAAAATGCTAAAAGGAAAAGGTTTGTTTGGTAAAATTTTAATGAAACCAGATTAGAAAAATTAAGAATTTACAAACTATGCAGAACTATGCAGTTTTTTGCAAAATTGTAGAACTAGTATAAAAGAACTATTATTGCAAAGCGAGTTCGCATTTGAAATTAGTTCTCTTAAACAAGTTTGTTGTAGTATAATACATGTCAAAAGAAACAAACGAATCGAAAAACAAACAATCAAGCGAACTACCTGCTATTTCCAAACAATTCTTAAAAGATAACCAAACAAGTCGTAAGACTACAAAATCTGGAAAAAAGAAGGGTGGTCCATATAGTGAAACAGATCGACAAAAAAGACGAAACGAAGTGTATAGATTACATTTTGAGTATGGATATTCAGCTTTGAAGATTTCAGAATTGATGAAAATTAATCGAAATACAATCAATGGAGATATTCAATATTGGTATAGTAAGGTTGTAAAGAACTGGCGAGCTTCTAGTCCAGAGTTTTTAGTAGTAAAAAACATTGAACGACTAGAACTTCAACGAACGCGATTAAGTGAATATTTGAATAATACAAATAATCTACAAGAAAAACTTGGCATCGAAAGAATGATCTTGGATGTGGAATCAAAAATTAGTCATACTCAGTTGAAGCTGCACGACTCTATAGAAAAGACGCACAAACTTGGTACCAAATGGTTGAATGAATGGATGAAGGAACATAGTCATAATGAACGATATATCTCCTATGGTGATTTGATGAGGGTGCCGAGTAAATCATATGAGAAAATTCGTGGTTTAATGAAAACGTGACCAAGAATTGGTTGAATTAGAAAAATTCTATACAAATGTAAAAGTCACTAATGACTACTCTCGACCTTTAGGGCAACGACTAAAAGCTCTTTTAGAAAATGTAATTCAAAGATTACCTAATGAAGAACAATTTCAAATGAAAGGTATGATATTTTTTAACACTAGATCACAAGCTATTGAATTCTGGGAACAAATGCGGCCAAAATTAGGATTTGGCCCAGATCTTAGACCTTATAATCGAGATGGGAATTGTACTTATGCCATTGGACCCACAGTACAAGATTCGATGTTTGCAATAACAATCATTATTGATAATTTAGATTTTCGTTCTGATGATTATATTAAAGGACTATTAGCTCATGAATTTTCTGAGATGAGTCATGCTTGGAGAATAACACAAAAAGAAATGCCAACTTTAATTAAAATGAAACCAAAAGCTAGACTAATAAAAATGGATCAGCTTACGAAACAGAACAGTGATCCTAGTTCCAAGGAATATGCTGAACATGAAAAAAATGTAAATGATGAAGCAGAAAGATTAGGTTTTCGAAAAGAGATTGATGTTTTAGAACACGCCAGTTGAATTTTCAAGAATGATTCTTTATTAAAAAGAAAATGAGCTTGAAAATTCTTAATTCAAAAACTGATTACTCATTGCCTACTCATCAGACTAGCCAATTGTATCAAACTTTTGTAAGCTTTTCCAAAGGTACCATGTTGCTACCGTTCTATATGGACGCCATTTCTCAGCTAATTCCTCAATTTCATCTGGGGTTGGAAGTTTGGCAGAAGAATTCAAAAGCTGTACGCCCTTTTTCAACCCAAGATCCCCTACTGGCAAGACATCCATTCTTCCCAACGAAAAAATCAAAAACATCTCTGCAGTCCAACGCCCAATTCCTTTGACTTGTGTCAGCTGTTCAACTATTTCATCATCAGAAAGCTTGGAAAGTGATCGGAGTTTCAGCTTTTTTGATTCGATATTTTTTGAAAGATCCTTGATGTATTTGACCTTCATTCCAGAGAGACCAGTCTTTCGAAGCTTGGAATCCGAAGTTTTCAAAACATCAATGGGTTTTGGAAATCTTTTCCCATACAAACCTCGAAATCTCTTTGAGATCGCTTTTGCAGCAGATCCAGCTAACTGTTGTGTAATTATTGCCTCGATCAACGATTCAAAATAGTTTGATGTTGTTGTAATCTGATATTTTCCCACAACCTCGATTATTCTAGCAAGCTTTGGATCCTTTTTCAAAACTTTGATAGCAGCAGACATTTCACAACTTCAAAACGGACAGCACATTGTCAAAGCTTTCTCGTGTTTGCTCCTTTTTGTAGGCACGAAGCGCATCAATGATTTTTTGTTTTGGTGGAATTTTATAGATTCTTTTGATATATTTTGAAATTCCAGAACCAATGTAAAGTCCCTGAGTGGCTGAAGTTACGTTTGAAACTCGTCTATCGGTACTAGAACTTTCAAAATCTAGCAGAGTTGTTTTCTTTCCAACAATAACATGTTTGGTAATACTACTTAGTTCACCGTGATCCAATCCAACTTGATCAAGCTTGTAACAATCCTCAAGGATTTTTCTAGCAGTTGATTTGAGCTTAGACGCACTTCCCTTTCCTTTTAGCTCTTTAATCCAATCAACAATTCTTTTACCAGCTAAATACTCCATGACCATGAAATTTTTACTAGAGCCAATTAGTTTGGGCCCAACCTTAACATCATTTGCAATTTTTAGAAACTCAGCTTCACCTTTCATTCTATCTCTTGGCGAATCTGTTCTACGAATTTTTACTGCAGTCTTCTTGTCTTGCATTCTACCAAGAACCACAATTCCAACGTAACCTTTTCCAAGAACATTTAACTTTCCAATCAGGGTGTTGCCTTCAAATGATATCTTCTTGATTTTCAGTTTGTTTAATTCATTAATTCTTGATTGTAGTTGTCGCTTACTAGCTTTTGGAAAACCAAGTATTCTAGAGTATGGTTCGTTTGATAGCTTACTAATTGGTAAAAAAGATTGTTTCATCAGTTGTGACAAGACCTACCAATACCTCCTTAATTGATTTGTTTGAAACTTTATTTCCCGGAATTATTTTGAATCCCCTTTTGAAATCACTCTTCAATCCTTTAGGAATTCCAGACTTGTTGAGGTTGTTTTTCAGCAGATCATTCAAAAATGTTTTTGCGTTATTGTTTTTTCTTTTCTGCAGTGATAAAATTTTTCCTTTGTTGTCAATCCACATGATTTCACCCTTCTTGAAATTTTTTGTGATAAATTTCTCAGAGTCTGTTTCGCTAAAAAATCCAGGGCCCTCTCTAACCATATTTTTCTCAATTTCTAGTGCCTGTGAGACAAAAAATAGGGCCGCTTCTTTTTTCTCGTCTGTGGCTGCCCCATTTCGCAACACCTTGAATCCCTCGATCTCCATCTGAGTTGCCAGGGAATTGGCCGCCCTCTTAATCTGTCCCCAGATGATATCAGGACTTCTAGCGGAATAATTGAACTCGATTACAATCACATCCTTCAAATTTTTCTTTGTACTGGGCCTAGATTTGAAAAATGAAAGTGACGGTTTTTTCAAAAATGCCCTACATGCTAGAACAAATTTACCAATATTTTCCGTAGAAATTGCTGCAGCAAGATTTCTTTTGTCATCAATAGGGTCCATTATCATCACTGGAGTGTCAAATTTTTTCGAAGCTTTTCCGATAACTTGATTTTGCTTCAGTTTTGCAATTTTTTTAATCACACCTTCAAAGCTACCAAAATTCCAAACCAAAACTTCAGCTACATATCCACTAAATCCCTGCTTTGCTATTTCAGCACCATAAACACCGTTACTTTTTAGAAACTGCTTGAGCAATCTTACATCATCCTTCATCTGACCGGAAAGAGATTCCAACATGAATCTTTTATGAAATAGGGATCTATCTGCAGCACTTTGCCACTCTCCTTTTGTCACATCATAACATGGAACAACATTTACTCTGGTACCTTTGACATGAGCTTCAACGTAAGGATGCTCTGAAAATCTTACATACGGTTTGAATTTTTTCATAGAATCAAAACCAATCTTCTTTGCGATTGTCGCAAATTTTTTTTCTGGTGTTGATTTTTTGAATTTCAAGAATATATCAATATCAGCTATTTCTGAAATCCAGGTTCCTTTTGCATATGATCCACCAAATTCCACCGATAAAACCTCCGGATATTTTGAAACTTGTTTTTCTACCGAGTTAAAAGCAA
>JACZTB010000065.1 GCA_022573895.1 Nitrososphaerota archaeon
ATCTGTTTGTTATTTTGGTTAGATTTTATTATTTGTCAATTGTTCCGCCTTGCCCATATACTACAGGAAGAGTATGACTACTGATCACCTTGATCTTTCTAATTTGAGATACTATCATCTCCATAGCCTCAGGATTTTCAGATGATACCTTTACAAAGACATCATATTTTCCAAAGATCCCATTTACCTCAATTACTCCTGCAAGTGAACTAATCTCAGAGATTATCTCTACCTCTGAATCTGGACTACAGTTTAAGACAATGTAGGATATTATGAATTTTTTGAAGAGTGTTGGTAATATTAACTAAAAATGCAAAATATTAATGACTTGTTCTCTAAACTCTTTTTGATTACTATTTTTCGTGAACTGTTAATTTCATAATCCATAGTAAGATTACGAAATAAGAAATTCAGTTTTCATGTTCTTCTTGGTATTTTTTTATTGCTTCAAGAAGATTTTCCCTTGAAACCATACCTTCTGAAATTATTTTTTGGTATAATTGTGGATAAATGAATTCTCTTTCTGAATATTCAATAATTTTATCATATTCTTCAGAAAAATAATGTGTAATTTCTCCAGAACCTAAAGTTTCTTTTACTGGAAACCCATATGCACTTGCAATCACATCATGTTTGAGTCCTTTAGTTTGCAGTGCATTTAACGGTAAATGAAGTTGAAGAAAGTCAATAACTTCAGGCTTGTTCATAATCCACTGATATAGCCATTTTTCATCTTCTATGTTATGGATTCTCATACGATTATACAAAAAGAAAAGATCAAATCCTAAAATATTGTGTCCAATAATCCGTAATCTGTCATTTCCTTAACCTCGTTGTAGATCTATCAGAAGATTGTAAAATTTTTTAAGTATATCATATTTATTTGATTCCCATTCTTTCAGCCTAAATACGTGTCCGTTGTTTATCTGATAAGTTATCAAAATGACTTTTCCCTGAAATGGATTTAAGCCACCACGTTCAAACTTCCAAAACAAATCTTTATTCTCAGAATTCTTGGTTAGAATTCCTGATTCTATTTGTTTTTGTATATCAAAGTAATCTTCTTTTGCAATCTCCGGAGCTGTTTCTATGTCAACAAAAAGATTGGGCATGGAATGTAAAGGGTATTAGATATTAAAAATCATTTTTGTGTGCATCGATCAGTATTTTTTCGTAATCTAACTACAGATTACGAAATCTTAATGTAAATTAGCTCTCTAAACTATAGTTGGTACTTTTTCCTTTGTTCATCTTGAAAAAATTTCCCCGTGGCCTGTACTGTGTTGGATTATTTCTTTATTGATCATCCATTCTAGCCCTACGACAAAGTCATCTTCTGTAATGAGACCTTCAGCGTACCAACCTGCGTTGTTTCTAACCCAGTCTGGAACTTTAGGTTTGATATCTTTGGGCTGTAGCTCAGGGGCGACAGTTGTTTTTTCTCCTGGACTTGAAGGGGCGAAAGTCCCTGTCCTTTCATTTTCTACTATGCTTGCTATCCGAGCATCTGACAGCGTTACTTTGAGATATTCTATAAATTTGCCAGACATTTCATCGCCCAGAATTGACTCGTCAATAACTATGACAACCTTATCGTTAAGTGGAACAGTCTTATCAAACGCTGAACCAACTTCAAAGAACATATCAACTCCCTTTGCAATACCAATCTTTTCTGGTGTTATGATAATCCCAACGCTTTCCTTTGTTGCTGATTCACTCTCGGACTGAAGTTGTTGTTTAAGTTGCTGTAATTCAGTAGCAAGAGAATTCTTTTCAGATCTTAAGGATTCATTTTCAGATTGGAGTTTCTGTAGTTCGGATGCGGTAGATTCAACTGCAGGTTCGGATGTGGTAGATGTGAGTGTTTGTTTCAAAAATTGTAACTCAGCTTCCAATGCAGAATGGAATATACCCATTTCAACTAAACCCTGTTTCACCTGTTGTAAATCCATCGACAAAATTTCAATGTATGATATCATGTTTGCATCCCCTGAAATTTTGGCATAGGCTTTCAGTTCGACTAATACTTACTCTATTTGTGCGATTGCTGTCTGTGTATTAGACCTTGATGAATTGTAGTCCGCAGTTGAATATACTGCTTGTATAGAAAAGGCCAAAATACTGCCTGTGAAAAGAACCATCAGCGTTAATGCCAATAATAGATTTTTCTTTCATTTAACCTGCGATAACATAACGTATTCTTTTAGTCATTCTTATAATAAAAAGAGTTTAGAATCTAACAAGGATATTCAGCAAGATTGATGGATGTTTCAGATTCTTCATCTAAAACTAACAAATGATACAATATGGATTTTCTATTTGAGTGAATCATGGTTCTATTTTCCAAGTAGTGTCATGATCCATTCTCCTGACAATCAGAACAGATCAGAGTAGGATTTGAAGTTCTAACCCGTTTACATCTAATACAAAATGGTAATTCATTCATAATTATTCATCATCTCAATCAATTCAGAACGTTCATAGTGTTCAGGGATTATTTCAAGAACTCTCTCATGGAATTCATAGATAAATTCGTCTAGCTCTTCTTCATCCATTATAATTTTCATAATAATTTTAGTAATATATAGTAGATATTGTGTTTGAAATACACACACACCTTTAGATATTTTCATATTATCTTTTTAGAATTTAATTTCTACACACTTTGCCAAGTCTCTCGTAAGATGGAAGAGTTTAAGAAAAATACTACAGGTGGGGCTGGAATTGAATGAATATTTTCAAACTGTTAATGAAACTATAAAGACCCAAACCGTTTATGGAACAATTTTGGCATTCAGATAGAAATTGATCGCTTCATTAAATTTCTTAGAAAACTCGATCATCTTTTTATGGTATTATCGTGATTATTAATTGGGTAGTAATTAGCTGAAAAAACATTGACTGGTAAAAACCAAGTGACAGATTGATGTGCTAACTTGGTCGATCTGTTAACCACGTTTACAAGTCAGTGGACGTTAACCTTCGGATTATATCTCACCACAGTTAATTGCTGTCCAACTTTTAGTTTAATGCCTATAACTAGAATCATTGAGAGAAGTGATGGAGAATTTTTTCTCTAAAATAATATTGAAATGTTAATTATAATAGGCGTGTAATTATATCATGAAAATAAGGTCCATACCTTTCAAACAAAATTCTAACTGCCTACGTTGTGGAAAAAACTCTTTATTGACTGATGAAGATACGAGAGAACAATTTTGTGCAAATTGTGGTTATGTGATTTCTGAAAAAGTAGATGAATCGGGCCCAGAGCAGAGTTCATTTTCAACACAAGGGGGCGTAGATACTACAAGAACTGGCTCGCCAATATCCCTTACAAGGCACGACAAAGGACTATCAACTGTAATCAATCCAGCTAACAGAGATGCAACTGGAAAGCCATTGTCTTCTTCAATGAAAAGCACCATTACAAGACTTCGAACTTGGGATAGTAGAAGTCAATCTCAGACCACTGCAGACAGGAATCTTAGACAGGCTCTAAATGAGTTGGATAGACTCAAAGGCAAACTTACAATTTCTTCCAGTGTACTTGAAAAAGCAGCGTATATTTACAGAAAGGCATTGGATAAAAAACTGGTTCGTGGAAGATCTATCTCTGCAATGATTGCTTCATCACTTTATGCTGCTTGCAGAGACGCCGAAACACCCAGAACCCTAAAAGATGTTGCCGATGCTGCAAATGTTAAACGAAAAGAGATTGCAAGATGTTACAGATTACTACATCGCGAATTAGAGCTAAAGATGCCAGTTGTTGATTCGATTCAATGCATTGCAAGGATTTCAAGCAAACTAAAGGTAACAGAAAAAACCAAACGATATGCAGCTAAAATACTCAAGGAGACACAAAAACGTCAAGAATCGTCTGGAAAGAATCCGATGGGTCTTGCAGCAGCTGCACTATACTTCTCATGTGTCATAAATGGAGTATCTATCACTCAACGAGACCTTGCAAAAGCTGCAAATGTTACAGAAGTTACTATAAGAAATCGATTCAAGGCATTAAAAGAAGCAAAAATATTAGAAATAGATTTTTGATGTTGTCATTTTTGGCAACATTCCCCCATTGGAATTTCACGATCATGTGGACATGTTCTTGGAGTTCCATCTGTTGTTATTATACGGATTAGAAAGAAATTCTAAAATCATCTAGTTTTTACATCCCACTACTGATAATCTGTTGCGTGATTCCAAAAATCGCGATTACCAAATCGGGTAATCAAAACGCAATTATGAAGAACGGATTCTCTCCATTCTTCATGAGATTGGAAGGGCCTCTTCAGTTCTTTCAATCTCGCTTTTGATAAATTTTTGATATATAGTCCAGGTGTCACTAAATGCTTAAGTTCAAAATTTCCAAAGAAAATTCATGACCGATGATAAAAAAATGAAAATCATGTGCAAA
>JACZTB010000036.1 GCA_022573895.1 Nitrososphaerota archaeon
TTTTGTATTATATGGGATTTGATGAATCAGTACTAATTTGTGATGAAGTAGATCCAATACTAAACAAAATTTTAGTAGATAACGGTTTGAAGGTTACTTATGAACCCACTATTACTGCTGAACAAATCAAAGAAACAATAGGACAGTACAATATTGTAATTGTTAGAAGCAGGACAAAACTAACTAAAGAACTAATTGAAAAAGCAGATAAATGTAAAATTATTGCGCGTGTTGGTGTTGGACTTGATAATATAGATGAAGAAGCAGCAAAAACAAAAAACATTCGTGTTATTAATGCAGTAGAGGGTGCAATGAATGCAGTAGCTGAATTAGTTTTGGGATTGATGTTATCTTTGGCAAGACAGACTGCTAGAGGTGATCGAGAAATTAGAAAAGGAAATTGGCTTAAAAAAGAACTCAAGGGAACAGAACTCAGAGGAAAATATCTTGGAATTATTGGTTTAGGAAATATTGGAAAAAAATTGGGAAGACTTGCACGTGCACTTAACATGAATATTATTGGATATGACGTAATTCCTATTGATGAAGAATTCTCAAAAGAAGTCGGTTTGATGAAAGCTGACTTGAATACACTTTTACAAAGTTCTGATTTTATCTCAATACATGTTCCATTGTTAGATTCTACATATCATCTCCTAGATGCTCAAAAAATGTCTACAATGAAAAAGACTGCCAAAATTATCAATACATCAAGAGGTGGAGTAGTTGATGAGGATGCTCTTTATGATGCCATCAAAAATGGTACTTTAGGTGGTGCTGCTTTGGATGTATTTGAAAAAGAGCCAGCCATTGGAAACAAATTGGCAGAACTAGACAATGTAATTTTAACCCCACATCTTGGTGCTCAAACAAAAGAGGCTCAATCTTTGACTGCAAACGTAATTGCTGAAAAGATAATTCAGATACTTAGAGGTGTAATGTGACTTTTTCGTAGAATTTCTGCATGAACTTTAAAAATAAGCAAAAAAGCTTGACTTGTACGTGATTTATTATCGTCTTATTCTTTTTAACACCAATTTGGAGGATTTCATATCGTATTGATTAGTTACAATATGGATAAACTGCAATCTGAAAGACTAAAGTATTTCCCAAATATTAATTCTCTATTAAAAATCTCTCTTGGATTAGTATTGCTTACAATCATATCTTCTGTATTGGTCTATGCAGAAACAGTTTCTATTGACATTGATGGTACTTCTTATGAAGTTGAATTTGTTGCAACCGGGTTGACAGTTAATAATATCGAGCCTGATTTGGGGTTTGCTACATTAATTTTTGCGGTAGATGTGACTGACTCTACTGGAACTTTGAACATTGTTTTAGAACGTTCTTTCTTAGACTCTATTTTTAATGGTGAGGATGATCCTTTTATTATCATAAATCAATTTGGTGAAGAATTAATCTTCACAGAATCTGCAACTTCTCAAAGTCGAACTCTGAATATTGAATTACCTGCAGGAACTGTAGAAGTAGACATCATAGGAACTATCTTTGGTAATCCTACGGCAGAAACAGAAGAAACAACAGAACAACCAGTCACTGAAGAAACAACAGAAGAACCAGTCACTGAAGAAACAACAGAAGAACCAGTCACTGAAGAAACAACAGAAGAACCTCTAGTAACAGATGTTGAGACACCAAAAACCCAATGTGGTTCTGGAACTGTTCTCAAAGATGGTGTTTGTGTACTAGATGAAAGATGTGGTTCTGGAACTGTTCTCAAAGATGGTGTTTGTGTTCTTGATTCCACACCAAAGTCATCTGAAACTTCTGTAAAAATAGACAGCAGAGAATTGATTACAGGAGTTGTTGCAGCACTTGCAATTGCAGGAGTTATTGGAATTATTTTGGGAATAATCTCTAAAGCTAGTAAGAGTAAAAATTAATCACAAGACAAATCTTTAATATTCATCATTTTATCATGCTCAAATCTATGCTGAGTAATCCTTTTTAACGGCTTTGGCGTATTTTGTTTATCGAGTTTTCTGCGGAAGCAAACTCTTTGAGTGTGTGAATTATGATTCATCACTCAAGGAAATTTTAACTGAATAGTGATATCTTAGTTTTCCTCGATTTACAGTTAGAAAGTGGCTATTTTTGACCCTTTTAATTTTGTGAGCATATAGATCGTCTTTCACTTTACCCACTAGTTATCTTTCTAACGAATTATTTTTTTAAAGGCTTAGCATTTTTTTAGGCATGATATTCAAATTTGAGTTTTAGCATCTTGAATTTTTACTGTAGAGAATAGTGAATTAAAACCTTGATTTTCAATATTATTTTTTAATGGTTCATCATTAGTTACAAGAATTCCTCTCAACTGTATTGAAACACCTACAAAATGAATATCACATTTTTTTGCACGAATAGAATTGTAATTGCCAGGTGTTCCTGAAACTTTAATTATTTTATCATTTCGAAGTATTCTGTTTATAATTCTAGAAGATAAAGGAGTTGTAAATATTCCAGCATCTTTGATTCTTTTCTGATAATTTCTATATTTTTTTTCTATAGTATCATTTAATCCTAGTCTGTGCTTGCTCTCAATAAAACTAGACATAAAATCAAGAGAACGGAATGTTTCTGTTCCATCAGGAGCTGTGAATGAATCACATTCACGAATTACCATTTCATCAATTATAAAATCAGTCATTTTTATTCTGATTTTCTCCCTTGAGTGCATTCAGATATTCATTCAAAGAATCAATATCTTCTTCAAAGAATCCACGTAATCCTCCTTTAATTCTACCATAATCATCAATTTCTAATTTTTCGTATGTGGTATGATATTTTTCATCTGTATCAAAATAATAAATTGCTAAATCTTCTTTTCGTAGAGAGTTTTCCTTTTTGCTTGCTACGCTAGTAAGTAAAGGAAATAAAATGTGCTCACTGTGTGTAGTAAAAATTATTTGCTGATTTTTTCTTAAGGAAATATCCAGAATTATTTTTGCTAATTTAGATTGACTCTTTGGATGGAGATTAATTTCTGGTTCTTCAATACCTTTTTCCTGTAACTTTACAATGTCTTCGGTACTTTTGTCTGAAAATTCTAAAAACTTCTTTAGATGGATCTGGTATGGTTTTCTAGTTCCTTCAGACCTAATTGATTCCTCAAATTTCTGCAAAGCTGAAACCATAAGATAGGTACGTAAAAGATTCTATTAAGAGGAGTAGAATCATACTTTTACAGTTATTAAAGGGGATTTTACTATGCCCGATATGCCTAGTTATCAAGACAAGATTTGGATCAAACTTTGGAAAGAAAATTCTATGGAGATACGTGAACGTATCGTAAAATGGCGTAAGCAAAATGCTGTTACACGTATTGATAAACCAAGCAGAATACAAAGGGCTAGAAGATTAGGTTACAAGGCAAAACAAGGAATCATAGTTGTCCGAATGAGAGTTGGAACTGGAGGTATGAGAAAACAAAGACCTACTGGTGGTAGAAGACCAAAACACCTTGGTGTTACAAGAATCAAGGCAGATGACAGCATGAAGACCGTTGCTGAAAGAAGAGTTCTTGAGAGATATCCAAACATGAAACTTTTGGGTTCATACTATATCTACAAAGACGGAAAGCATTATTGGTTTGAAGTTATCTTGGCAGATCCAGACCATCCAAGAATTGTTCAAGATAAAGAATTAAACCAACGAATATCTCAAGCTGCATAAATTGAAAATAATATTTTTGATTTCACTTGTATTACTTTTAGTAATTAATCTAGCATATGGTCAGCCATTATCTGATGCAACTGGACTAGTAAATAGATTGGATATCCAAACAGGTGGCTATACATTTGAAGTTAAAATTATTTCAAACTTTGATGTACTAGAACACGAATTTGATAAAGATGAAAAGCGCTTAACAATTTTCATTAACAGTGGGTTGGAAAATAATTTGGGCGAGATAATCATTCCACAATTACTACTTAGCGGTAATTTTACTTTTTATCTAAATGATATGCAGTACAATCCAGAAATTAAATCAAATGACAGGATTTCATTTATCACTCTAAACTTTACTGGTATTGGTAATTACAAAATTGACATAATTGCAACTAATACTTTAGGGGGAGTAGAACAAAAATCAGAAACCACTGTTACTGATGAATCTCCATCTGAAGGTGGAGGTTGTCTTATTGCAACTGCAACATATGGGACAGAGCTAGCACCTCAAGTACAACAACTAAGAGAAATACGTGATCAAAAGTTAATGAAAACGGAATACGGACAATTCTTTTTGAACTCTTTCAATGAATTTTACTATTCATTTTCACCAACAATTGCTGATTATGAACGTGAAAATCCTGTTTTCAAAGAAACAGTCAAGCTTGTTATCACTCCAATGCTTTCAACACTTTCAATTCTGAATTATGTAGATATGGATTCAGAAGCTGAAGTACTAGGCTATGGAATTAGTTTGATTCTGTTGAATGTTGGGATATATTTTGTTGCCCCTGTAATTATAATTATAAAAATTAAAAAATAAACCAATATGGACAATGCAAAAATTGCTCTAATTGGAGGATTTAGTATAGTTGTAGCCCTATCAATAGCCGTTGTTTTGCTAAGTTAATCTTCGCCAAGTAATTTTTGAATCATTGTCTCAACACGTCCTGATTGACCAAATGATACATCCCTGAGAATCCCCTTCCTATCAACTAAAATGGCTGACGGAGTACCTTGTAAAGAAAATTTTTCAAATGTTTCAGCTGAATATTCTTTTGATTTCATATGATCTTTTACTTTTTGAATAATTTTATTTTTGTAATCCTCTGGCTGTGAGTCAAATTCAGGAATTTGTGGAGAGATAAACTGCATGATTTTTTCTTGACTAATTTCTTCTGTGGTCTTTGTCAAATTGTCCATTCCTAATGGAAATGGAATCTTGTAAGATAATTTGTTTCCATCTTGTAATTTTCCATACATTGAAAGTGCATTCTTTGTCTCTCCAATCACCTCACCTGTTTCTACAAGCATTTTCAAATTTTCTAATGTGTTTTTATCAAAATCTTCAAAAGCAGTCGCAATACCTAAAACTCGAACTCCTTCATCTTTGTATTTGTTGTAAATGCTAATTGCCTCTGGAATTGCACTCATAAAACAGCCTGGACAATTGACTTGAAAGACTTCCAATAAAACAACATGGTCTTTTTCTTGGTCAAAATTAGTTGGAGCACCTTGTATCCACTCTGAAACTCCAAAATTTGGTACTTTTTCTCCTATTACTGCACTCACAGAACTTTCTCTTATTTTTTCCATTAAATACATACCTCAACTAATTTTAGATCTTTTCCAAGTAACCTAATATAGGACACTAAAAATCTCAAAACAAATTGCAAGCAATAACTGATGATCGATTAACACTTTTTGCTGAAATGGAGTCAAAATATGAGCAAAAAGACACAGCATATTTTGTTTCTCTTTTAGATCATTCTGACTATGTAGTTAGAACAAGAGCAACTTGTATTTTGGTTGATTTTGGTGGTGAAGATAAAGTTCCATATGTTGCTAAAGTTTTAAAAAATGATGAAAATGAATTGGTGCGACATGAAGCTGCGTTCTCATTAGGTCAGTTGTGTTACTCTATTGCAATACCTCCTCTATCTGATGCAACACTCAATGATCCAAGTATGTTTGTACGACATGAGGCTGTAATTGCCTTGGGCGTTGTTGGCTCCAAAGATGCAAAAAAAACTCTGGAAAAGGCATTAAATGATTCTGATAAATCAGTCGCTGAATCCGCAATTGTTGCCTTGTCTAATATTCAATTTATGGAAAAGTTAAGTAAGAACGGAAAGTTTGCTAAGTTGACAGGTGGATGAGATGAATTTTGCATATGGTGTTATAGCTGTAGTTGGTGTTCTTGCTGCAATAATTTTAGGTTTGATTGCTATTTCACCTGATGAAATTCCAGCACCAAGAGTTGTTGTTATTGAAGAAAAATCAACTGTTTGTACAATGGAATATGCACCAGTTTGTGGTGTTGATGGTACAACTTTTGGTAATTTGTGTATGTTAGAGGCCGCTGATGTTAAATTAGATTATGAAGGTGAATGTGTTATTGGACAAGTCCAGCCTGAACCTTCAGAGACTCATACAGTTGAAATACCTGACGGTGTTGGAGTTCCAGGATGTGAAGAAACCAACGAATGTTATACTCCATATTCTCTACAAGTTAGAGTTGGCGATACTGTAATTTGGAATAACATTGATACTGCAGCCCACACTGTTACAAGCGGTTCAATAGAAGGAACTTCCGAAGTATTTGATTCTAGCATATTCATGTCTGGCACAACTTTTGAATTTACATTTGATGAAGCAGGAGAATATCCTTACTTTTGTATGGTTCATCCTTGGATGACCGGAATTGTTCATGTTAGTTAAAGTGCAGTGACTTTACTTCCTTGGAAAATTGGATCAGTTGAATAGTGAATATGTGTTAAAAATGTGGTAAAGAGCGACTGCTATTTGACTCTACTTCCCATAAACTCGATGTTATAGTATTTGCTCTTTTTCTTAGGATTGAAACTAATACCATAAGTTCCAGCTAAAATGTCGTAAATGTCTTCTCTGAAAATTCTATATGCAATCTGTGCTGACTTTCTTCTTCTTATTCGATCTCCAAACTTACGTCTTGATTTAGCAAGCTTTTCTATTTATTCCATTGTAAGTTTCAAACTAAAATCTATAAGTAGATTATAGCTAATTACCATCAGGAACAGTTTCAATTTTTAATTTGCTATTTAGTTAGTACATCATATCTTTTTAATCATTTTTAACACAATTATAATTTTTTCAAATAGATATTTAAGATTCAATTTCTTGAAATTATTTGGAGATTGCCCCATAATACACACTTAGATATTGATAGGAACAAAAATTTGTAATAGTAAATTTTAAAATTAATTTAAACGTGAAATTTTAGAAACTCCATCTTCTTTTGAAATCTGAAAAATATTATCTACATATGCTTCAAGCTCTTTTTCATGAGAAACAAGTATAATTTGTTGTGATTTTAACTCATCTAGAACTTCTCTAATTTTACCTAATTGGTTTTTAGAAAATCCATCAGTTGGCTCATCTAAAATCAATAAATTTGACTTTAATGATTCTGTCTCTTTTCTCATAAGAGAATTTAGTGTCAATCTATAAGCTAATGCAATACTTGTCTTCTCACCACCTGACAAATATCCAATCTCTTGATCATATCCATCTTGAATTACAATTGGAGTAAAGTCCTCGTCAATTCTAGACTCTTTGGTAGGATCTTCCACTAGAATTGAATACCATCTATGATAAGTTTCATTAAAGCTCTGCAAAATTGATAACAATACCTGCTTTTCAATCTGAGATATGGTGGGAATAAAAAATATAGTCAACCATTCAAAGTATTCTGAAAATTTGTCATGCTCTACCTTCCATTTTTCAGATTCAGCAATTTTTTCTTTGTTAATTGAAATTTTTTCTTGCTCATTTCCTAGATTTTGTTTTGATGATGCACTCAAAGCATAAACCTGGGTAATCTTTTCATTATTTTCTTTAAATTCTTGCTCAGTTGAATTTATTTCATCATCAATGTCTGCAAATGATTTCACTTGTTTTTCAATACTTTGAATCTCTTTTCTGTTTTTTGCAATATTGACCTCTAATGATTTCAAATCATTCTGATACTTTGAAATTGATTTCAAAGTCTTCTCTTGATGTTTTTTGGTTTCTGCAATCATTTCCAAAGAATTCTCATATTCTACTAGAGCATCTTTAAGCGCAGAAAGATACTCTACTGGCTCACTTGATTTATACTCAAATTTTTCCTTTGAAATCGTGTTTTGTGCCTGCAATTCCTTAATTTTAGCCTCAATTTGGGCAAATTTTGCAGATTTTTCATCAAACTCTTCAATTTGAGGAATCATCTTTTGGTTCTCAGATATTTCAGATTCTAGTTTGTCAATCTCTTTGGAGAGTTTTGTGTGGTGTTTTTTTGTATCAAAAAATGAATCTACAATCTTTTTTAATTCTACATTTAATTTATCTAGTTTTGTTTTTCGTTCACTCTCTAAATCTTTCAAATGCTCTACTGTAATTTTTTGTTCACATACAGGACACTTTGCACCAAGTTTTGCAAATTTACCAATGTCCTCTTGTAAATTTTCGATATTTGTTTCATGTTTTGTTTTCTGTTTTTGTAGACCATCTATCTCTTTTCCACTCTCTTCAAATGTTTTCAGAGTGTTCTCCAGGGTTTTTTCTTTACTGATTGTCTCTTTTTGCATATCATTTTTATTTTTACCTGATACTTTACTTAATTTTGAAATTGATGATGATAGTTCCGAAATAATTCCTTCTGATTTTACCAATTCATCACTGATTTTTTGGAATTTTTCAATCTCTTTTTTGATTTGTGCAACAGTTTTTACTGTTGGTTTTTTAATTTTACTTAGTTCATCTAATTTTTCTTTAAATTCATCAAGTTCTTTTTTTGCATCATCAATATATATACAAGTTGATTCAATAGATGATTCATCATCTACAATTTTCTCTTCACGTTTGTCTCTGATACCTTCAAGTTTTACTTTTTCTATCTTCTGCTTTTGTAGTTGCTTTAATTTTTTTTCAACGAGAATGTTTTCTGACTCTAAATATTTTCTTTCTTTATCTAATTGAGAGATCTTTGCATTAATCTCTCTAACTATATTCTCTGATGCTTTATTCTCCTTTTCTAATTGAGCAATATCACTAAATCTTTCCTCCAATCGTGTTACCTGATTTTTTATTGATGCTGCAACATCCTTGGCATTGGCAGCAGCTATAGCATAATCTTCAATTCCAAATGCTCGTCTTATCGTCTCTAATCGAATTTTGGAATCACTCAAAACTTTCTTCATCTCTTCTTGAGGCGTATACACTGCATAACGGTAGATTCTACTCTCAGAGCGTGCGTCTCCAGGCTCATTAAATTTGAGAATCTGAAGTATTCGCTGCTTCAACTCTGATGGCGAAAGAGGCTCTTTTTCATCATTTGTTTTAATGTACGAATTTTTTGGATCCTGATTTACTCCAGCTGATTTTCTTTTGAGTGCTCGCTTTATCTCATATTTTTGATCATCCACTGTAAACTCTAAAATCGCATAACCATCATCTGCTTTTTTTGCAAGAAGAGATTCTCCTTTTTGTGAACCCAATCCAAACAATGCAAACTCTATTGCCATCAATATGGTGGACTTGCCAGAACCAATGTCTCCCTCAAACAAAGTAATTCCACGTGGAAATTCTACTTCTTCATGAGCGTAACTTCGAATATTCTCAAGCACTAGTGAATTAAGAATCATCCAACTTCAACCCCAATACTCCTAGTGCATCCTGTCTTTTTCTTGATGCATAGTCTGGTATCTTTTCATTCTCAAGTTTTGCTTGTACTAACTCTGATAGCAATTTTTTTGCAAGAACAACTCCAGCATCACCAATCAGATTTTTTTCTTTGAATCGTAATTGACCAATATTTTCATCAAATACATTTGTCTCAATCTCTACTTTGTTCTTACCTTTCGCTTCAGTAATTAAATACTCTTTAGATGTCAACCTACTTTTGCTTATTTCTACTGCACTAGCTTCACGTTGATACAGTGACTCTCGAATTGCAGAAATATCTACATCAGATGTCTTTCCTGATGTCATCTCACCATCAATCTTTATTATTATGATTTTGTTAACAGGATCTATTCCTTGTGTCTTCTCTACGAGTTCTTTGTTGATTGAATCTGCCTTTCGATTGTTTGCATCAATCTCAATTATTTCATATGATGTATTCTCTAATTCAACAAATGACACATCTTTAATCTCATCTTCAAATTCAACCAGAACGAATCCCCGTTTTTGCCCCTTTGAATTCTCCTCCAAATCCGAGTGATATCCTGCAAATAGAGTTCCAGGATATACTACATGTGAATACTCACCAAATGACTGATGGTTCCATTTGTGCATGTGACCTCCTGCATAGTATGAAAATCCTTTGGGCAGCAAAGATAGTGGCATGTGCTCTCCCTCTATGCCTGCTTCAGTCTTCATATCTGAAATTCCGCTATGAAATAGGAATATCTTAAAGCCTGATTTCGCCTCAAGCGAGTCTCTGTCCAGTTTTTCATAGTATTCTCGATCTTTTCCCACCTTGAGTCCTGAGAATCCACAAATTTTGGCACCAGTTTTCTTATCTACAAAAAAATCTAAAACAATCTTCCCATCCTCCGAATCCTTCACTTTGGTAACTTTGTTGATATAACCAATTGCAACCAGCAAATCAATTACAGAGTTTGATACTGGAGAAAAGTCATGACTTCCATAAACTACATACACTGGAATTCCAGCTTCATGTACCTGCCGAAACTTTGCAAATGCAAACTTTTGCACTCGCATCTCTGGAATATTTACATGAAACAAATCTCCTGGAATTAAAATAAAATCAACCTTGCGAGAGATGCATTCATCCAGTGCTTTCTCAAATACTGTCTGCTCTATTTTTTGCAATGCTTCATGCTTTTGAAAACCCAGATGAATATCTGAGAGATGTGCAAATAACAAACTAGAACACCTTTGTCTTTTCTGGTCTTACTTTACTGCCTTTCTCTTTTACAATGTCTTCAAACAAAGGAATCTTTACGGGCATTGCAAATGGAACAAAGATGCTTGAAATGATTGCTTCCCCCTTGTCCAGGCTTGCTATATTTTTGTCATCCTCTGACAAATCCTGCGAAGCTGACTGAATGATTGCCTCTCTTTCCTGCTTCATCTCATTTCCTAGAATGATTTTTGTATTCATGTTTGCAAGAATAGTTCTTGGAATGACACTGCTCAATTGAGTGATTGCCATCAATCCAACTTTGAATTTACGACCTTCTTTTGCAATTGTTGCATAGATGTTGTCATTATTTCTTGTCAGCACATCAACACCAATAACACGTGGTGCTTCTTCAATGATTACAGTAACTACAGGCTTTCTTGCTAATTCACCAACTGCTTTGTATGCTTTGTATTTTTCAAATAATTTTGATGCAATAATGTTTCCAACAATTAATTCTGCTTCATCACCTAATCGTGATGTATCAAGAATCACAACTTTTCCTTGCTCGATATCTTGTACTATATCATCAACTGTGGTGAATCCCTTGGTTGCAGAATCAAATACCTCATGCTTTGAGACCAGATGGCCCTCTTCATCTTTAGTTAATCCCAAAATTAGCCTCATTTTTCGCTGAATTACGCTCATTGTGGATGCTGCAATTTGATCCGTTGCAGAATCAGGATCAGTCAGCATCAATGTTGTGAGCCATCCATCTTTACTTTTCCAATGGTAAGTTCTGATTGCCTGGAACTGAGCATCTGAAAAATCTACAATTCCTTCAAAGTGTTCAGGTCTAATTGATTGTAAATTAATTGTAAGACGATTAGCACCAACTGGAGGATTTGATGGTGTATAGTATACCAAATTATCTTTGGCTCTTGGATGGTCTTTTAATCCCACACCAATTCGTCCAAAGTATTCATCATGTGCATCAAGCACTAGTGCACCAACTTTGTTTGAATCCAACACATGCCACAAAATTGTTTTAACTAAATTTGATTTTCCACGACCAGTAGTTGCTGGAATCAATACATGATGTGAAAATACATCCTCAGCTGGCAGCCAGACTTCAGCTTCCTTGATTACTTTACTTCCACTTCGAATGTATCCAACAAAGATTGAATCTTTTTCTTTCTGCAGGAATTTTAAATCATCTTTAGTAATTAATCGTAATTTATTAAAGAATGAAGGCAATGACTTTGGAATTTTGACTTCACAATTCTCATTGTACACTCGCGCAAGTGGTTTGATTCTAGCCAAAACATAGTTGACAAACTCTGGCTCATAAAATTGTGCATCTGATCCTTGCTCTAAATTAACACCGGACATCATCTGCTGCATTCTGTCTTGAATCTGACTACCATACTCTAATGAAAAGACTTGCAAAATCAAAAAAGAACCATTCTCTTCTGAAACCATCAAGTCCCCAATCTCCAAATCATTTCCAGACTTTTGACGAATTATAATGTCTCCAAACTTTCCTCCAACTACCTGTCCTGCAATTGAAAATTCATCCATTAGCTAGTCACTCCATTTAGAACATCATGGGCAGCCAAACTTGCACTGTACTTTTCCAATCTCTTCCATTCTGGATTACGTAGTCGCTCAGCAAGAATTATTCCACGATACATGTTTGATTCAGTCATTCGTACCTGGGCAAATCTGTCTGCATCAATTGCACCGTACGGATAGCCAAGCATTGCCACATCCTGAGAGTTTTCAGCCAGGCTCGAAAGTACTGAATTTATCTCTGAATCATCCATCTTTGCAAACTGTTCTCGCAAAATCTCGAATCGAAATACAAAATTAGAATTTGGATGAAACTTTACTGCAAGCATGAATCCTCTGTCATCAGATGATACCTCTTCTGCTACTTTGACATACCATTTGTCATACTTTACATCTGCTGCAATCTCGTCAATTCTTGCAAGTAGTGGGTCACCAGACTCTGTAATTAATCGACTTGTCTTTGCCAAACCACAAATAATTACTTCTTTCTTAATTGCAAGATCATATAGTTTGTTTGCATACTTTGTTTCATTTTTAAAATTAGTTTGCAATGAACCATCAATTACTAGAATGTCTCCTGCAACTAGTTCTTTTTCAACAACTTTGTATGCTAATTGCCACTCTGCAAATCTTCTTGCAAGTGAATTTAGTCTAGAGCCTTGCAGTACCGTTGCTCCATCAGTGACTGATGCCAAGTCAATCTCTGCAGGCAAAAATTCTTTATCTGATTCATTATGAGGAAACAATCTTGTATCATAACTTACTTTCTTTTTCCCACCTTCAGTACCAACCTTTGATATCACAAATGATAAAAATTGAACACGTGGAGACATGGAAGGCTTTACTCTTTTTTTGCCACAAAATATTGAAAAGTAAATTCGATTAAGTGTAATTAGATAGTTTGGTGCTTCATCTAGTGGTGCATCACCCCCATCTACAAATGCAATCTTTTTTGGCTTCTCTATTGGAGTAATCTGCTTAAACTCTGATGGAATTATCTCAAACTGTTTTCCATTACCATTATTCAAGACAATATCCGAGTGCTCCTTTTGTGATAACTGAGTTCCTAACTCCTCAATCAAACTTTTTATTGGATCTTTAATCAATTGATTTTTCTCCTTCTAGATTATTTAGAAATAAGACAATTTCTTGCCTGTTTTCAATTGAATCTTTGTAAGCAACATTGAGCACAACAATAGTTAGTTAGTTCGAATAAATTCTTTAGGTTATACTGAACCTTGACAAAACTAATCCATTAAAACCATCTATCTGATGAGATTAGTCCAACTAGAATTAATTAAGAGACTAATCCTAGTAGAAACACTTGAAAAAAATTGGTTTGCTTGGATGTGGTGCAATTGGAACACAAATTGCTCTTGCAATTGACTCAGGTAAAATACCTGCAATTCTAACTCATGTTTATGATGTCTCTAAAGAAGCTTCAGAAAAACTTGTTTCAAAATTAAACACAAAGCCAGAAATTGTTGAAAACTCTCATCTTTTATCATCACATCCAGTACACATTATAGTTGAAGCTGCTTCTCAGGATGCTGTAAAAGATGTTGCACTAAGTGTATTACAAAATAAACGTGATTTGATGATTATGAGTGTTGGTGCATTACTTGACGATTCCATTTATGAAATTTTGTCAGATGCATGCAAAGATTTCAAAAAAACAATCTATCTACCTTCGGGCGCAATTGCTGGCTTGGATGGAATAAAATCAATCAAAGATGAATTAGAATCATTATCCATTACTACAACAAAACATCCTCGATCTCTTAAAGGTGCGAAGTTTTTTGAAAACTCTGACATTAATTTAGATGTAATTATCTCTCCCACAACAATTTTTGAGGGAACTGCAAAAGAAGCTGTCTCTTTATTTCCTGCCAACATCAATGTAGCTGCACTTTTATCGTTGTCAGGAATAGGCAGTGAAAAAACAAGTGTAAAAATTGTCGCCGACCCAAATACTGATAAAAACACTCATCACATTGAAGCTTATGGAAAATTTGGAAAGATGACCTTTACAATAGAGAATTTTCCAGATGCCAACAACCCAAAAACTAGTAGGTTAGCAATTCTATCTGCAATTGAAACTCTAAGAAAATATTGTTCAGATGAGATTCAGATTGGTACCTAATATGGCAATAATTGCCACATTTGGTAGTTTTTTAGAGAATTATTGACAACTTCCCATTCTTTAAATCCTTACCAACTCAATTTTTAATGGTTTATGTTAGTACAACAGTCCTCAAAACTCAAAGACGAGATTCTAAAACTCAAGAAAGAAAAAGATGTGGTTATTTTGGCACACAATTACCAGATCCCAGACGTACAAGATGTAGCTGATTTCACAGGTGATTCTTTGGGACTTTCAAGACAAGCCGCAAAAGTTGAACAAAAAACAATTCTGTTTTGTGGTGTAAAATTTATGGCAGAAACAGCTGCAATCATTAGTCCTGAAAAAAAAGTATTACTTCCAGATTTAGAAGCTGGGTGCTCACTGTCTGACTCAATTACTGTTGATGAATTACAAAATTGGAAGAAACAACATCCTGGTGCTATTACAGTGGGGTATGTTAATACTACTGCAGAAATTAAAGCAGAACTAGATTATTGTTGCACATCTTCAAATGCTATAAATGTTGTAAACGCAATTCCTGAAGATAAAGAAATTTTATTTTTACCTGACATGTTTCTTGGATCTTATGTTGCAAAAATGACTGGAAGAACAAATATGCGCATATGGGCAGGTGAATGTCATGTTCATGCCGGTATCACTCCTGAAGATATTACCAAAAAATTAGATTCAATGAAAGATGCTGAATTTGTTATTCATCCAGAGTGTGGTTGTACTACTCCATTCATGTATGATATTGCAGCTGGAAGTTTTGATGACAAAAAAGTTTCAATACTTTCTACTGATGGAATGCTAAAACATGTACATGAATCAAAATCAAAGAATTTTGTTGTTGCAACTGAAACTGGAATCTTATATAAAATGAGACAACAAAATCCTGATAAAATATTCATTCCTGCATCAGATAAAGCTGAATGTCAATACATGAAGATGATTACACTTGAAAAAGTCTATGATGCATTGGTAAATGAAAAATATCTTATCACTGTTCCTAAAGAAATTGCTGACAAGGCTCGTTTAGCAATTAATAGAATGCTTCAGATCAAATAAATCAAGTGATTATGGTTGGATTATTTAGTAAGACACCAAAAGATCCTCAACAGAAAGAAATACTCAAAAGTTCAAAGAACTCAAAAAACTGGTCAAAGAAAAAAAAGTATACAGCTGCGCTTAAATCAGGCACAGAATATTTAGAAAAAACTCCTAATCATCATGATGTTTTGTTTATTGTAGGTAGAATCCACTATATGAAAAACAAGTACAAGATTGCTATTTCGTACTTTGACAAGTCTCTTGAAATTGGTTCTCATGATATTGTTGTCTTACTTTTGAGGCATATTCACATAAAAAATAGGTGAAAACAAACGTGTAATCCAATTTTGTGAAAAAATTCTAGAAATTGATCCAAAAAATTAAGCGGTTTCAGAATTATTAGAACAATTGAATTATTAAATTTCTAAACTCATATCAATTCCTTTTACAGAATTTGTAATGCAACCAACTGAAATAATATCAACTCCAGTTTTACCATATTTTGCTATGTTCTTAGAATTTATTCCTCCTGATGCTTCAAGCAATACTTTGTTTCGTAATTTTTGATTTTTGAGAACTTTAATTGTTGATTTTATTCGAGACGGCGAAAAATTATCTAACATAATTATTGCTACCCCTTCTTTTGCAGCTAGAACTGCATCTGAAGTATTTTCAACTTCTACTTCAAATTTTTTATATTTTTTCTTTGCTTTTTTAATAATGGCTACTAATGAATCAATTACTGCAATATGATTGTCTTTGATCATTACCATTTCGTCTAGTCCTAGTCTATGTTTTTGACCTCCTCCTATTTCAACTGCTTCTTTGTCAAAGTATCTGAGACCCGGAGCAGTCTTTCTTGTGGCATACAATTTTGTTTTCTTTGGAATTTTTTTCACAAGTTGATTTGTTTGAGTTGCAATTCCGCTCATTCTAGAAAGTAGATTTAGTGCAGTTCTTTCAGCTGCCAAAATCTTTCCTATATCTCCTGTAATGGTCATTACTATTTGATTTGATTTTACTTTAGAGCCATCTTTTCTTAAAATCTTTGCATTACATGCATTTAGTTTGAAAATTTCTTTTGCACATGTTGCACCAGCAACAATAGCATTTTCTCTTGAAATTATTCTAACCAAGATCTTTTTCTTAGGTAAAAGAGCACTTGTAATGTCTCCCTTTCCTATGTCTTCAGCAAGAAATTGTAATAATTGTTTTTTTAAATTAAATGACAACATTATGATAAAATGCTAATGTAATTTTAAAGATTTAGAAATATTTTATGTTACTTTGATAGCATACTTGCCTTTTTTAGTGATGCCAAGAGTTTTTGAAATTTCTGAATTTGTTGGATCAACCACAAGTACAATTCCATTCCAATCGGGTGTTAAGTCTGATGATTTACAAATTCGACAAACTTTTCCTGATGTTACAGCTTTGCATTTTCTGCATGCCATTTCTCGTACCATCTTAACTTACCTCTACTTTAGCTTCTTTTGTTGGCTTGTTTGTATCACTACCTGATTTCTTAATCTCTTCAGCAATCCATTCATCGGCACCAAGGAATGGCTGTCTGCATGTAATTCCAATCTTACCCATTGAAGCAACTTTACCTAATGAGACTGCTGTGATTCTTGCACGAAGTTTAGAACCAACTTTAAGTGTTCTACCACTTTGATTAGCTAAAATTATTCCAGATTTCACATCACTCTTAAGATAATCATCCATCACTTGTGACAAGTGAAGTAATGCGTCAGTTGGACCAATTCTTACAAATGCACCAAAATCTGTAATATCGACAATTTCTCCTAAAACGATTTCTTGTAATTTTGGATAAAACGTTAATACTTCAAATTCGACTTTGTGGAATGTCCCACCATCACCTGGAATCATCTTTCCCATTTCATCAATTTTAGCATCTAAAATCATTATGATATAACCCAAGTCTGCACTAATCATACTCTCGTACTTTTCTTTGAGAATGTTTACTGCAGCCTTTTT
The DNA here is from genome assembly GCA_022573895.1 of Nitrososphaerota archaeon. GTDB lineage: Archaea > Thermoproteota > Nitrososphaeria > Nitrososphaerales > Nitrosopumilaceae > Nitrosopumilus. Next base: position 17,325 of record JACZTB010000036.1, read on the forward strand.
GAGTGTAGTTCCAAACAAGCTAGGGGGAATCCTAACTACATCTACTAGGGTGGATATAGAAAACAACTGTGCTATTTTTTTTGAATTTCAATTTATGAATCTTTGGATGATTTAGCCTTAAATTTCCAAAGATTTTGCTGATTTTCCAAATAATTGTTAATTTCTTTTGTTGCCTAAATTATGTTTAAATAATGTAAAAGAACTTTTTGACACAATGGTTGGAATCGATCAAGTTCTTGAAAAACTTAGTACCGTCATTGATCCTGATTTGAAAAAAGATATCGTATCTATGGGTATGATTAAAGATCTAGAACTTGATGAAGGCAATCTGAAATTTACTTTAGAATTAACAACACCTGCGTGCCCTTTCAATGTCGAAA
>JACZTB010000066.1 GCA_022573895.1 Nitrososphaerota archaeon
GGAACTCCATATAACAAAGATCGTGTTGGAAAAATACTTGAATCATAAATTACATATTTGCTCAATATCTTAAATGCCCAAAAAGAATTTTTGTCAATGGAGAAAAACGGTGCTCTAAAACCAATTACATTTTTTCTAGTGATTCTTTCAAGAATGTTAATAGATTTTTTTAGATCAGATTCAAAAATCTCTTCGCTTACTTTACGAATATCAATATGTGCATAACCATGACTAGCAATTTCATGCTCCTGTTCTATTATCTCTTTAATCAAATCTGGAAATTTCTCTGCGATATACCCTAGTACAAAAAAAGTAGATTTGACATCATATTTTTTGAATAAATCTAAAATTACATGTGTATTTTGAACAACTCTACTTTCATAATTAGACCACTCAGAAAATGGTAAATCACAGTAATAATCTTCCAAATCAACAGACATAATGTTTGTAGACATGTTAGCTAGATTACAAGTTTCAATATAATAACTAAATATCTTAACACTCAATATAGATATACAATATATCTCCTATCATCTCAATGATGAAAATAGTTTGTATTCCGGCATATAATGAGGAAAAAAGTATAAGTGATGTAGTTAAAAGATCACAGAATTTTGTGAACAAAATAATAGTTTGTGATCCTATAACACATTCTGCTGGAGTTGTCTCATCTTTATTAGAACTAATTGCAATTACAGAATTTGAGGGAGCTACTGTCATGGTTGATACATCAATAGGTATTCCATCATGGTTCAAGGACGTTGCTGGCTTTTATTCTCAAGGAGTAATATCTGATACAGAACTAGTAAACAACATAGAGTTTCTAATCAAAGAGGAATAATGAGTAGTTATGGACATAGTAAAATCAGGTCAAAATATTTACTCAAAATATCCAACCTTACGTCCAATATTGAGATTAATTAAAAGAATATTTTTCAATAAACCAAAATTTTCAGGTTGGGGAATGACTACAATTCATGAACCACCATGGGTAGATAGTAAAGAGGGCAAAGTATTCCTTGAAAGAAATGAAGATATGAAGGCATATTTTCCTTTTAATAAAAAAATTCAAGGAATTACAGCTAAGGGAATAGATGATTTACTTTGGAGACATTGGATAGTCACGTATGCAGTGAAACACGCAATTAAATTTGCAAACACTGATGAGTATAATTTTGTCGAATGCGGTGTGGAGTGGGGTCATACTGCATATTTTGCTCTGAGTGAAATTTCGGAAAATAAGAATATTGCAAAAAAATACTCAATGCATCTTTATGATGCATGGAAGGATATGAGAAAAGAGGAATTAGTTGATAGTGAATATTGGCATGTAAATATATACAAAAACTTGGACATTAATGTAACTAAAAAAAATCTAAAAAAATTCAATGAACACTTAATTTATCATCAAGGCTACATACCAAGTTTATTACAAGAAAAACCAGATCCCCCGAATAGGGTTTTGTATTTACATATTGATCTTAACTCTTCAAAACCAACTCTTGCAGCATTAGAATTTTTTTATCCGCATCTGGTACCAGGAAGTGTAATACTTTTAGACGATTATGGATGGGGTGCATATGAAGATACAAAAAACACTATTGAATCATTTTTTGCAGACAAAGATGGATTATTAATGAAACTACCAACTGCACAAGCTATATACTTTCATAAATCCAAATAAATTTGTCTGAAATTTAACCCTTAAAAGGTAAACTGTTGGTAATAAAAGATGAAAATTGCATTAGTCTGTCCGGCATCTCTGCCTGCATCTCAGTTTGGAGGAATTTTATTTTTGACTGTAAATTTGGCAAAAAAATTTTCAAAAATGCGGCATGAAACTACTATTTTTACGACAGATCTTGATTATTCTAATAATTTGAAGACTTTCAACAAAAATCTACCATCTACGGAAATTATCTCAGGTTTTAAGATAAATCGTAGTCATTGTTGGTTTTCTATCTATCTTTATTTTGTTAGTCCCGGAATGTATAATCGATTGTTAAATTATAAACCAGATATTATTCATACTATTGGTTTAAGAAGTTTTCAGTCTTTTATTGCAGCATTAGTTTCAAAAAAAAGTAACATTCCAATGGTAGTTTCAGATCAAGGAGGTTTGTTTACTCATCCAGAGTTAAAAGAAGCTAATTTATTCAAAAGAATTTTGTATAGAGTACAAATCCCTATAATTAGTATGATTGTAAAACAATCATCAAGAATTATTGTTGGTAATGAATATGAGAAAGAAATATTTTCTAGATTTAATGTTGATTCAAAAATAAAAATTGTTCACAATGGGATAGATTTGGATTTGTTGAAAGTGGATTCAGCAAGTTTTAAAGAGAAATATAGAGTAGGTGGACGTTATATTCTCTTTGTGGGTCGATTTGCAAAAAGTAAAGGCATTGACATATTACTGAATGCTATAGCATTGATTAAAGACAAACTACAAATGAAAAATACTAAGCTAGTGATTATGGGTGTCGAACAAGATTTTGGAAAGCAAATGAAAAATCTTATTAAAAAATTGGAATTGGAAAACCACATTTTGTTAATTGAGAAACCTGAACGAGTAGATGTTATCTCAGCTTACAAGGAATGTGAGTGTTTGGTTTTACCATCTAGGTGGGAACTCTCTCCTTTGGTCCCATTAGAGGCTTTTGCCTTTAAAAAACCAGTCATTGGGTCCAATACGCATGGTATTCCATATACTATAAAGCATAATGAAAATGGCCTTCTCATAGAACCTGAAGATCATAAACAGTTAGCTGAAGCGATTTTTGATTTATTAGAAAATGAGAAAAAAAGAATCCAATTTGGTGAAGCAGGATACAATTTAGTTACAAATACATGTAATTCTGAAGAAATGGCCAACAAGACACTGAAAATTTATCAAGAAATCATTTAGAAATTTTTATATGTTTTTTTATACACTTGATTACTAAATCTTGCTGATTTGTGTTGATTAAAGGATATAGTGGAAGAGAAAGAATTTCATCATAAATTTTAATAGTGTTAGGTATTTTTTTAATATTTTTAATATATTTTCTATATGCAGTGTATTTATGAATAGGAGTCCAGTATACAGTAGTTTGTATTCCATTTTGTTTTAAAATTTTGTAAAGTTCATTTCGTGTTCTTCCGTATTCTTTTGTAACTCGTATTGTATAAAGGTGGTAAGAATGAGAACGATCTTTAACCATACGCGGTAAAAAAATTCCAGGGATATCTTTTAAATGTAGATTATAATATTTGGCCACGTTTTTCCGTAAATGATTTATTTTATTTATTCTTCGTAATTGAGAAATTCCTAAAGAGGATCTTATTTCATCTAAACGATAGTTGTAACCTGCTTCCTTAATATCAAATAGCCAAGGATAACCACTCGTATATCTTTTTGATAAAGACTTGCTCATTCCATGACTTCTTAATTGTTTTATTTTTCCTGATATTTTTTGTGAATTAGTTATCACCATTCCACCTTCTGCGGTTGTCATGTTTTTTGTAGGATAAAAGCTAAAACAACCAGTGTTTCCAAAATTTCCTACATGTTTGTTTTTATAAAAAGTTCCTACAGCATGTGCACAATCTTCGATTAGAAACAAATTATTTGATTTAGCAAGATCATTAATTTCTTCAATATTACATGACTCACCATAGATATGAACCGGCATTATTGCCTTGGTTTTTTTGGAAATATTTTCTTTAATTGATTTTGTTGATATACAAAAATCATTCTTCCCTATATCGACTAAAACTGGCGTCGCATTTACTGCAATTATTGCATTAGCATCTGCAACAAAAGTCAGATCTGGAATGATTACTTCGTCCCCTAAACCTATACCTAATGCTTTTAAAGATAGATGAAGTGCTGCGGTGCAATTTGTTACTGCGACAGCATATTTTGTTTTAGTATATTTTGCAAACATTGATTCAAATTTTTCTAAATTTGGTCCTAGAGTTAACATTGTTTGGTTTAAACTACTCATAACAGATTTTTTATCATCATCTGATATCCATGGC
>JACZTB010000067.1 GCA_022573895.1 Nitrososphaerota archaeon
TAATTCTGTTGACAGGTGTTATGAAACGTTAATGAAAATTAGATTCAATTTTGATAATTTTTAATCATGTTTTAATAAATGATCTATGTAACAAAAACATGAAACGAATTGAAGCATTTGTACCAACTATCAAACGGAGTGCAGTAGTTAATGCAATAATCAAAGCTGGGGCTGATGGCGTAACTTTGGTTGAATCAAGAGGAAGGGGATCAGCTGAACGACCACTGGTTGGAGGAGCACGTGGAACATCAAGGTATATTGCAGAATATAACAGAATAGACACAATCATCACGGTTGTTGATGACTCTAAAGTGGATTCTGTTACCAAAGCGATAATGGAAGCAGCTCATACTGGTTCCAAAGGAGATGGCAAAATCTTTGTTGTACCTGTAGAAAAATCATATGATATTGCTACTCAGCAAAAAGGCTCTGCATAATTTTATTCAACATTTGATACGAACTGTTACCGAGTCTTTTTATCTCTCAAACAGTTACTTTTAACAAATGAAAAGGAGAATAACCATCGTACTAGATGACCAAATCATAAAGAAATTAAGATATAAACAGGCTAAATTGATAAAAACCTCCACCAAACCAATTAGCTTCTCACGAGTGCTAAACGATTCTCTTAAAGACTATTTTAAGTTAAAATAAATTTTTAGAGTATTTTTAATTTTTATTACATTTGATACGAACTGTTTAGTCCTGAAAATTCTTAATTCGTAGTTTGAGATAGAAAAATCATGAAAAAGGCTTTACTTTCAGGAATGATTGTAGGTGTTTTTCTTGTTTCCATAGTAACTTATGGGACTGCCTCAGCCCAAGAAAGCACTATTCCAGCTTGGATTAAAAACAATGCAGACTGGTGGACTCGAGGACTAATCACTGATAAAGACTTTGCAGCAGGACTTGGATACATGATAAAGGAAGGAATCATCAAAGTAGATGATGTAGAGTTTGATTCTGAAGGTAGCATAGCTATAAGTGATGATATTCAAATTCCTAAATGGATTCACAATAATGCAAAATGGTGGGTAGATGGTGCAATCTCTGATGATGATTTCAAATATGGAATACAATACATGGTAAAAGAAAAGGTGATTGACTTTACAGAAAAAAAAGAAATTGCAGGGACTGAACTTGATTTTCCTTTCCGCTCATCTACCAAATTAGATGTTGTATTTACATTATATTTAGCAGATGAAGTTTTCGAAAAGGTTGTAGAATCGACTGCAAAAATTGTCGTAGCAGATGTGGTAATTCATGGCCTGCTTTTAGAAGCTAATAACTATGCAATTAAAATGCTTGATGATAAGGTAGATGATGCTTGGAATACTTATGCTGACACTAAAGATAAAAATGACATGAACCGTGCAGTTGCACTAGACAGTGGTTTTACTGAGGGAATGAAAGTCGGTACAATCCTTTTAACTGAATTAAAACAAACACAACGTAATTCTGAACAATTTTTTGATAGTGCTCAAAAGGCTGGATTTGACAAGTTTGCTTTGGAAAACAACGCAAATTCAGATAAATGCTCAACTGATGACGTATCTCAAATAAGAGATGAAAAAGACTTTGATGATGCAAAAGAACAGGTTAAAGATTGCCAAAAGGTAATCAAAATTACAAATGAAGAAATTTCCAGGGTGCTTTTAGATAATCCATCAGGGGGTACTCAAATCCTGTCTGGTTCAACTGTACGTCTTTCAATAGACGCGCTTGTTGGATCAACTGCGGCCACTAGAACCATTCAATTCGCTCTTCCCAGTAGTCCGGTGATAATCGATTCAACCTATACAACATCTTTGATTTTTGATACTATGGAGAATGATTTCAGTGCGTCAGCAAGAGTAACAGTCGAAATGGTCGGATCTGTCAAAGATGTGGCTGGAACCGATACTGGTACAACAACTGGAACAGATGACACCAGCACAACAACTGGAATAGATGATACTAGTACAACAACTGATACTGGAACCGATATTGGTACAACGTCTCCAACATTCACTATAGAAAACGTAACGATTCAGGCTAATCCTTGGTTCCCGGAGGGTAGATTTGTTACTTATCCCATAGGGCCAAATGTAGAATGTTCGATACCAAATCAGTCATTTTTTGCCACCGGGACCACCACCACCGTCCATTGTACTAAAACGTACTCAGATGGAAGTACATCAACCACCTCATTCACTGTGACGGTTACTCCAAGTGATACTGAAACCACTGATACTGGAACTGATGATACAAGTTCCAGTACAACAACTGATGGACCCACAAATGCTGAACTTGTTGCAGCATACGAAACAGCAGCAGTGCGAATCTTCGAGGATACAGATGCATCAGAACTTCTTAACGACCAGGTATTTTATTGGATTACAGAAACAGGAGACAAGTTTTTTACTGCAGCAGGACACGGATTTAATTATCGATATTTAACAATAGATTGGGAATACACCGCAACAGGAGAGGACTTCTTCACGAGAAGTGATGGTGTACTTTTTTGGGTTACAGAATCAGGAGAGAAGTTTTTTCAGCTGCCAGGTAGTGCAAGAGCTTATAGATATTTAACACCAGATTGGGAATCCACAACTGGGGCATTCATAGACCAAACGCCTCCAACAATCACTGCAGAAAACATAACGATTGAGGCTGTGCCAGGAGCTGGTGGCAAAGTTGTTGTTGTTTATACCACAACGGCAACGGATAACACTGATCCTGATCCAACTGTAGAATGTTCGATACCAAATGCGTCAATTTTTGACGTCGGGACCACCACCGTCACTTGTACTGCAACAGACTCATCTGGAAATACATCAACCACCTCATTCACTGTGACGGTTACTCCAGTTGATACTGGAACTACTGAAGAAACATCGACAGGAACCGACGACACCACTACCCCAATAACTGTCTCAGCCACACCTACTAGTGTAAATCAAGATCATACCGTTGGTTCCACATCATGCCCTCAAAGTATTGACACTGTCACTCTAAATTCGAATCAAGCAGGAACGTGGTCTGTTACAAGTAAACCATCATGGACAGATGTGACAATTAGTTCTAATCAGGCATCCATTTCCTTTAATTGCAATATTTCAAATGTATCTACTCATACAGAATCTGGTAGTATATCATTTTCACTAGATGATTCATCAAATACATCAATTGGTTCAGTATCTGTTAGCGTTTCAGTTGATATAACTGCACAAACTACTACTGAACAATCTACATGGATTCCTACTTATGTAATATCAAACCAAATTTTCCCACAAAAACAATTTTCATGGTCTCCATCTGAACCAGGTGGATGTCCTGAATGGCATATTCATGCAACTCAAATATACAATAAAGATGCACAACTAGTTTCAATTACTGATCCTGATCCAAGCGGATGTGGATTGGGAACATCCTATACAGTGATTGGCTCTCAAGTAGAAATGACTGCATCTCAAATAGCTGCATGGGAAGCCGCAGCTGGTATGAGTATTAATTAGATTTCTAGAAATTTACATTTGATACGAACTGTTTAATCCTGAAAATTCTTAATTCCTAGTTTATTGTATGCTATTTTATGCCTGTCTGTGAAAGATGCGGTGAACCAGCTTCTCAAAGTATTACATGGGATGAGGATAAAGGTGTAACTAGAATACATTATTATTGTAAAAAACATAATCCAAAATCTGAAAATTCTTAGAATTTACATTTGATACGAACTGTTAACGATTTACGTAAAACAGATTCAGGACAATAGATTGTTAAATTCTAAGTAAGGGCCGTGAAATCCTCACTTAGTTGCCTGAATGAACCACAAATTAAAACAGCATGTAGACTCAGTGATTCACTTAGACACTCTATAGTACACTTCAATTCTTTTAAGCCTTAGCCACACTTGAAAATAGCTTCTTTGATTTCATACATTCTCGTTCCAAAAAAGTTGAAAAGCTCAGCTTTTTCTTCTTTGTTTAATTCTCTTTTATTTCTCAGCTTAAACCCTTCAACAAACATCATGTTTATTTC
>JACZTB010000002.1 GCA_022573895.1 Nitrososphaerota archaeon
CATAATTCTCATTAATCAATACGACAATTTAATAATTTCATTTTGTGCCTGTGAGGCAAGGGATCGTCGTCTAGCTTGGTATGATACTAGTCTGGGGGACTAGTGGTCGCAGGTTCAAATCCTGCCGGTCCCATCTTATTTTAGTGACTCAGATTTTTAATTATGGTCTATAGGGTTTTACGATTTTGAGATTTCCTTTGTACCTGTAACTATCTAATTTCAAAACACCAGTATCATAAGTAAAAAATTTCTCACATTTCAAATTAGATGCAACCATCAAATGTATGAAATCCATTGAACCAGGCAATTTTTTCCCTTTAAAATCAATCAAACTTGAACCTGGCACATTTTCAACAAAATTAATCAAATTTTTAGGCTCGATTCCATCAAATTCTTTATCTGGAAACTCTGTATTTGGAAACGAAAGCATGGTTTTCTTAATTATGTTATAGGTTTTTGTTACTTCATCCATTGCTTCTTCTGCAGCCTCAAAATCACTAATTTGTTCTATTGCCAAACATAAAACATGATAAATCTCCATTATTGTTGTTTGAGAAATAACTAATCTGAATTCTCCTGATTTCACTTTTCCAAACATATGATTTGTTTCTGGTTTTATTTTGTAAGGATCTTGAAATTTATTTAGATACAAATTTGTATCAAAATAAACTCTAACCTCGTCTGGCATCTTCTAATAATTCTTCAAAATTAAAATTTTTTAGAATAGAAGTATTTTTTGCAATAAGTCCTGATGATTCATCAATGATATCTGGAATTATTGGTGGAAGTTCTTCAAGACCTAGAGATTTCATCATATTTAATCTCATATCCATGTCATTGTATTGAGGATATGGTGGTCTTGCATCACTGGTGATTGAAGCGATACTAGGTTTTTCATCAAGGCCTATTTCAAACTCTGAACTTAGTTTAGAGTATAATTCTGTGATTTTTTTATTGATCCTTGGTTTAATCTTGCTATTTATTACAGTTTCTGGAAACAAACTATATGAAATTGCAATTACATCATCTGCTTCATATGGATTTAATGCTTGAACTAATAATTCAATTTTTGAACCCATTCCCAAAATTAATTCATTTCCAAAAGCATAATTTCTATCCATTAAAGACAAATCATTTCTTTTTGAAAAGATTGGCTTGCTGATTTTGATCACTCTTTGACTTTCTAAATCTTGCAATAATGCTTCTAATTCTGGTGAATTGACCCCATAACGATCTGCTTTAAAACTAAATGGAGATTCATTTTGGTTTTTTTCAATTAACTTACAGACAAAATGAAGAATTTTTACAAATTTGGTTTTACCTTGAATAACATCTACTGATGATAAAATTTTTAAAACTAATTCTTCTCGCTGATTCATTTTGTATAACCTCCAATCATTATATTGTACAAATCAAAATTCATGACATTTTTTGTCATTTACGTGTGTGATCGATCTAATTATTTAAATCACACTAATCATTTTTCTGTAATTTTTTTAAAATATGTTAAACTCTGGATGTCTATTCAAGATTTTTGCTACTGCTGGCAGGCTATTATAAGATTTGAGCCTATTTGGTACCAATACAATCACCAAAAACCTTCAAATCCTGCTGGTCCCATTACAGTTTTAGAATCTCCAATAGTTTTTCAAAACTTTCTTGCGTTTTTTCTTGTTTGTATTGTTTTAAGACCTTAATGATCTTCTCTTTAGATGGATTTTTGTAAATTTTTTGAGTTTTTTTAGCAATTCCTGATCCAATAAAAATTGCCTGAGTAACCGATGTAACATTTGATGGCCTTCTCTTAGTGCTCGAGCTTTCAAAATCGATTAAGGTAGATTTTGTTTTTCCTACAATGACATGTTTTGAAATATTACTTAATTCACCATGATCAAAACCAATCTGATCTAATCTATAACAATCTTCTAAAATTTTTCTGATTGTAGATTTTAATTTCTTTGCACTGCCTTTTCCTTTTAGCACATTTACCCATTTACTAATCTTAATTCCTTCAAGATATTCCATAACTAAGAAATTTTTACTAGCAACAAACATTTTTGGTCCAACATTTACTGAATTTACTAATTTTAGTAATACTGCTTCATTTTTCATTTCATTTCTTTGCGAATCTGTTCTTCTAATTTTTAGTGCAACTTGTTTGCTGCCTTTTTTTGCTAGAACTACAACTCCCACGTATCCTTTTCCTAAAATTGCTAAATTTCCAAGTGTAGTAGGGCCTGTTAATGAAATTGATTTGATTTTTAACTTCTCTAATTCATTAATTCTTGATCTTATTTGATGACTAGTAGCTTTTGGGTATCCAAGAATACTTGAGTATGGTTTATCAGCGAATTTCTTAATTGAAATGAAGGAGTATACCATCTGTTGAAATCAACTCACTTGCAGCCTCTTTAATTGATTTGCTTAAATTTTTGTTTCCTACTGAAACCTCGAAACCTCGTTTAAAATCACTTTGTAGACCTTTTGGTATATCTGTTTGAAAATTGTTTTTCAAAAATTCTGTCATAAATTTAATTGCTTCAGTATGTTTTCTTTTTTCTAATGAAATAATTTTTTTGTTATCCCCAATCCACATTAATTCTGTTTTTAGAAGATTTTTAGAAATAAAACTTTTAGAACTATTTTCTCTGAAAAATTCTGGTCCATTTTTTGGATATATTGCTGGAATTTTTGTAGATTCTAACAAGAAAAAGAGATAGACCTCTTTTTGTTGATCGGTATAAGGCTTACTTCTTAACACATTAAATCCACCTAATTCCAATTGTGTGGACAATGATGAAGTTGCTCTTTTAATTTGTCCCCATATTATGTCTGGACTTCTAATTTTAAAATTAAATTTTATAATTAACAAATTTTCCCAATGTTTCTTTGAAATTGTTAATTTTTTGTTCTTGAAAAATTCTAATGTAGGTTTTTCTTTAAAAGCCCTTGAAAGAAGAACAAATTTTCCAAGATTTTCATCAGAAATTGCCGCAGCTAAGTTTCTATTATTATCAATTGGATCCACAATTACTAGTGATGTTTTAAATTTTTTTGATGCCTTTCCAATAATTTGATTTTCTTTAACTTCTGATATTGATTTCATTACATTTTCAAAACTTCCAAAATGTTTGATTAAAACTTCCGAAACGTAACCACTAAATCCCTGCTTTGCAATTTCGGCTCCATAAATTCCGTTTGACTTGAGAAATGTTTTTAGAATTCTAACCTCATTTCTCATTTTGGGCGTTAATGATTTTCCCATGAATTTTGTATGAAATGTAGATCTGTCCGCAGCACTTTTCCATTTTCCATTTTTTACATCATAAAATGGTACAACATTGATCTTGGTATTCTTAATTTTGGCCTCAACATAAGGATGCTCAGAATACCTAACACAGGGAGAATGTTTTTTCATAGATTCAAAACCAATTTTTTTTGAGATTCTTTCAAATTTTTCTTCTGATGTAGATTTCTTGAATCTGATAAAAATATCTACATCAGCATCTTTTGGTAACCACGTACCTTTTGCAAATGAACCTCCAAATTCTAATCCTATTACTTGTGGAAATTTTTTAATTTCTTTTTTAACTAATTTAAACGCTAATTCAGCAATATGATTTTTTGATTTTTCCATCGTTTTTGATGGAATAACAATCCCAGAAACTTTAGAAATAATTTGTTTCATTGTACTGCTTTAATCTCCTCTAAATCAGAATAGACTGGCCCATTTGGTGTAAGTTCACTTTTTTTCAGTTTGAAATTAGTAACTTCTTGTATTCCAAAATCTATCATTTTATGATTGTTCAATTCTTCTGTTATATCTCCAATCTTCTTTTTAATTCTAAATACTGTGATATGAGGTTTAAATGACTTGTCTGAAAAAAATCCTAAAGGCTCTAACACTTTTTCAACTTTTTTTGATAACCGAATTAACATGTTTCCTCCATCATCGTCTGTTCCGACCCAAATTACCCTTGGGAATTTGGATTTTGGAAATGCGCCTACTCCTTTCAAGTTTATACTGAAACTTGTAAATTCAATCTTACGAAGAGCTTGGACAATTTTTTGTGAGATCTCCTCTGAAATTTCACCTAAGAATTGTAAAGTAAAATGAAGATTATTTGGTTCTATGGGTTTTGCGTTAATATTAATTTTAGTTTGAAATTTTTTTATGGAATTAATTATATCACCATTAGAGATTTCAATTGCTACAAAAGTTCGCATACAACATTCTTTCAAGTATCTTTATAATAATTTCCGGTAGCTTCATAGACCAGCCTCTTTTTTGATATGTGTTGATAAAACTAATTGTATGCTTAACAGGCATGCCTGGTGCTGGTAAATCTACAGTTGTAGAAGGATTGAAACCAAAAGGATATGACATTATCAATATGGGAAATGCAGTTAGAGAAGAAATAAAAAAAAGAAACTTGGAGCCAACCAGATCTAATCTCGGAAAACTAATGCTCGAACTTAGAGAAAAAAACGGTCCTGGTGCAATAGCAGAATTAATTAAACCACAAATAGAATCTTCTACTGCAAGTGTAATACTAATTGATGGAGTTAGATCTAATGATGAGATACAAATTCTTAGAAAATTTGGTGATGTAAAACTACTAGCAATACATGCATCAACTGATAATAGATTTAGTTTTTTGCAAAAAAGAGGAAGGCCAGATGATCCTCAAACAAAAGAACATTTTGAAGAAAGGGATAATCGTGAATTAGGTGTTGGAATTAGTAATTCTATTGCATTATCTGATGATGCAATATCAAATAATGGTTTAACAAAAGACGAATTAATAGAAACTGCCTTTAAAATTATTCAAAGTTGGATAAAATGAAAATTCCAAATCTTAGTTGTAAAATAGAAATGTTTTGTTCAGTAAATCCTTCCGAAGATCCAAAAAAAATCCAAAAAGCAATTTCAAATATTTTTCCCTACTCAACTATAAAAACTGAAAATTGTTCGATTAGTTTTCAATCAAATGATCTTAAGTCTTTGGAAAAGATTTACGAAACAATTCACACAAAACGATCTCAAAAAATCTATAGACGTAATCTTGAAAAAAATTTAGAAAATGATACTACTTGGATTTATCTAAATAAACAAGCAGCTTTTGTTGAAAAGATAGCAATTTGCGAAAAAGCAGACGAATCTCCTCTAGGACCAATTAAAGTAATTCTTACTTCATCAAATATTGATAGAATAATTGACTGGATTGTTTCAAGATATGATTAAACTTAGCTAAGAAAATTCAATCATCTTTGAATATTTTCTTTAGTTTGAATCTAAAATCCTTTTTTCAGAATCATTACTTGATGTTCATAAAATTAGCCATAATTGGCTCAATTTTATTAGTAGGCGTAATAATATTTCCAAATATCACTGATATCACAATAAATGATCTAGAGAAAATAAAAGATGATGTCATTCAAAAAACAGGTACAACCATTGGAGAGGGTGGTAAACTCATTAATAATCAAGTAAAAGATTTTACCGAAAGTTCAACTGAGATAATATCCGAGAATATTAACGATTTTAGTGAATCCACACTACAAACTATAGGCATTGCTGGTATCTTAGGGGATGATCAAAATGAAAATAATAATGAATCACTTACTCAACGCGATTCATCATCAACTAAAACAGATTCTTCAGTATCCAAAAAACAGGATGATAGTTCATCCACAACATCTCCTTTTAGTACTATAATAACCAAAAGTCAAACAATACAAACATTTGAAACACTATCTCTTACATCTAGCCAGCAATCAAATGGTAATGTTATGCTTCGTTATGAAGACACTTCTGGGAAAACAATCAGCGTAACTGTGACTTTACGAACAACTGACAAAGAACTCTTTACAGGAATTTTTTATTCCTCAATGTTTGAAACATTTGTACAGGATGTAACAAAAACATCTTACTTTATTGATATGATAATAGAACATAAAGAATATGGAACAATTTCTTCATCCGTATTTATTCCTGTAGATAATCCTGATACTATAATTAATGGAGTCTTCTCCAAATCTTAATTATTTACTTTACTGAAAACTGAAACCAGTTCAGGTAGTGTAATTGCACTCGTATTTCTTATAACTAAGTCCATCTCTGATGACATTTCAGTATTTTCTGGATTGATTTCTATCAATATTGCATTATTTTGTTTTGCATAGATTGGTAGTGTGTTTGCAGGTGATACGACAAGAGATGTGCCAGCAATTATCATCAAATCACATTGACTTGCAAAAATCATTGCTTTTTGCCATACATCTTGTGATAGAGATTCTCCAAACCAGACAACATCAGGCCTAAGTATACTACCACACTTACACAGGGGTGGAATTTCAGAAAATTCTGTCATTATTTCATCTTTAAAATCACAAACTGAACACTTGATCTTTACAATACTCCCGTGTAATTCCAACACTTCTGAACTGCCAGCCTTTTGATGAAGCCCATCAATATTTTGTGTTAAAACCACAACTTTGACAAATTTTTCTAGTTCAGCAATTGCTTTGTGACCAAGATTTGGTTGTGCTGCAAAGATATTCTTTCTTCTTTCATTATACCACTCCCAAATCAATTTTGGGTTATCATAAAATGCATCAATTGTAGCTAATTTCATTGCATCATAATTTCTCCATAATCCATCTTTTCCTCTAAATGTAGGTATCCCACTTTCTTGTGATATCCCAGCACCTGTTACAAATACAATTTTTTTAATATCGTTAATGTGATCTTTAATTAACTCAAACATTTTATTTAATTTCTATTTCTAAAAGATCTCTTGCAATTATGACCGAATGATGAATCTCTTGTGCTTCTCTTAAATGTCCAACTTCATCTTTGTATCTAGCTGAAAAATGTGTTAGAACTAAATTTTTTACTTTTGCATTTCTTCCTAAAATTGCAGCTTGTTTTGCAGTAGAATGACAGGTATCTTGTGCTCTTTGTTTTTCTTTATCAAGAAATGTAGAATCAAATACTAGATAATCACATTCCTCAAAAAATTTTTCTAATTCTTTAGTAGGCATTGTATCACCTGAAATTCCTATCTTTTTACCTGGACGTTTTTCTCCTAATACCTGATCTGGCCTTATTGTTTTTTCATTAATGATAATTTCATTTCCATTTTGTAATTTATTCCACAATTCTCCTTCAGGTATACCTAATTCCTTAGCTTTTTCAACATTGAATCTTCCAGGCTTATCTTTTTCTTCAAATAGATATGCAAATGTAGTTACTGAGTGATTTGCTTTGCATGCATATATTGAAAATTTTTCATTCTCCAAAATTTTTCCTTCTTTGATTATAGTAATTAAAATAGAAAATGACAATCCAAAATTTAATATTTTGATGTTTGCTGCAATAAATTCATCAATTCCAGTTGGACCAAAAATTTCCAAAGTTTCAGTTCTGTTTTCCATAGACATTGTTTGTAATAATCCTAGAATCCCTACACAATGATCTCCATGTAGATGTGTAACAAAAATTTTCATTTTCTTATTCCATCCCAAACCTGATTTTATATAGGAAATTTGTGCAGCTTCTCCTGCATCAAACATAAAGATCTCTCCTTCTCTTTCTAAACAAATACAAGATAATCCTCTGTTTTTAGTGGGTCTGGATGCTGATGTTCCTAAGAAAACAAGTTTCATTTAATCAAAATTGTTCTTGTCAAGCTTTTATGCCTATAGATTTCGTATTTCTTTAATCCACTTAACTTCAAATTATTAGCTAATTCTTTTTTGTACATAATTGCAATTCTCTTACGTTTGGGTAGAATTGAAAAAAATTTCTTTAGGATCTCTTCAGGTTTTTCTGATGTTTTTGACGCTCTTCCATATGGTAAATCAGTAACAATTCCATCAAACTTTTCAGAGATTTTTGATAATTCTCTAAAATCTGACTTGAAAACTTTTGATTTATACCCATTTGCCTTGAGATTTTCTTTTGAAATCTTATACATTTTTTCGTCAAAATCTAATCCAATTGCATGGATACCCATAGATTCAGCCTCTAGAAGAGTTGTACCAGTACCACAAAATGGATCACATACCGTTTCTCCTTCTTTTAATCCAGTCAAGTTTATCATAACTCTTGTTAGCTTCCAGTCTAATTCATGAGGATGATTTTTGATCTTTTTTGGCCTGTTTTCTTTTCTAACTCGTTTTGAAAATCCAAAAAAGCTCTCCTTATCTGTAAAAATCAGGTATACTGTAATATCAGGATCCTCTAATTCTACTCTTGCATGAGAGAATTTTGATATCATATCACCCATAGATCTTTCTAATTCTAGAATATTGAATTGCTTTGATGATAAATTAATTATTCTGCAAACAAAGGTATTTACATTTTTTAGTACTTGAAAATTATCCTCACCCAGAAACAATCCTGACATCTTCCGTAATATCTGCCCAGAAACTCTGACAAATGAAGCACGTCTTGCAATTTCATTCCAACTTGTTTTTGATTGAATAATTACTAAATTAGAAATTACTTTAGCTTTTGCAAATCTGTCATACATTTTTGATATTGCAATTATTTCATCACTTGCAAGCTCTAGATAATCTTTAGATAAAATAAAAAAACTTTCTGGCATTATACTATTGCCTTTGCAATTGTATTTGACACATCAACTACTGATGTTTTACCAGGAATTGTATTTGTACAAACAATCCTTGTGACTCCTGCTTTTCTTATCTTCTTTTCTGCATCATTCATTAAAAGAGCATGTGTGCATGCAACATACACTCTCTTACATTTTTGTTTTTTAAGAAATTGTGTAGCCTTGATTATACTTCCTCCTGTACTTATCATGTCATCAACTAAAATTAGATCTCTACCAATAACTTTATCTGTATTTCTTGTTTTAATTAGTACTTTACCTGTTTTTCTATCTCTTTTTTTTTCTAGAGTTATATACTCTGATTCAAATTCTTTTGCAAATTCTTTTGCTCTATCTTTTCCACCTTGATCAGGAGAAACAACTAAGGGGTTTTTTAGGCTCAGTTTATTAAAATATTTTACTAGATCTGGAATTGCAGTCACGTTTTTTGATTTGATAGTAAAGTGCTTGAGACTCATTATACTGTGAATATCAACAGCAATTATTTTTGATGCGCCAACACTTTTAAACAATTTACCAAGAACTTTCATCGTAACAATTTCACCTGGTAAAAATTCTTTGTCCTGTCTTGCATATCCCATATACGGAATTACAGCAATTACTTCAGATGATATTTCTTTAGCTTTTGAAATTAATGATAATACTTGAACAAGATTAGTATCTACAGGAGGATAAATTGACTGTACAACAATTGATTTTCTTTTCGATATATTCCCACTAAGAGTAATTTTACTTTCTCCATCAGGAAAAACTTTAACTTCTGATTTTACAAGATTTGCTTTTATTCTTCTCGATAATTTTCTTGCTAAATCTTCTGAAGATTTTCCTGAAATTACTGATATCTTATTCAACAAGAAAATGTGATTTGATGCGATTCTTAAGTTTTGAGAAGATTAATCATCTTCAGCTGCACCCACAGTCTTTTTGGGACCATACTTCTTAACCACTTGGTTACGCATTTCATCGAATTTCCCAATTTCTTCTGCTTCTCTTTTCTCATCGCCTTGGTAAACAGTTCGTATAGGCCATGGTATCCTGATGTCATATTTTTTGAATTCTTCGTACATGATTGTTCGCATTTCACTTTTCATTCTAAACTGAGAACCATAATCTCGCACAAACACTCTGAGTCCAAAATCAAGTGCTGAATCATTAAAATTATTAAATCTTACAGTAGGATCACCTATATCTACGTATAATTCTTTATCACATCCACAACTTGGTTTGTGTTCATCAAGATACGGACATCTTTTCTGTCTGGCTAGATGTTTACCCTCTCCATCCTTAACTTCTATCATGGCACGTTTACCTATCTTGATTAGAATTGCTTCTATTTGCACAGGATTATTTAGATATGAAACTCCAACATCAATAGAGGCAGGAACAAGCTTGAACTCCTTAGTAAAATTGATTATTTCTTCTGAAACGATTTGTTTTGTGGGAATAATTGCCAAAGACTCGTTAAGACCGTGCCTGATATAGGTTACTCTGGGTGTAATTTTGTATACTAGACCATTGTATCCACTTGGCAAAGTTACCCTGTCACCTACTTTGATAACCTTGTCTTTCTTTATCATGATATATGCAAAGTAGTTTTCCATTGTTTCTTTTAGTGCAAGTCCTACACCGAGTGCAAGTCCCCCAGTTGCAGTTGCCAAAACCACCAAGTTTACTCCCCACCATGTAACTACACCCAAGACTGTGACAAGAAAAATTACTATAGGAAGAACTTGTTTTGCAGATCTTGGAACTCCTTCTTTTTGCTTTCTTGAATATCCTGGTGGTCTCGAACTTGGAACTAGCGGCTCATAGTTATTTTGTCTCTTCTGTTCTCGCCATATATCTATAGGATAAATTTCTTCTGGCACACGTCCTGGTCTTAGTTTTTGTCCTGTCTGGTTTTTTCCAGTTATACAATTTTCATAATATTTTTTATATTTTACTCTCTCTGATTTTTTCCATTCTACAAATGGTTCATCTACTAGTTTATCATAACTACCTACAGATAAACCCGTGGAAGTGCGATATTTTTCAAGAAATTTAAGACCATCCTCTGTTTGAATATAGTTTTGAAATTCATCATCTTTCATGTCGTTAGGAGTTGTCTGAGGTGGACTCCACTTGAAGCATTTGTAGAATAATCCATCATCGTCTGTAAATCCTCGCTTGTTATACCACTGTCCATAATCTTCTCTTTCCAGAAAAGATTTGTCACGTTTTGCTAAAGCAATTGGAACTAGATGTGATATTGTCCAACCAATTACTAGTATGTTAATAGAATTAAGAATTTTTGCGAATTTTTCAGCAGCACCTAATCCATCTTCAATCTCTGTGTCAAACAGTTCAGTAGTTTGTATGTATACATTAATGGATGATACTAAAACTATTGCAAAAAATGGTAGTACTGCCTTGCGAACAAACCGAGAAAAATGTGGTCGTGTATAGTTAAATTTTTGAGAAAAAACCCAATGAGAAAATTTACGATAAACTATTCCAATAACTACTAAACCAATGATTAAAAGAACAAAGGCTATCTGAAGAGACTCTGAAGAAGCCAGGAGTTGAGGTATTGTTTCAAATTCTCCTACAGAAATTTCTGTAACTCCTTCCTCAACCATATCTACTCAATTAAATCACAGTTTAATATAGAATACAAAGTTAACTTCAATTATCATTATTGATTGAAATTTTTATCAAACTTTTGTTAAACTTATAAATTTTCATGCGTAAAAAACCTGTAACTTTTATCAAGGGTTAACGTATTATTTAGTAAATGACCAATCAAGAAACAATTTGGGATGGCTCACCATCACTAAAATCATATACATTATCAAATTTTCGTGATCTGCCACAAATTCAAAATTTTTCTGAGGAAACTCAATTTGAGATGGAAGTTGTAGGAAATGTTTTACCCTTTAAAGCTAACAACTACGTTATTGAACAATTAATTGATTGGAATAATGTACCAAACGATCCAATATTTATTTTGACTTTTCCCCAGAAAGGAATGTTAAAACCAGAACATTACAAAAAAATGGCAACTCTTTTAAAAAATAATCCTGATAAAAAAGAAATAACATCTGTTGCAAATGAAATTCGTTTACAACTAAATCCACATCCTGCGGGACAAATGGAATTTAATGTTCCAACATTAAAGGATGGAACCAAGTTGTATGGTATGCAACATAAATACCGAGAAACTTGTCTCTTCTTTCCTAGTCAAAGTCAAACTTGTCACGCATATTGTAGTTTTTGTTTTAGATGGCCACAATTTGTTGGAATAGATGAAATGAAATTCGCAATGCGAGAGGGTGAACAACTAGTTCAATATCTTATAGAACATCCAGAGATTAGTGATGTACTCTTTACAGGTGGTGATCCAATGATTATGAATGCAAAAGTATTTTCTAAATACATTGATACTTTAATTGATGCAAAACTTCCAAATCTTAAAACAATCAGAATTGGAACAAAGGCTCTATCTTACTGGCCCTACAAATTTTTAACAGATTCTGATTCTCAAGAAATGTTAGATATCTTTAGAAAGATAACTGATTACGGATTACATCTTGCATTTATGGCTCACTTTAATCATTTGAATGAATTATCAACAGATTCTGTAAAAAGCGCAATTAAACAAGTGAGAGCAACAGGTGCTGAAATTAGAACACAATCTCCTATTTTAGCACACATCAACGACGATTCAGCAATGTGGGCAAAAATGTGGAGTAAGCAGGTTCAGTTGGGATGTATTCCATATTACATGTTTGTCGTTAGAGATACTGGTGCTCAACACTACTTTGGGATTCCACTCGTTAAGGCATATGAAATTTTCAGAAAAGCCTATTCTTCAGTAAGTGGGTTGGCAAGAACTGTTCGTGGACCTAGTATGTCTGCGACTCCGGGAAAAATACACATTATTGGAACTGCAAATCTAAATGATCAGAAGGTAATTGTTTTGAGATTTTTACAGGGCAGAAATCCTGATTGGGTACAAATCCCATTCTTTGCAAAATATGATGAAAATGCAATTTGGTTAGACGATCTAAAACCTGCTCTTACTGAAAAATTCTTCTTTGATGAAGAGATGAAGAATTACAAAACAACTAATCCATTTGAAGATTATCCAGAATCTTAGAATTTATCATGGTGTAATAACCTACAAGTATAGGAATTATGAAAAAATAATCTATTGGTATAAGATATGGTAGAAAGCAATTATGATATTCTAGAAGTTGTGGAAGGCTCAACTAAGAAAGAAATTCGAGACGCATTTAGACGATTAGCACTTCAATTTCACTCAGATCGTGGTGGAGAAAATGAACAATTCATCAAAATTAAACAAGCATATGAAGATCTCAAAATTGGTAAAAATTATCCCGAAACAGACATTGAAAAAATTAGAAACTCGAGAGTGTTTTCTGGTGATACTGAAGCTAATGTTAGAAGAAAGAATCAGATTCTAGGTCAGCAACTATCCAAAGAAATGAAAACTGCTGAAGAATGGGCAGCAGCCTTGAATAAATCAAACTTGACTGCAACAAGATTATTTGGATCAAAAACTCTTGGCCAAATTGAATTAGAACGAAAAGCAAATGGGGCTTTATCAATTAAAGGAAACTTTATGGCAGGAAGTCTGACTTATGATGGTTCTATAGTTATGCAGGGAAGTATAACTAGTCCATCGTGGACGCAAGAATTTAAAACAAACATACATCTGACTAAAGGAGATTTTAAATTTATTGATCCTTTAGAAACTAAATACAAAATTGAGAATGGTGCTAGAATTATTGTAGATGACGGAAATGTAATAGTAGGAAATATCTTTGGCAGAAAATACAGAGTTGAAGATCCGGATGGGAGAGTTGGCATCTTTCATATTCAAGAACATAGAACACATATTTCAGCTCCAAACGGAAAAATTATTGCCGAAAATGTTGTAAATACTGTTTTACTTGATGCTGATACAATTGTTGTTCTTAATGTAGAAGATGATGTAATACTATCTGCACGTGAAATTTTATTTTATGGAGGAAAATTCACTCATGATTCTGTAATTGAATTAAAAGAAGGTGGATCTATACGATTTTTTGAAAACTTTTCAATTCAAGGGCTAAGTGGTGATGCAATAATTAAACTTGAGAATGGTAAAAGAACTAGATTATTTGATCTTAAAACAAAAAAAATCAAAGATTTGGCTGATGAATTTGTACCTAACAGGGAGAACTATGAAAAAAATGCTACTATGGTTGGATATGGATTTACAATTACATATGATATGTTAGATTCACTCTTAAAGGAACCAAAGAAAAAACAAAAAAGTGGTTGGGCATCAAAATTTAGCTTTTCTAAAAATTAGTCAGATCTTTCGCAAAAATCTAAAATAAGAAAAAGAAATTAAAAAATGATTGAACTAATCTAATCGATTAATTCGGTCCAACCTTTAACGAAGACTGAGTCCTTGTAGAGTGGAATTGGTTGTCCAACAGTAAAGTCCATTGGTCTCATCCAAAAGATTGCTTTTGTTGGGCATACACCGATGCATGCACCATCAGTAATGCATCTTTCTGGATAAAATACAAATGCTTTACCTCTCTTCCAGCCTTCAACTGGTTTTACTCTAAGGACATCTGGGCCAAGAGTTGTACAGATTTCTACACATAGTGCACATCCTATACACATCTGTTCACTGATGTCTGGAAGTATTGCTACTGGCATTATGAAAACAATTCTTCATTTGGTCCTTATATAACTTGCCTAAAAAAATCGAGTTATAACGGTGTTTCAAATTTGATCGCACAAAAACTCAAATCAATCATTTTCTTGTTCTATTTTGAATATCTTTGAATTCATATCCCTATCTTCAAGAGTGCTTATTACTAAACTATTTTCAATTTTTTTAAGAAAATAAATCCCTGTGTTTTCTGATTTGATGATCTGTTTTCCTCCTGGTAATAATATCCACTCATTATTTTCTTTTTTTCTTGCCATTGTAGTTATTACAACAGATGAACTTGTTTGTCTTCCAACATATGAGAGTAACATAATACATGAATTAACGAATCTAGCAGATTCAAGTTCATCAAATATGCTATAGACTCCATTAAATGAATCAATTACAACTAAGAATTTCTCCTTTGATACTTTACTTATGATTTCTGATAATTTCTCTCTCCAACTTTCTTTGTTAGGATGAAAAATTATTACATTATCTTTCTTCGGAATCATTCCAGATTCAACATATCCAGTGTAAAGTAAATCCATATCTATAAAAATAACTGAACTTTCAACAGAGTTGATTAGTCTATTAAGAAACTCCGCTTTATGGAAAGGTTCTGAACATAACACAATACTTGGAACATTTTTCTCAAATTCATTTTTAATAAATGTTAAATTATTATCTAAAATCTGCTCAGGACTTTTATCCAACACCACTTTAGCATTTAACAGATATAATAATGAATTTAGCATCAAAAGATATTTCAAATGATTTCCCTAATTCAGATAAAATCTATCTAAACAGTGCATCAGTTTCACTAATGCCTTCTCAAAGTATTGAAGCCATGAAAGAGTTTCTAATCTCATACAATTCAATTGGTCCTGATTCTAAGGATTCAGAACCATTTGTTACTGAAAAACTACGAAATGTGAGGAAAATAATTGCAAAAATAATCTCTTGTCAACCTGAAGAAGTTATTCTTACTCAAAGCACAACTGATGGAATCAATATTGTGGCAAATGGCCTATCTTTTGATGCAAATTCCAATATAATTATTCGTGGAATGGCACATGAACATCATTCAAACTTTTACCCTTGGATTAAATTAAAAGAAAAAATTTCAATAAAAAATCTACTTATTGACAAAAACGGTTTTTTCAAATTAAGTGATCTAGAATCCTTTATTGATGCTAATTCAAAACTGGTGTCTCTAAGTCATGCTCTGTATAATACTGGCTCGATATTACCTGTAGAAGAAATTGGAAATATTCTTCAAGATAGAGTTCCATTCTTTATTGATAGTGCACAAACTGTAGGATGTATGGGTGACATTGATGTATCTAAAATAAAATGTAATTTTATGTCATTTAACGGATCCAAATGGCTCTGTGGTCCAATGGGCACTGGCTTGTTTTACTGTAATAGAAAATCAAGCGAACTATTAGAACCAATGACAATTGGTGGTGAATCTGCAATTATTTATGATGATACAAATCTTGCTTTTAAAGAACTACCAGATAAATTTCAAACTGGTTTTAGAAATTATGTTGGAATAGTCGGATTGGAGTCATCTATAAGTTATTTGTTAAACTTTGGCATGAAAAATATTCGTGAGAAAAATCAATACTTGTCAAATCTTTTCAGAGAAGAATTATCAAAAATCCCAAATGTTATTTTGTTTGGACCAGAAGATCCAAATGACAGAACCAGTATTGTATCTTTTAATATTCATGGTCTTGATTCACAAGAAATAGTTGATAAACTTGAAAAACAAGATATTATTCTGACAGTAAGAGAAATTATGGAAAAAAAGATTGTACGAGCATCTCCTCACTTTTTTAACACTGAATCTGAAATGCTTCAGGTAATTGATGCAATAAAAAAACTATAGATTTTCTTGCTCATCTATTACCATCATAGTCAATGTTGATTGAACTTTGCTGATTTTTCTGATTTTGTTAGTAATAATTGCACGCAATTTTTCAGCATTGTCAGAGGACAACTTTAAGACAATATCATACACTCCATAGACTCCTTGAACCTCAGATGTAACATCCTCGTTAGCAAGAATCTGCTTTACTTCATCAATGATTGACTCATCTGATCCTAAATCTGAATTCAATAAAACATATGCAGTAGGCACATGAAATTTTTCATCAAACAGTATTTAACCTTTCATAGTTCAAAAACTGATTAATCACCATTAAGATCTATCGATGTGAAACCAATAGATCTAACATTGACAATATCAGAATCTATTCCAAGCTTTCCTGGTTCTCCAAAACCACAATTCATTCATTGGTCTGATCTCAAAAAGGATGGGTATAATCTTGAACTATTATTTTTAAGTTCGCACACTGGAACCCACCTTGATGCACCATATCATTTTGTAAAAAATGGTCTCAAAATCAACCAAATTCTACTTGATAGACTTATAGGAAAAGCTACTATTATCAAACTCCAAAAAACTAAGAATACTGCCATTACCAAATTAGATATTACTTTATTTGAAAAAAAGAATGGAAAGATTTCCAACAACTCATCCGTCTTCTTCTTTACTGGATGGCAAAAAAATTTGAAGAAAGATAACTATTTTACAGAAAATCCAGGATTGTCAATATCTGCAGCCAAATATCTTGCATCAAAAAAGATCAATCTAGTTGGAATAGATTCTCCAAGCATAGATCTTGGAAAAGATGAATCATTTAGCGTTCACCATATTTTATCAAAAAACAACATTTTGATTGTAGAGAATTTGGTAAACTTGAACAAAATTTCATCAAAGGAATTTAATTTTACAATTCTTCCACTAAAGCTTAAAGATGCTACAGGTTCCCCTGTAAGAGCAGTTGCATCATAATTTACTCACATACAATTCCGTAATGCTAAAAATATAGAAAATATCAACATCTAACATGAGCAAGCCTGGAAATATCTGGAGAAAGGTTCATGGAAAAATAACAAAAAAACCAACTAACTTCTCATGGCTAATTGAAGAAAAATTAGCTGGTTCTGGAATGCCAACAAGTTTTGATGAATTTGATTGGATTCTAAACCAAGGAGTAAAATCAATTGTAACTATGACTGAGAATGCTCTACCTGATAACTGGGTAAAAAATATTGATTACCTACATGTACCAACTTCTGATCTTACAGCTCCTGATATGGATAAAATAGATTTAGCAGTAGATTTTATCCATGAACAAATCAAAAACGATCAAGCTGTAATGGTTCATTGTGCTGCTGGGATGGGAAGAGCAGGAACAATTCTTGCATGCTACTTTGTAAAATACAAAAATTTTTCAACTGATGACGCAATTAGAAAAATTAGAGATGAAAGACCTGGTTCCATTCAATCTGAAGTACAAGAACTAGCTATCAAATTTTATGAAAAACATGTAAGAAATTAGTTTAGACAAATTCTGAAACTAGTTTTCCATCAACAACCTTAACCTTCAAAGTCTTGTTATCTCGAAAGACTAAAGTTAATCCACCTTCGGAATCAGGATCTTCTACCTTTACAAGTTCTACCATTTTGATTGAATCAAATTTTCCCATTCATATTCACCTATTCTGGAATCGACACCGTATCGATTTTACCATCAATTACCTTTATGAACAAAAACCTGTTGTCTTTAAAAATAAAGGTAATTCCATCTTCCTTATCAGGTTCTTCAACTTCAAGAATTGGTTGTCCTAGCAGACCATCGTATTTTGCCATGTTAATTCAATTAAAAAGTTCCATATATCCCTAATTGACTGTGATCTCAATTTCTCTGGAATTATTTTTGACACTTCCTGGTTCTGTATAGTCATGCTTTTGCCACGATGCAAATGCTTCAGCCCTAATCTTGTGTATACCTCTTCCCAAATCTGATGCTTTGAATACAAATTTTTCATTAAAGTCAAATAATTCTTGTCTTACCTCTTCCTCTGAAAGTCTGACAAATGGTTCAAAGTTTTTAGATATCTGAACCCAGATTCTTCTATCTTTATTTGGATTGACCAGTTTTGGGTTTCTTGTCCAAAAGATTGATGCCTTTCTGTAGGTATCAATAGTTTTACCTAAATCCTTCTTTCTGAATCCACCCGATGTCAATTTTACACCGTATTTCATTTTAAATCCAACATCATTCTTGTTGTATGCTTTTGTCCAATTTGTCTCATTGAATGTATTCCTAATGTCTCCTTCAACTAAAAACTGGACGTTAATCTCAACAGTCTCATCAGATGCGTACTCATCCTTGGATTTTACTAATCGAATCTCTGAAATCTTGCTTTCTGTCATTGTAATCGCTCATAATGATTTATATCCACAATAAGTTCTTTTTCCGATTACATGAACGCTCAAGTGATCAGTTTAGAACCTAAAGAAATCAGCATTTCAATCACAGAGACTGATATAGGAATTTTATACATTATTCAACATGAGCTTCTTAAGGAATCAAATATCGATTTTGCAGGTGTTATCATAAAGCATCCCCTAACCAATGAAATCTGGATGAAAATTACTTCTAGAACAAAACCATTAGGCGAGATGAAAAAAGCTGCAGATTCAGCAATAAAAATGGCAGACGAGTTCAAACAATTATTTAATTCTAAAATCAAGGTAAATTAGATTGAAATTTTGCCCCAAATGTGAGGTTAAATTAAAAAAGAGCGTTTCTGGTCTTCAATGTTCAAAATGTGGTTATTTAGAAGGAGAAGAAGTTAAGCAAACAAAAAAAATTGTTGATGAAAAAGAACCAGATTTTTCACTTCTTGCTTTTGAAGGAAATGAAGGAGAAGAATCATATTCAACAATCAAAATGGAATGTGAAAAATGTGGTCATGGTGAAGCAGTATGGTGGATGTTTCAAACTAGAAGTGCCGATGAACCTACTACCAGATTTTATCGTTGTATAAAATGCAAGCACACTTGGCGTGATTACTCATAACGTTTAACTGGAACTTGAAGTCAAGAAAATTGATTTGACTTTTGGAGCAAAAACAAGCGGTTCAGATGATCTAAAGGCAATAATCTCTGCAATATCAACACTTGTTGAAGAAGCTACTTTTGTTGCAACAGCAGAAGGAATTACTTTTAGAGGAATGGATCCATCACATGTTGCTCTTATTGATATATCGTGGCCTAATTCTGCATTTGAAAAATATGAGTGTGATAGTGATATTAAATTTGGAGTAAGAATAGATGAATTTTCAAAACTTATCAAAAGAGCAGATAAAAAAGACAGTATAGAGATTAGCATCTCTGATCAAAATATGTTACTTGTAACAGTTGGAAAAAATAAAAAATATAAAATGCGTTTGATTGAAAGTTCTGCAACTGATACCCCATTACCAAAAATTTCTTATGATTCAAAAATCACTTTATCTTCTTCAAAGTTTGACAAGATTCTTGGTGATGTACAGGTTATATCTGACTATCTAACAATTCAGACATCTGATTCAAAAGCAAATTTTTCAGGTAAAGGTGACTCTGGTGAAGTCGTAATTGATCTTGATAAAGATGATGAAGACATCGAAGAAATTTTTTCAAAAGTAGACAGTACTGGTACTTACAGCCTAGAATATCTTAATCCAGTGATAAAAGCCGTGGGAACTACTGCAGGCTTAATCACATGCGAGTTTTCAAGCGCAAAACCTCTTAGAATTGAATTCAAAGTCGCAAATATTGGTAGAATTCACTTTTACTTGGCTCCACGCGTGGAAAGTTAAAGCATTTAAAGATTAACTAATTCAGGTATTTTGAAATGAGACTCGTTCTAAAATATGGTGGAACATCAATTTCTACTGCAAAAGACATTCAAGCTGTAGCTAAACACATTAACACATTATCAAAAAAATATCAAATTCTAGTTGTTTGTTCTGCAGTAAGTGGAACTACTGATGATCTAATAGAAATATCTGAGTCTATAAAAAAAGAAAATAAATCAAAAGCTGAACAACTTGCATTAAAAATTATCAATAGACATAAACAATTAGCAAAACAAACAATCAAAAAATCTGATGTAAGAAAAAAATTACTAGAAAAATTAGATCAAGACTTTACAGAACTTCTTGCATTAATTGATGGAATGGTATTACTAGGTGAAGTTACACCCAGATCAATGGATTATCTAATTTCACTTGGTGAAAGATTATCAATAAAATTAGTTTCATCAGCAATTAACGATTCAGGAAAAAAATCAATTTCTCTTACTGGTAAGGAAGTAGGAATTGTAACTGATTCTAAGTTTGGTGAATCTAAACCACTTTTGGATACAACTAGACTGAGAGTATCAAAGATAGTGGATACTCTATTCTCAAAGAAAACAATCCCTGTTGTAGGAGGATTTGCGGGTGCAGATCAACATGGACATGTAACTACATTTGGTAGAGGAGGCTCTGATTATTCTGCAACAATTATTGCTTCTTGTATTAAAGCAGACGAGATTTGGTTGATGAGTGATGTAGATGGACTTATGACAGCTGATCCAAAGATTGTAAAAAATGCAAAATTACTCAAAGAAGTATCATACATAGAAGCAATTGAAATGGCTCTGTTTGGTGCAAAACAGATACATCCACGAACATTTGAGCCTCTACTAACAAAGAAAATCCCAATGAAGATTAGGAATTCTTTCAATGTAAAAAATGAAGGAACCCTAGTAACTGCATCTACTTCATTATCTGCTAAAAATACCGTAAAATGTGTAAGTAGTGTTCAAAATAATGGGTTAATCGATATTCGAGGTGGTAGTATGGTCGGAACCCCAGGAACTGCAGCGAAAATATTTACAACACTGGCAAAAGCTGGAATTAATGTAATGATGATCTCCCAAAATCCTTCAGAATCAAGTATTACAATTGTGGTAAAGAATACAGATCTTGACAAAGCAGTCAGTACATTAGAAATGGAACTATTAGGAAAAGTTATCAAAAAATTAGAAGTTACTACAAATGTATCTATTATTGCATTAATTGGTTCAGGAATGCGAGGAACTGTCGGAGTTGCTTCAAAAGTTTTTGGAGCAATTGAGAAAAATAAAATTAATGTATCAATGATTACCCAAGGTTCATCTGAGCTTAATCTTGCATTTGTTGTAAAAAATTCTGATACAAATGCAGCAGTGCGAGCTCTACATAATGCATTTGCACTTGACAAAATTAATTAAGACAAAATCATTTAAGGGAATAAACCCAATCAGATCCATTGAACAAATTAATTGTTATTTTGATTATTGGAATTTTTGTAGCTAGTGTCATTTCTGTTTCTTCAATATCTGATCAATTTGTAGATGCAGGCTCTAGAAAAAAAATTCACTTTACTCAAACTATTACATCCTCTCAAGATCCTGGACAAGGACATCAAAATCATCAATTAGCGCTTATTCTGTCACCAAATGAAGGAACACTTTATGATGGTTCTATGACATTTACCTCAAGCAAGCCTGTTCAGATAGTTGTTTTACACGAAATTAATCCCCAAGAGGTAAAAGACCAACCTATCTGGACTGTTGATGGAAATAGTGTTTATGGATTATCTCTGATTGATTTACAGGAAAAATCAGGTTCTTTTGAGTTTACAGGAGCTGCACTTGCATTACATTCATCTGATTCAAAAGAATTTACTGTAACTGTAAGCGTTGACGGTTGGATACGAGGACAACCTACTGAAGTAATAATGCAAAAAATTGAATTAGAAAAAGAAGACCCGTTATTGTTACTTTCAAGAACAAATGTTCCAGCTACAATACCAATGCACAAAGGAATCTATGGAGGAAATCAGGTTCTTTACATAATAACTGATAGCAGTGATGAGGATTATGCAAAAATTCTCTCCGAAAAACAAGGATGGAACGTTGAACTTGCTTTAGCTATTGCAGATATACCAGAAGATGCTCTTCAAAAGTTATTCATTTTTAAAAATGGAATTAAAGGCGATGGAATTTTTGGATTTCAAAATGAAGTATTTTCTAGTACTCCATCACAAGAATCACAATACAGTGCATTGAATTCTGTAATTGAAGTTACATGGAAAATCGGTCAAAAACAAATAATGTTTGAATCTGCAGATGATGTAATTGCTGCCGAAGAAGGCGGTCGAGTTGAATTTAATGAAACAGGAATTATTCTAAACACTCCTCAAATTATATGGCCTGGTGGACAGATGACAGTACGTTCTGAGAAAGAAATTACAGATGAAATGTCATATGGCGGGGGTCAAATAATTGAAATTAATGAGGAAGAATTGACTGTAACCTTTGTAGCTCATAGAGGTTGGGGACCTGACGGAAGAACAATTTACTATATTGTTACTGATGCTACTCCATCAGGACCTGCAGAAACAATGGGAGTTGTTTCATCTCCTACTTCTGCAAATCTATTAACTCATTCTGGAGCAGTTGATCTTTTCCAGTTTAAAAATGGAATTAAAGGCTCTGGTCCACTAGGATTTCAGCCTGTAATTACTGGTGCCGCTCTTGGTGATACAAATTATAGCCCAATGTGGCGAATTTATTTAGTTGAATGGAATGATGAAGAATCAGCAAAAATTCTAGAAACAAAATCAGATATTGACTCATTTCGTGCAGACGACTTGATATCTGTAAGCATTGCACGACCAACCAGCAGTGATCATATAGTTAATTCCCCATTCATAGATCCATTCCAATAGAAACTTCACTAAACGGATAAATTACTTAACAAAAGATTTGTTTTACAATGACTGGTAAACTCTACATTGTTGGTGTCGGTCCTGGTAACCATGATCACATGACATTTCGAGCAAAAGAAGTAATTGTTGAAAGTGATACAATTGTTGGGTATGAAACTTATGTGAATTTAGTTCAAGATCTAATTGAAGGTAAAACAGTTTATCGTTATGCAATGACACAAGAAGTTGAAAGAGCGCGTCAATGTATTGATCTTGCAAAATCAGGAAAAATTGTTTCACTTGTATCAAGTGGGGATCCTGGAATTTATGGAATGGCTGGACTAATTTATGAAACACTTGCTGAAACTGGATGGAATCCTAAAGACGGCCTCCAAGTTGAGATCGTTCCCGGTGTATCAGCACTAAATTCTTGTGCATCAATAGTTGGTTCACCATTAATGACTGATTTTGCTGTTGTTAGTATGAGTGATCTGCTAGTTCCATGGGAAATTATTCAAAAAAGAGTTGAAGCTGCAGCACAAGGTGATTTTGTAATTGTTATTTACAACCCATCTAGTAAGAAAAGAATTCATCAATTACAAGACACTAGAAAAATTCTTCTAAAATATAGAAAACCTACAACTCCTGTTGCAATTATTAAAGGAGCATTTAGAAAATCTGAAACAATTGTTATGACTGATTTGGAAAATCTACCCAATCATTCAGACAAATTAGGCATGATTACTACTGTAATTATCGGAAATTCGTCCACATATAATTACAAAGATTTGATGATAAATCCAAGAGGATACAAATCAAAATACAATTTACAAGAACAAACCAATCCAGATCTCAAAGTCTAATAGTTTTTCTCTATTATTGTCTCGTGCAGTTCTTCACTTAGATTTAGCTTTTCTCTAATTGGGGAAATTATTTTTATCAAATAATTTCCAACAGTTTGTTTCAAATCTCCTGGATGTAATTTCTTTTCAGCAAAGTCTGTTTCTAGTTGATTGTAATCTGTATATGATATATTACCACCAAATTTTTCAGGCCTTTCAACATTTATCTCATTGAACTCATGAAAGATTATTGTTCTTGCAATCTCTAATAATGGGTTATTCTGAGTATTTGCTTCTTCACACCATGCTTTGCTAATCTTTTTCTTTATTTCATCATCTGTATTATGGATAAAGACACCTGAATCAGGTTCTGATTTACTCATCTTTACTAATACTGTATCTACAGTGAAAGTCTTCGTATCTGCCTTTACTAATACAGCATCCATAGTGAAAGGCTTCGTATCTGCCTTAGTGTCTACAGGTTTTGAAAGACTAGGTAATAGTTTGTGGTGAACAGCCACAGGAACTTTCCATTTCATTTTAGGAAAAATCTCTCTTACTAACATGTGAATCTTTCTTTGATCCATTCCTGAATGTACAATGTCCAAGTCAAGTGAATGAATATCAACTGCTTGCATAGGAGGATAAAGTAATTTTGCAAGATCAATCTTTGTTTCATCTTCAGTTCTTCCCATAATAGTTAGAGTACGCATAGTGCGTTTCAGTGACATATGTTTAGTGAATTCAACAAATTCTCTCCAGTATTCTTTTCTTGAATCATAAAGTTCAGAACCAAGAACAATATTTACTCCTGGACATACAAGTTTGAAAGCCTCTGCATAATATTTTGAGACTTTTGTGATAACATCCCAATCTCCTCCTAGTTTGTCATTAATCAGAGTATGCCAATCTGCAAGAAAAACTGTGCATTTGACACTAGCCTTTACAAAATCATTAATTTTGAAACCAGTGCTGATTAAACTACCAAGATGTAAGAAACCAGAAATTTCTAAACCAATGTAATGTTTTGGTGAAGAATTTGTCTTGAATAATTTGATTAACTCATCACGTGTTACTACTTCTTCAGTTGGCGGTCTTTCAATCAAATCTACTTTTTCTAAAATATCCAAATCAAAACAACTTTTGAGATCTAAGCCTATAAAGTTATTTAAAATAGTTCTAAACATGAATCTGATTTATTAGAAAATATTTTTGGATTTATTTTATGTAAAAACTATTTCTAGTATGTAGAACTACTTTCAGTATGGGATTATTTGGATCTAGTAAAAATGAATTAAAATGTAAAAAATGTGGAACAGTTCTTTCTGATCCTGAAAGATTAAAAAAACATCAGGAAAAAGCACATGGCAAGAAAAAAGAGATATGTAGAAATTGTGGAACTGAATTTCACTCTTATGACGATTTAAGAAAACACAAGAAAAATTGTAAGTAAAAATTCAAAAAATCGTGGTTTCAAAGTATTTTTAAGAACAATTTCATAAATTTTGTACTTTTTACATAGAATAATGGTAAAGTGAAATCCTACTAAGAATAATTAGAAAAAATTTAACTTTAAAAAAACTATTATCTATATCTCTGGTTCATCTAAGCTTTTTCTAGGTTTTATGCTTAGATAAAATGCATGAGTGCTGATAATAAAACCTGCAAGAAATATTTTAGTTGCAAAAATTAAATTCCATGGTCTATCTGGATCTGGATAAGCAATTGATAATCTATCAATGTCCGGAACTTGTCCATCAATAATTCCTGCAGTAATCTGTGCATTTAATACTGTAAAATTGTATAATACTTCATATAGTGCAATAATTGAAAATCCCAGTAACATTAATTGAAGTAATGCCATCTTTGTACCAACAATTTTGTTTCCAGCAGTTCTTCTCCAACCAATTCTAGTAACACAATACCATCCAATTATTGTAGAAAAAAATATCCAAGTTGTTACACTTGCAAAATTTTCAAAAGGAATAGTTGTATTATGAATTGCTTCTCCCATTACATAAGTACCATTTTCCAACCATTCGATCATTGTGATATACACTCCAAAAACTAGAGATGCTACCATGATGAATCCACAAGTATAGAAAATGTAAAGATAAACCTTGTAACCTGTATCAGTTTTTTCAAGATGGCGTGGTTTCATAATCCGTTTGCCAAATTTTGAAATATAAAAATGTAAATGCATATAGACAATTTATAGTGGTTATAAACAGAATTACTATTGAAAATTGCGATTAACATTCCTATAATAGGCAAAGAAGAGATCTCTGCAGTTACATCTATACTTAGAAATGGTTCCTTAACCTCATCTGCTAACCACGGAGGTAAATATGTACAAGCTTTTGAAAAATCCGTGGCCTCTTTTGTGAAATCAAAGTATGCTATTGCAGTAAATTCTGGTACTGCTGCCTTACAAGCTGCTCTTTATGCATTAGATATCAAAAAAGGTGATGAAGTTCTAGTTCCGTCATTTACCTTTGTTGCTACTGCAAATGCCATTTTTTCAACAGGAGCAAAACCTATTTTTGTTGATATTTTAAAAGAAAACTATACCATAGATCCAGATGATCTACAAAAAAAGATAACAAAAAAAACCCGTGCCATTATTCCCGTTCATCTTTATGGAAATGTAGCAAATATAGAGAGACTCTCTGAAATTACTAAAAAATATAATCTTCCGATTATTGAAGATTCTGCACAGTCCTTAGGTTCTACTTACAAAGGAAAACATACTGGCACTTTCTTTGAAATGGGATGTTTTAGTATGTATCCAGCAAAGGTAATGACTTCCGGAGAAGGTGGTTTTGTTGTAACTAACAGCAAAAAACTCAGAGATAATTTATTGATGATTAGGAATCATGGAATGATTCATGGATATGATACTAGAATATTTGGGCTAAACTTACGATTGCCTGAAATTAATGCCGCAATTGCAACTATTCAAATAAAAAAACTTCCAAACTTTCTAAAGTTCAGAAAAAAGAATGCAGAACTTTTGTCAAAATTAATCTCTAATCTTAAAATAAAACTTCCTCGTCAACAAAAAAATGAAAACGTTAATTGGTATCTTTATACTATTGCAACTGAAAATCGTGATAAACTTTTGAAGAAGCTAAACAAAAAAGGAATCGGTGCTGTATCTTACTATTCTACACCAGTTCATAAAATACCATTTTACAAACTAAAAATAAAACTTCCTAATACTATTTGGGCTGCTTCATATGTTGTTTCTTTACCAATCCATCCAAAAGTAACTCAAAAAAATATTGAATTTATTGCTAAAACTATGAATGACATACTATGAATGCAATAAGCGAAACAATTGGAGAACTATGTAAGATTATCTTACCCATTCCTGAGGAATCTTACCGTGGAAATCTTAATTCATCAATAGCAGTTTGTACGCTTTCAAGCATAGATTTACTCAAAAAGTTTGTAAATTCTGAAATTCTAAATTGTATTTCAATTGTAGGAAGACTACTTTCTGAAAATAAAGGAATTGATTTGATTATAAAACACGTAAATGAAAATCAAAAAATTACCACTATCATAGTTTGTGGAAAAGAAGTTTCGGGTCATAAAGCTGGTCATTCATTATTTCAATTACACAAAAATGGAGTTGATAAAAATAACAGAATAATTAATTCAACTAGTCCAGATCCATTTCTTAGAGTTTCTAAATTTCAGATACAGTATTTTCAAAATAATATTACTCTTGTAAACTTGATCAATGAAACTGATTTTGAAATAATTTCAGATAAAATTAGAATTTTCTAGTATCCATTTTTCTGTCTTTCTTGATTAATTTCATTTTTCTTTTTGTACTCTTTTACAATATCATCTGGTGTAAGATTTAGCTCAAGTGATGCTTGAACAACAAAATGCCATATGTCAATTAATTCTTCTCTTGCTTCAGCTTGATTAAACTCAGTTGGTGTTTTCCACCATTTCCAATTTGTTGTCCTTTGTAATTCTACTGCCTCATGTATAATTGCAGTACATAATGCAGATACTCTTCCTTCAGAATCTTTTGGGTATCTATCTAGATTCATCATATCTGATAGACCTTTTTGAAGTTTGAATATTGTATATAGTAGATCTTTTTCAGATATTTTTTGTGACAATGATAAATAAATTTGAGAAATTATTTAACTTAAGTCTTTTTAGAATCGGATCATTTTTTCATATATCTTGACTCGTTTTGCAATATCTCCATTTTTGATCTTTAATAGTCCATCCAAACCATATCTCTCAACTGCAAAGGATCCTAAAACATTTCCAAAAACCACAGATTTTTTAATCTCAGAAAGACTGGTTGATTTTTTGCTTGCAAGATACCCTATCATTGCACCTGCAAAAGAGTCACCTGCACCTGTAGGATCTACAACATCTTCTAACGAAAAACCTGTTGTTGGGAAAATTATATCCTCATAAAACATCAAGGAACCATGTTCACCTTTCTTGATAATTACATATTTTGCTCCCCACTGCATCATTTTTTTTGCACATTTTATTAAATTGAATTCTTTTGTAAGGAGTTTAGCTTCTTCATCGTTTATTACAACTGCATCTACAGCTTTTATCATCTTGATTACTGCTTCTCGTTTGGTTGAAATCCAAAAATCTATAGTATCACACATAGAGAATTTTACTCTATCAAATTCTTTGATTAATAAAATATTCTGCTCAGGATCATTGTTTGCAAGATATACAAATTGAGACTTTCTATAAGCTTCAGGAACAGTTGGTTTAAAATCAACAAGTACATTTAATTCAGTTTTCAAAGTAGATCTAGTGCTTAGCGTATTGTCATAACTTCCATCGTAACGAAATGTTTTACCTTCTTTAATAGTTAATCCTTGTAAATCAAGATATTTGGATAAAATATTATAATACTGTCTTGGAAAATCTTTTCCAATTACTGCAATTAAACCAGTATTTACAAAATTGCTTGCAGAAATTGCTGCAAAAGTTGCTGCGCCTCCTAAAACATTCTTTAATGTTTTTTTTGGAGTTCTGATTGTATCTAATGCAGTAGAACCAAAAACAGTAAGCATATGGAAAGAAATTAATTTTGATGTATAAATTGTCTTGCTTGTTCTTCTGTTGGATAGTAAACAAATGGAACATCAATAGATGTAAAGAATATATCATATTTTGTTACTCCAGAAATTTTTACAGATTGAGATTCTTCATCAACGTTTGAATTTGTATAATAAGTACCTTTGACATAACTACTACCTAGTGGTTGTAATGTGAATGGTTCTAACTGACCTTTTCCTACCATTTCATTATTAGCAATAATAAAGAATTCCGTATTTCCTCCAGTTAGAATTAATAATGAAGGATTTTCAAATTGTAATTCTATATTATAGTTTGAACCTTTTTCATTTTCATTTAATAATTCACTATGAGAAATGCTTACTACTATCTGTGATGCAGATGCATACTGTAAATATCCAAAAATACTCATACCTAGTACAAAAAGAACAATTAGACCCCATTTTTTGGATGATTTCATGGTTAATTCTCACAAAATTGAATTTTAACTCAAAAGGAAAAAAATCCCAATAAATTGTGTAAAAGTTTTGATCTAATCTTAAATCTCCTTAGAGCTAACAAAATAAATCAAAACTTGATAATTGTTACTCATTGGCTAGAATTAAACTTAAACTTGGAGAAAATGAGATCGAGGTTGACTCTAGAGATTTCTATGTAGATAATCAAACGCTAGGTGAAATAATAGCTAGTATTTCACATCATTTACCAAAAAATCATGCAAAAATTGTGTCTGAAACTGAATCTATTCTAGAATCTTCTCAAGCTGAATATCCGGCACGATATGGTTTAGAAAACTTGGATGATGCTGAATTATATGAGCCAGAATTTAATGAACCAAAAAACATTACTTCTCATGAAATTAAATCAAAATTACGAATTTTAGAAACAAGCAAATTCTTTGATTCTCCAAGAACAGTCACTGAAACTGTTCAACAACTCAGAGAATATGGTTGGGCTGCAAGTCCATTAGATGTATCAAAAGCTTTAGCAAAAATGGCATCACACAAAGAAATTATGAAAAACTCTTATGAGAACAGAACTCATTATTTTATTCAAGAATCATTAGTATCTAATTAGCAGAATAATTACACTTTTTACAATTAGAAAAAGTTTCTCCATCTAAATGATCAAAATGTGTATTACACTGGTTACATGTATGATGCATATCAAAATATTTCCCTTTCTTAACTTCTCCAATTCTATTTGATTCAAGATCTGTACTTTTACACTTTATACAATGACAACCACATTCAACTTTCATGATTTTTTTCCGATAATGTATGTATAGTTGTAATACCTATACATATCATTGGAAAAGAAAAGGGACATACCATTAGAAATTGATGATCATTTCAAGCTTTATGGAAAGGAACCATGGGAAGTAGATTATGGTGAAAAATGCCCAGTTTGTAATGTTAGAATTGATGAATATGGTTTCTGTTCGTGCGGTTCTAGCGGAGATTGACTTTTCTCATTAGTGGCATAACAAGAATCATCAAAAATCCTATTGCTAATGGAGCAATTATTGGAAATTCAGGAATTACTGTGGTTCCTATAATTGTAATTTCTCCTGAAGTTTCTGGTCTCATGTTAAGCCAAACATGAGTTCCATTATTGTTGAATTTATGCTGATCAATTTTTTCATCATAAAGAAATACTGAATATGGTTCCCACAACAATTCTAAAGGAATTATTATTGTGACAAATTGATTATTGTCATTTACTTTAAAACTAATTTTTTTTGTAGGTTGATTGAAATCAAAACTTTCAATTTTTGCCAAAGTTCTAACCTCTACAAGAAATTCTTTGTCTTCCCAATTTACTTGTATGATATTTTTTGGTTCATTAATTGAATATTCTAAAAGGATTTGACATCCATGACATAGAAATCCATTTTTTTCACCCAAGAAAACAGGTCTCTCATTAACAAATAACAAATCTACTTCTTCAGGTAAAATAAAAGAAGTTATTTCAAGATATCTGAAACTCCATGTCCATAAATCATTTTTTTGAGAAAGTACTTGATCAAGGTTGTATTCTATAATTGAATCTCTATTAGATGGTAAAATCAACACTTTACTATTATCTCCAATAACATTGACTTGTTTTTCTACTCCCTGCTCGTCTGTTACTAAAAGATTTGAAACTATTCCATCAATCAATTCAACCTGTCTTGGAACATTTGACAAAGCAACAACATGTTTGACATGAATCTCGCCGACTGAATTTATAATAACCTCTACAGATCTCTGTACAGCTTTTTCAGCAAACTGGGCATCAGCTATAGGAATTACAGATAT
This sequence comes from Nitrososphaerota archaeon, assembly GCA_022573895.1. Classification (GTDB taxonomy): domain Archaea; phylum Thermoproteota; class Nitrososphaeria; order Nitrososphaerales; family Nitrosopumilaceae; genus Nitrosopumilus. Next base: position 31,221 of record JACZTB010000002.1, read on the forward strand.
TATCAATAGAATTATTAAAAATCCAAAAACTTTCACATTCATTTATTCCACAGTTACACGAATCATTTGTATTTTTTCTAATGGACAATCATTGCCATCTCTTTTAAGATTTACAATTTTGTCTGCAACATCTATACCTTCCATCACTTCACCAAATACAGTATATTGTCTATCAAGGAATGTACTATCACCCATTACTATGAAAAATTGTGAGCCTGCGCTATTTGGATCCTGTGATCTAGCCATGGAAACTATACCTCGCAAATGAGTTCTTGAACTAAATTCAGCCTTAATGCTATATCCTGGTCCCCCCATTCCCCATGAACCCTTATTATCGGTTTTTGTATTTGGGTCACCTCCCTGAATCATAAATCCAGGAATAACTCTATGGAAAAGAGTTCCATTATAGAATCCATCTTTAGCTAGTTTTTCAAAATTTCTAACCGTTTCTGGAGCTAATTCAGGTATAAGTTTAAATGAAATCTTTCCAAAATTTGTTTCAATATTTGCTATAGTCATCAAAATTTATCAATTATCTTATCATAAGAGTCTTTTGTGAAAATCCACTTGAAAATTCTTATAGATACTTTAAGTATGTTGAAAAATTCATAGCAATCAATACATTTTTTGTTGAAAAATTTATCGTTGAATACTTGTTGAATTTTTATTTTTCTAACAAATGAAAAATCTAAATATATTATATATGAGATTTTAGAAATTTAAGAAGTTAGTCTTATATAGAACAAATAAAATTTAGTATTTGTTGAATCGTACAAATCAAAGCACGGTAATTAAAGAAGCAATTAACTCTTATCTTGACAAAGGTGTAACTGATAAGCAGGATATCTATTCCAAAGTTGTTGATGAACTTGGTGTTCCAAGACCAACTGTAAGAAGAGTTGCAAGAGATCTGAGAACTGAACTACTACAAAAGATCCAAATCTTACAATCTGATACGCCTAAATCTACTACTATCTCTGAAAAAGACGAATAAATTCGACTCTTTTTTCTTTTTTAATTATTTTACTTTATGATTTTTAGCATTACTGTTATAAACAATGATTTTTTCAAAGAATTGATGGGATATTTAAGAAATCAGCTAGCAACGGTAATAACAGGAATTTTTGCGGCAGTACTAACAGGACTTTGGCCAATCTTTTATGACTATGCATCAATAACAAATATTATTTTTATGATAGCAGTCCCTATTACGTGGTTTCTTACATTTGCATGTTGGATGTCCCAAAAAAGTGTAGATTATCTGCATAAACATGAACAAGTGCATACTGACACTGAAAAAAAACTTGAGTAGCACACAAACCATTCTTACTACAACTATCAATAGTCAAGTTAATCTATCTGAAATAAAACAAATTAAAAATGAATTATCTTTTGAATTAAATGACATAAAAGAGTCTGTGAAACTAAAAGATAGTGAAATTGAAAGATTAAATCAAGAAATTTATAATCTGCAAACTCTTGTTCAGATTGAATCATTAAAAACTGAATTGCCTAATCTGAGAATATTAGCTTATAAAAAAAACTAAGTGAATAGTTTTAATCTTTACAATGGCAACTTTCCATACCATGATTATTCTTACAACTGGGACAACTTACAGCACCACCATAATGGCACTTACATGAACATAATTCTGTTGGATCTTTTTTCAAACTTAATATTATAATTTTTACATCATGTTAATATTTTACTTTTGAAGTTTAAACATAAGTGAATTGGAACAAATTTTTTATTCTGAATATGGGGTCATTCCATAATATCTATAAATTTAATCTTTGCAGTTATTGTTACATCTAGGTTGTTAATCATTGTATCTTCTAATACAAATTCATTTGCAAAACCAATAGATTGTTAAACTGAAATATCCCAATTAGCAATTCTATAGAAATTGAAAAATCTACTATTCAAATGAGTATCTCTACAGATAATCAACTTACATAGGGATTTGTTAAAGGAACAATTTAAAATCATGTTTATGATTATTCTGCTATAATACAGATTTTTGATAATGATGAATATGTTATAGGAAACAATCATGAAGTAGTACACTTTACTCAAACTACTGTAAATGAAGATGGTCCTTTTGAATACAAATTTAGGATCATAAACTTAAATGATGTTTAAACCGAGATTATTTTTGACGGTAATTGTACTGTTTTAAAATTTTCACAGTAATATTCAATACCCTAATCTTGACACAATTTAGACGCAATCTCCAAAGTTTCATCTACCATTGCTTTTAGTCTATTTTGTGCATCTACATCTGAAACAGAATTATCAGTGATCGCATCTGTGGTTAGAAATACAGCCTTAGGATTTGCTACTACTCTAAAGTATGATAACAATTGTGTGATTAATGTCTGAACGTCTATAAAACCAATATTTCCAGAAGCTAAAATTGCCATTCCAGATACCTTTCCTGCAGTTTTTTTATAATTGATATATTCAAATAAATTTTTCAACGCTGAACTAAAAAATGAATTATAGATTGGAGTTCCTATTAACCATACATCTGCATCCGTAATGTCATTTGACGCCATCTTTGTAGCTTCATTGTATTCTTCACCGTATCCTCTATAGCATTCAATTTGACCATCTGAAAGATTGATCAATTTTGTGTCTGTATTTTTTGATTTTGTATAATCATAAACATACTTCATCATAACTTGTGTAAGAGCGTTTTTTCTTGGACTTCCAGAAATAACTACAACTTTCATATCTCCAACCACCTGTCTTTGTATATAAATTCCTGTGACTTTTAAAATTTAACGGGCTTGGGGGGCTTCGATCCCTCGACCTGTAACTTAGGAGGTTACCACGCTATCCATACTTCGCGTCAAATGACTCTGCGCCACAAGCCCAGCAAAAAAAAACATTCTTAATTATTTAAGCGTAATCAAGATTATCTCTGATCATTTCTTTAATACTATCCCAGTTTTTGTTTTCTTTATCATTCCATTTTTCAAAATATACAACATCTTTTAGTTTCAGTCTTGGTAACCAACCTGCAGTTTCAAGATCTGGTTTTTCAGCAAATTCATCAATATACCCTAAACACAAGTATGCAACAGGAACAACATGTTCTGGTAAAGCCAAAGTTTCTTTCAGAGTTTCATTTGAAAGAATACTTACCCATCCAAGACCTATTCCTTCTGTTCTTGCTGATAACCATAAATTTTGGATTGCACAACATACACTGTATAGTCCTGCCTCAGGGATACTTGATCTGCCAATAATAAAAGGACCAAATTTTGTAGGATCATATGTTACACAAAGATTCACTGGGGATTCTAAAATTCCTTCTAGCTTGAATGAAAGATACTTTGATCTCTTGGGTTCTTCAACTAATTTTGATGAACGATTTTTTTCTTCTTCAAAAGATTCTTTGATTTTCTTTTTTGTTTTAATATCTTTTATCAAGATAAAATTCCATGGTTGAGAAAATCCTACTGATGGAGCATGATGTGCAGCATGTAGAATTTTTGATAAAATATCATCTTCTATAGGTTTTGAGATAAAATGAGATCTTACATCTCTTCTTGAATAAATTGCCTTATAGAAGCCTCTTTTTTCTTCTTTAGTAAAATTCTCTGTCAACTATTTCACGAATTCTTTCTTTTGTTAAACGTTAATAATGCTAGTATCTAGTCTTGTTTTTCAATGGGCCGGTAGTCTAGCTGGTTAGGATACCGCCTCGACACGGCGGTGATCGTGAGTTCGAATCTCACTCGGCCCACTTTTTCAATTAAAGCTCTGCTTTGAATTCTTTTTCAATAGTAATCCATGAAGATTGAACAGTGATAATTCCTTTCACTGAAAAACTATCGATTCTATTTTCTATGGCAGCTTGATAAATTTCTGGATTTACTTCAGATTTGTTAAGAACAAAAATATTTTTCAAAGGAATTTCTGTGCCTGGAAAAAATCCAGCTCTTCCAGGCAACGCAATATCTGCTGTAGAGTACTGTCCTGAACCTAATAGTATTCCATCATCATAAAGCTGGTAGTCAATTTGTGAAACTGTAAATGTTTTATCGCTTGGATTCTTTATAAGAAATGTAACATCAAATCTTGCTTGGTTATCTATGGTGTTAATATCTCTTAGTTCTACGTTTGTTAATTTAATCTCAACTTGCTCAAGCGGTACAGTATCGAGACTGCCATAGTAAAAAAATCCTCCCATCATAGCTAGAACGCCAGCAATTGCAACATAAACTATCATCTTACTTTGAAGTTCCATTTCAATGCTATCCAATTATGTACAACTAAAAAAGGTTGTTAAGAACCAAATGCATAATATTTGATTTAAAATATCATATTCTATGACTGCACTAGAGCAAGCAATTCTTACTTGGATTCATCTTGTTGCAGCTGCAATATGGATAGGCGGTTCACTTTTCATTGGTATTGTATTTTCTCCACTTCTAAAAACAATGACTGATTCCCTTGAAGAAAGAATGCAAATAATGATTCGTGTTGGAAAACGATTTAACAAAATTGCTGTTCCATCGTTGATTATTTTAATGGCAACTGGATTGTATAGTTCACATGTGTTGCTTAGTAAACCTGAACTTCTTGTTGCAACAAGTTATGGAACATTTTTAATTATTAAGATAATTCTTGTTATCATACTAGTCATTACATATGCTGTACATATTCGAATAATTCGTAAGGATGTAGAAGAAAAAATTATGTCAAAACAAATGTCAAAGACTCAAATTCAAAAACTAAGAAAAAAAATCATTATTCTTGGAGAAATTACAGTAGTTTTATCATTAGCGATTCTATTTCTTGCATCTTTACTTGATGCAGGAGTCTGATATTCCCTCAATAATTACCTCAAATCCATTAGCTAATTTTTCAATACCATATTTACAACCTGTAATTTTTGATGTTACAAACAAATTTGTCTCTAAATGTTTTGTAATTTTTCTAACTTGAAATGTAGTTTTTTTCTGACCTAAACTTGCAGGTACAACAAGCATATCTGCTAAATTTTCATCTACTCCTAGTGGATTTTTAACAAATTTATCAAAATCTAAATCAAACCTTTGTGTCTCTTTATCAAACAACGTATCAACTCCTATAATAGAATGTTCATCAATGCTGTAAATTAACAAAGATGCTCCTAAATCTTTTGCTTCTTGATTTTTAATTTCTGTTTTGACAATAAAATTTTCTTTAGTTAATTTCTTTTTAATCTCTTGAATGTGATTTTCAATTTTTTCAATAGGAAGTTTTGAAAATGTACAAATTAATTTAACGGAATTTGTTTTTCGTTCTGTAAATGAAATTGATTTTATACGAGAAGGATATACTTGTAAATTAATTTCTCCACCTCCCTTTGGATAATAACCACGTTTATTTAGTTTCAGTGAAAATTCTACTCCCATTCTAGAATATGCATTTTTTAGTACATGTTGAGTATAGTCGATAGGAGGACTCCAAAGTACATCTGTACCGCCCTTAATTGTTAAACTGAGTTTTTTTTGAGAAATAGCAACTACAGGAATTAAGACTTGTAAAATTAAAGAAATACTACCAGCTGTTCCTACATCTTCAACTAATTCTAAATTTTCAATATTACTTGGAATGAATTTAAATTCAGTAGAACCTATTTCTGCCCCAATCACTTTAGCATTTGCAACTTTTTGAAGAATTTTTATAGCAGTAAGGTGCTGTGGTCTTAATCCTGGAACTTTCCTATTTTTTCTTATATCTTCCAGATGAATTGGTTGTTTTGTAATACATGAAAGTGCAATTGCTGAACGTATTATTTGTCCTCCCCCTTCACCATATCCCCCATTAATTTTTAGAAGATCCATAGTTTTTTTATTAATTGGAACTCTTTATGATAGTTTTTTAAAAAGAAATTTTCTATATTTTTGTATGAATGGCTTGCTGATTGGAAGATTCCAACCTTTTCACTTGGGGCATCTTGAAGCATTTCGATTTGCACTATCAAAAGTTGATAAATTATGGGTAGGTTTGGGTAGTTCCAACAAACCTGCACAAAAAAACGATCCATTCTCTGCTGAGGAACGAAAAGAAATGATTCTATCTTCAATTGATGATTTAATGAAAGATAAAATTTCAATTTATTTTATCCCAGATTTGGATAATCATGTTGAATGGATTGAAAAAATAGATACTATCATCCCAAAATTTGATATAGTTTTTTCAAATGATGAACTAACAAAACATCTGTATTCAAAAAGATCTGTTCAAGTAATTTCTATTCCATTTTTGAAAAGAGATGAATTATCTGGAACTAATATTCGTAATCTAATAATCAGCGATCAAAAATGGGATGATCTTGTTCCCAAAGAAACAAAAAATTTTTTGATCAACATTAGTGCAAAAGATCGTTTGAAAAATCTCTAATTATAAATAAACCCCATATCTCACTGACATCGTAGATAACACATGGAATATCTTTCAATGCTTCCAGGTCCAACAAATGTACCTAATAGAGTAATGAGGGCAATGCTTGCACCAATTATTAATCATAGAAGTGATGATTTTGTTGAGTTATACACTGATGTTGTTGAAAAAACTCAAAAAGTATTTCAAACACAAAATGATATTGTGGCCTTATCTGCATCTGGAACAGGTGCTGTAGAAGCTAGTGTAATTAATCTAGTTAAAAAAGGTGATAAAATTTTAATTCCTGTAAATGGAGAATTTAGTAGTAGACTATCGCAACTTATTGAAGGTCAAGGAGCTAATGTTGTTAGACTTGAAAGTCCACCCGGACAAAATGCAACTTTTGATCAAATAAAAGAAGCATTTGATAACAATAAAGATGTTAAAGCATTCTATGTTGTTCATAATGAAACTTCTACTGGAACAATGGTAAATTATCTTGACAAAGTATCTGATTTGACATCTAGAAATGATACATTTTATGTTGTAGATTCTGTTTCTTTACTTGGTGGTGTTGAACTTCCAGTGGATAAATGGAATATTGACGTATGTCTAACTGGAGCACAAAAAGCACTTGCTGCTCCTCCAGGAATTTCTCCGATATCTGTAAGTGCTAAAGCCAAAAAATACATGATAGAAAATCCACCATCCACAATGTACTTCAATTTAGCAAGATACTTTCAATACTATGAAGAATCCAAACATACTCCTTTTACTCCTGCATTACCTTTACTTTATGCATATAGAGAAGCCCTAACAATATTGTTAGAAGAAGGATTACAGAATGCCTATAAACGTCACAAAATTTGTTCTGATGCATTATACTCTGGATTAAGTGCAATTGGTTTAACACCATATGTTACAAAAGAAGAAGATCGCTCGATAACAATTGTTGCATTAAATTATTTGGATGGACTAGAAGACAAGACCTTCAGAAACACACTAGCAAACAAATTCCGAGTCTTAGTAGCAGGTGGATTTGGTGATCTTAAAGGAAAGGTATTCAGAGTTGGATGTATGGGAGAAGTTAGTCCATATCATGTAATGCGAACTATTTCTGCAATTTCATCTACCTTAGCAATGATGGGATATGATACAGATGCTCAAGCAGGACTTAAAACTGCAGAAGAAAAACTAAAAGCTCTCTAAACTCTGTTAACTTAATATAAGGAAATTCGAGACCGATCACATTGACTTTCAATAAAGGTTCTTTAATTCTAGTAGACTATACTGCAAAGGTAAAAGATAGTGACGAGGTCTTTGATACCACGATTGAAGAAGATGCAAAAAAATATTCTATTTATGAACAAAATGTCAAATATCAACCAAAACTAGTTTCCATTGGTGAAGTATCTTATCCTGTTCTCAAAGGATTAGATGAAGCACTTGCAAAAACAACTGTTGGAGATAAACTTACAGTTGAAGTTAGTCCTGACAAAGGTTTTGGTGAAAGAGATTCTAAAAAAATTAGGATGATTCCTATAAGAAAACTAGGTGAAGATGCAGAAAAAGTTTCCGTAGGTGATACAATTGAAGTTGATAATAAAAAAGGAATTATTCGTTTTATTGGATCTGGTAGAGTCCAAATGGATTACAACCACAGATACGCAGGAAAAACAATTCTATATGATGTAAATGTAATAAAATCACTTGATTCTCCAAGTGACAAGGTTGATGGAATTCTTAAAAACAGATTACCTGTAGAGAATTCAAAAATTGCCTTTGACTTGAAGGATAAAGAAGTAAGCATTACAATTCCTGAGGAAATTTTACGTGCAGATGGTTTGCAAATAATAAAACACTTTATTCAATTAGATATTTTCAAGTTTGTTCCAACTTTGGAAAAAGCAAGTTTTGTTGAAACACATGTCAATAAACAAACTCAGGAAAAAAAATCTGAAATAAAAGAAAAAGCACCTGAACAAAAAGCTGCTTAAATCAAATTACTTTAGTACTCTTTGCAAGACTCATTGCTCTTTGTTCAGTCATTTTAACTTCATTTAAAATTGTATATCTCTCTGGTCTTAATCCTTGTGCAATAGTTAGAGCTTTTATTATTACATCTGGTTTAAGACCAATTTGTTTTGCAGTTGTTGGAGCTCCAACATCTTTCAATGTCTTTATAATTTTTTTCCAATCTTGTCCATGTAATTTTGTCATCATTATAGTGCCAATTCCACATTTCTCTCCATGAAGTCCAATACCGGGAGCAATTTTATCAAGTGCGTGTGAAAAAAGATGTTCTGAACCAGAACATGGTCTGCTACTTCCTGCAATACATGATGCTACTCCTGCACTGATCAATCCTTCTACAATTATCCTTGCATCCAATCCTTTCTTTGCAAATTTAGAAGAATTTTCCATAACTATCTTAGCACTCATCATTGCCAGATCTGCTGCATATCTTCCATAGTATTCCTTCTTCTTTTTGTGACCTAATTGCCAATCCTTTACTGCTATCATGTTTGCAATAAGATCTCCACAACCACTAGCTAACAATCTAGAAGGAGCTTTCCTAATTACATCAATATCTACAAAAACACCCATAGGCGCAGATGCCATAATTGAATGTGGTATGTTACTTTTTACAGAGACAAACGGACTTGCCATTCCATCATGAGAGGCTGCAGTTGGCAAACTTACAAATTGTTTACCCAAATTATATGAAATCATTTTTGCTGTATCTACAGAACGACCTCCACCAATACCAACAATCAAATCAGAATTATCTTTTTTAACATCTTTTTGAATTTGATTCAATGATTTTATTTGATTATCTTTTGATGTATGCCAAATAAATTGAATTTTTTTTGATTTGAGTGATTTTTCAATTTTTTTCCTTAAAACTTTTTGAACATTTATTCCAGCTATTAAAGAAACTTTTTTTGGTTTATTTAATGAATTTAGAAACCTTCCAAAATCAGAAATATTCTTCTCACCAATTTCAATGAGCCTAGGTAATTCCATCGTATGCGATTGCATGCGATCTTGATTTTTTGTCATTATTTATGATTTCAAAGGAACAAAAAGTTATTTAAAAGGGTGACATGCCACTTACTTTATCTTAATAGGTGTATTTTTTGTCGAACAATGTTGAAGAAAAAATTCTGCACGGGACTACCACTGTAGGTATCAAAACCAAAGACGGTGTTGTATTATGTGCTGATATGAGAGCTAGTGCAGGTTATTTTATTGCGAACAAAAACACAATGAAAATTCAAAAAATCGACTTACACGCAGGATTAACCTTAGCTGGTGGTGTAGCAGACGCACAAAATATTGTTGATATTTTACGTTATCATTCTAATCTACACAGAGTTGAAAAAGCAAGCCCAATCGCAATTCATTCAATTGCAAGACTTTGTTCATTGATATTCCATCAAAATAGAGGTTACCCATTCATGGCTGATATCTTGATTGGTGGTTATGATACAAATGGTCCTGCATTGTTTAACATTGATATGTTTGGTTCAGTTGAAGAGAAATCATTTGTCACAACTGGTAGCGGTTCACCAGTAGCTTATGGTTTACTTGAAGAGGAATATCAAGAAGATCTTACAGTTGATGAAGCAAAAAAAATAGCTTTAAGAGCTGTTAAAGCTGCAATAGTTAGGAATATTGGTACTGGCGATGGGATTAACATCGCAATAATGGATAAAGATGGATTCCGTCTTTTGACCGATGAACAAAAGAAAGTAGTCATCGAACTTTAGTGATTTAATGCAAAGAAAACAACAACAAAAAGAATTATCTTCTAGCCAAAATATAATGGCCATTATACTGCAAAGTATTCCCAAGGAGGCAAATATTACAAAAATAGAATACGAAGGACCACGAATTGCTCTTTACACAAAGACTCCTCGTTATCTGATAGAAAATAATGAAACAATATCAAATCTTGTAAATATAATAAAAAAAAGAATTGTTGTAAGAACTGATGAATCAATTAGAAAACCTGAAGATGAAGCTAGACGAATTCTTGCAGAATGTGTTCCAAAAGAAGCAAATCTACAAGGAACTATCTTTGACACAGCTACAGGTGAAGTCTCAGTTGAAGCAAAAAGACCTTGGTTACTACAAAGAGATGCAAAGGAATTCAATCATGCTGAGGTTACTGAGAAAATCGGATGGAGATTACGTATTAGAAAAGCTACAACTATACCTTCACGTACTATTCAAACAATTAATGCAACTCTAAAACAATCCTCTTCTGAGAGAACTAAACAACTTAAACAAGTTGGCGATGACATTTTCAGACCTAGATTATCTCAAAGAACTGAAGTTTCTCTTTATACTCTTGGTGGATTTGGACAAGTTGGCAGATCTTCCATGTTATTATCCACTCCTGAAAGTAAGATCTTAATTGATTGTGGAATTAACCCTGGTGCACGCTCACCAATGGATGCATTTCCAAGACTAGATTCTCTAAATCTAACATTAGACGAACTTGATGCAATAGTAATTGGACATGCACACTTAGATCATACTGGATTCTTACCAACATTGTGTAAATATGGTTACAAAGGTCCAATTTATTGTACAGAACCAACTCTTCCTATGATGAATCTAATTCAATTAGATGCAATTAAAGTAGCTATTGCACAAGGCAGAAACCCAATTTACTCAGAACGGGATGTTAAACAAATTATGAAACAGACAATTACTTTACCCTATGGAACTGTTACAGATATTTCTCCTGACATAAAATTAGTTCTTGCAAATGCAGGTCATATTCTAGGTTCTGCCTTATGTCATTTTCATATTGGAAATGGTAATCATAACTTTGTTTATTCAGGTGATATAAAATTTGGAAAAAGTATTCTGTTTGAAGCTGCTAGCTGGAATTTTCCAAGAGTAGAAACACTATTGATCGAAAGTACCTATGGTCTTAAAGAAGATATTCAACCAACTAGACAAGAGGTAGAATCTGCTTTCATTAATGCAGTAAACAACACTTTAGCAGATAATGGTAAAGTTTTGATACCTATTCCAGCAGTTGGCCGTGCACAAGAAATCATGATGGTGATTGATCACTATATGAAATCTGGAGAAATGGTTGAAGCACCAGTCTTTACAGAAGGAATGATTTCTGAAGCATCAGCTATTCATGAATCCTATCCAGAATACCTAGCAAGAGAACTCAAACAAAAGATCTTAGAGACTGATGATAATCCATTTGATTCTGAATATTTCACTAATATTGAACATGCAGATGCTAGGGAAGAACCAATGAGAGAAAATTCACCATGCATTATCTTAGCAACATCAGGAATGTTAGAAGGCGGTCCTGTTTTAGAATACTTCAAAAACATTGCACCTGACAAAAAAAATAAAGTATTGTTTGTTTCTTATCAAGTTAATGGTACTATGGGAAGAAGAGTTCTTGATGGTTCTAAACAAGTATACATGTTAGGAAAAGAAGGTAAAGTTGAAGCTGTTACTATCGATTGTAGTGTTGAAAGATTAGATGGATTCAGCGGTCACAGTGATTATAATCAGTTGATGTCATTTGTACAAAGACTAAGGCCAAAACTTCGAAGAGTACTAGTAAATCATGGAGAACGTAAAAAATCAGAAAATCTTGCTATGAATATTAGACGAATGTATAGAATACCTACTCATTATCCTCAAATTCAAGAAGCAATAAAACTATTTTAGATCATATTCTGGTTTCCAGATCTTTATACTAGATGGAGCAATAATTATTCTTTCTTCTCCTAATCTTGCGATCTCTGCACCAGCAGCTTTTGCAATGGAATACAACTCTTCAACTACTTTACGAAGCTGCTCCACATCTTTTTGTGCTAATGGTGTAACTCTTAGAATCAAAATCATCTCCTTCTTGATATCTTCTTTGATAGAATGAATATCACTGATGTCTCTAATCGTTATAGCCTTTAGATATGTAGGAGTTTCATGTTTTTGCATTCTTACTAAAAATGCGATCTACTCCCTCAAAAACTCTTCCTTAGTTTTAACTAATTTTTAAAAAATTTCATGCCTACATTCTAAATTTAATGTAAGACTGTTCTATTGCAATTTCAGTACTGATTTCTTCAGATGAATTATCGTTTTTGACTGTAACAATTCCGTGTTGATCTTTTGGTGCATCTGAATATCTTAAAGTTATAGATGATGCAAATTTTACATGTATTTTTGCATTCTTACCACGCAAAATTGAAACTGGTCCTACGTAATCTTTAGCTTCAAGTAAAATATCTCCTGGTAATGCTATTGCTTTGATCATTTCATTCTCATCTTTATTTCTTCCAACAACAAATTTTGTTTCTTCATCTAATCTAAAATGTCTTCCAATTTTTAACAAATCAACATCGTTAATTGTTGGAGTTTCAGTATGTTCAAACAAATCTTTTGCTTTAACTCCAAATTGTGGTTCTGTTAATAGACAACCTCCTCCTGCGTTCGGTGGATTTTCAATTCCATATTCTTTTGCCATCTGTAATTGAATTCTTCTTGTTCTGCCTCTAATCATTCCAAGATTCTCTCTTTTGATCAATCCATTTCTTTCAGGATCTGTTTCTGGTAGTAATCCTGCTGACAATGGTCTTACAATTTTTCCAACAAGACCTGATTCTTTTTCAATAGTTCTTAATGCTGGTCCATGTTGACTCATTGGACGTTGACCTAATACTTCACCTGAAATAATAAATTCTGCACCAATTTCTTCCATGTGTTTTTTTGCAGCATCAAACATCATTGCTCGACAATCAATACATGGATTAAAACCAGCACCAATTCCATGTTTTGGATGTTTTAACATCTCAATGTATTCATCACCAAGATAAACTGTCTTTAAATTAATATTAAGATCATCAGCTTTTTCTCTAATTTCAAATCCACAACCTCTTCCACAATCGAAATCACAAAAAGGAGTTTTTATTGCAACAGCTGAAACTTCAAAACCTTGTTCTTGCATCATTTTAATTGCAAGTTGACTATCTAAACCTCCTGATAGTAATGCAACTACTTTCTTCTTCTTTTCTTCTGTCACAAAGTTCCGATCTAAATTTCCATATACAAACTTTACATCATACATAAATTAAGAAACAGAGGTTTTTTTGTGTGAAACAGCGAAGAAAAAATCTTCTAAAACATGCCCAAAAGATCGGTTGTGATACCCTAGTCACATTTGAGCCTGAAAATTTATTTTACATGACTGGATTTTGGGGTGAGGCAATAGGATTGCTTGAAAAAAATGGAAAAACAACCATCATTGCTCCAGAACTTGAAGTGGGAAGAGTAAGAGAAGAATCTGAAGATTGTGATGTAATTACAGCGGAACGTGGAACTGGCCTGATTTCATCTCTTATAGAAAAAATTAAGCAAAATCAAGTTTGTTCTGATTGCCAAAATTATTCTATTATGATGTCTCTGAAAAAATCTATTCCAAAAATAAAATCATCTACAGAACCATTTTATAATTCTCGTATGATTAAAGACGAAAAAGAGATCCAAATACTCAAAAAAGCTTCTAAAATCATCGATGAAATGTTCGAGATTTGCTTAAAAAAGATGAAAGTAGGTCAAAAAGAATCAGAATTACAAACAATTTTGATGATATATGCAATGGAGCAACAAATGTTTGATACTGGATACAAATCTACACTTAATCCTCTTATTATAGCTGGGGGTCCTAACGGCGCTTTCCCTCACGCTCAAGTTTCTCAAAGAAAATTTAAGAATGGTGATCTTGTAATAACTGATCTTACACTAAGATACAATGGATATGTTTCTGATGCAACTAGAACATTTGCATTAGGAAAAATTTCAGCGCAAGCAAACGAAGCATATGAAATTGTAAAAGAATCTCAAAAACTTGGTTTGAAAGCTGTTAAACCCAATGTAGATTGCAAAGATGTAGATTATGCTTGTAGAAAATATATTAAAGAAAAAAACTATGGTCAATACTTTATCCATTCTACTGGTCATGGAATAGGATTAGAAGTACATGAGCTTCCAACTGTTTCATACAAAAGTAAAACAAAATTAAAAGAAAATATGGCAATTACTGTAGAACCTGGAATCTATATTGAAAATAAATTTGGAATTAGAATAGAAGATTCTTTAATTGTGAAATCTCAACCAATTGTAATGCATAAATTTACTAAGGATTTAGTCACAATTTGAGCCTAATCATAAAAATCTACTAAATCTATGATGTATTTTGATTCTTGATTATTTGATGTTATTTTTCCAGAACTTATATCTACATTCCAATTATAATTCATTTCTCCTTTATGTGATTCAAAATTCAAAACAACTTGATACTCTTCTGAACCTATACTTGAAACAGTTAATTCCACTTTAGTTTTCTTGTTATCATAAATTCTTTTGTCTGAATATTCTTCATCAATTTTCATTTCTATTGCATCCATCACAGTTAATCCAGATTCATTTGGTCCATTATATCCCATCAAGATATCAACAACTTGTTGTTCTTCAGATGAAAGTTCTGGAAAACTACTCTCTAAATCCCCTTTCATTAAATCAGGAACTACAAATAGTATAAACAATCCAATTATACCCAGGTAAATTGGTGCTCTTTTTTTAAGAAATGCTTTAAAGTCAGATTTTTTTGGTTTTTCTTCTTTCTCTTTTCTATCTTTACGCATTTCTATTTCTCCGATTTTCTAGTATTTTGCTGTTAAAATTAAAACTTGCCATGGAAATAAAATTTTACCATTTTTCTTTGTATATCGAGTGGATTTTTCTTTTACTAACTGTTTCAATTCTTTTCTTTTTGAATATTCTAAAGCATCTAGTTTTTCTTTTAGAGGCTTTGGAATATATTTAATATAATTTCTCCAATAATCTTCAAATTTTCCAGGACTATAATGAAAAACAAATTCTTTTACAAATATTTTTGAGAATCCTGCTTTACTGATCTCTTTTCTTAATGCAGATTTTGTACCAAATCTATCAAGATTTGGTGCACCAGAAGGAAGATAATCTGGAATGTATTGAATTACTGAATCTAAAATACTGCTAAAGAAAGGAACCCTCTCTTTTCTACCATGAACAGAAATTCCTATCTTGCCTGATTTTTTGAGGCTATTTCTTATATTTTTTAATGCTTTTTGGGCATTTGGAAAGAAGAAAAGTGCATATTGACAAGTAACGATATCAAATTTTTTTAAAAAACTAAACTTTTCTGCATCGACATTTACAAAATCTAAATTTGGTTTTCTTTCATTCCACTTTTTTGCTATTCTAATTGCAGTAATTGAAGTATCAGCACCTATAACATATCCTGAATTACCAACCTTGTTTCGAATTTTTTTTGTTACTACACCTGTACCACATGCAAGATCTAATACTGTGTTACCCTTGTTAATATCTACTAATTCTATTAATTTTGTAGTACTTTGAAATGGTCCTATACTTACACTAGCCCATCTTTTATGATAACGAGGAGCAACCTCATTCCAAATTTTTATGTTTCTTTGTTTGTATTCTATATTATTCAATTTCATTTGTAGAATCACTAACCTATGATATATTTTATGTAATATCTTCAAGATCAGATTTTAGCATTCTACCAGTTTCATGATAGTATCTATGTTCAATTTGACCCAATTTCTCTTGCAATTTTTTATCCTTTAATTTTTTTGATTTTAGTTCGATTTTTTTATACTCTACAATTAGTTTTCGAAGTTCTGATTTTTTCATTTTATTTTTTGTTCAATTTGTTTTTTGATAAACTTTGCAATTTTTTGTTTATTCATCCATTTTGACACAACAACTTTCTCAGTATCTACAATAATTACCTGATTGTTTTGAGGATTTTTCTTATATCTTGATGAACCAATGTCGTTTGCTACTATCATATCTGAAGATGATTCTTTTAATTTTTTTTGTGCTGATTTGATTAATTGGTTTTTTGTTAGATTTGTCTCTGCCTTAAAACCTATTAACAATACATTTTTTTGAAATTTTTTGATTTGATCTATAATTTTTGGTGCTTTTTTGAGGCTGATTTTAATTTTATTTTTTGAACTTTTGATCTTTTTCTTGCTTGGATTTGTTGGAATATAATCAGCAACTGCTGCAGTCATAATTACAATATCGAATTTTTTCTTTAATTCTCTTTTAACAGCGTTGAACATCTCTTTACTAGATAATACATTGATAATCTTTGCACCCTTGGGTGGTTTTTCTTCTCCGGGACCATAAACAAAAGTAACTTTGGCTCCTGCAGAAACTAATTCAGATGCTAAACTTACTCCTGTTTTTCCTGTACTTTGATTTGTAATTACTCGTACAGGATCTATATGTTCAATTGTTGGGCCTGCAGTCATTAACACTTTTTTATTCTTTAATGCTGATGAGAATCCAAATTTCTTTAAAACATATTCTAAAACATCTTCTGGTTCTGAAGCTTTTGCTTTTCCCTCAATCATTTGAGGAGAAATAAACTCAATTTTGTTTTTCAGAAATTGTATATTCTTTTTTACAGCTAAATTCTCATACATTGAATCATGCATAGCCAAACACATTAGAATTGGAATCTTTGATCCAAACCCTACAGTAAGTACAGTAGAAATTGGTGTATCATCAATACCATTTGCTAATTTTCCTAGTGTATTTGCAGTGGCTGGATATACTATTACTAGATCTGATTTATTATAATCTGCTAATCTAATATGTTCTAGTTCACCTGTAAGTTTTGTAATTACCTCATTCCCAGTAGCCCATTTGAAATAATCAGGCTGTATTAATTTTGTAGCGGCATTACTTGTTACACATGTAACATCTGCTCCATGTCTCATAAGTAATCTTGCAAGTTCAATTGCTTTGTATGCTGCAACACTTCCTGCAACACAAAGTACAATTTTTTTTCCAGATAATTCTACACCATGTGAACTAACAATATCTAAAGATGGATGATCTCTTTTCTTTATCCTCTTTTTAGCTACCAATTTGTTCACGTAATTTTTTTAGCTCTTCTTCATTCATTGAGAACCAGTGCTCTGCTGCAGGAAACACTCCTGATTCCACATCTTTTTTGAAAATATCAAGTGATTTTACAATATCTTCAGATAAATTCATGTATCTTTTTGCAAATTTTGGTTTTATCTTATCGTACATTCCTAACAAATCTTGAACAACTAGTACTTGTCCATCACAACTTACTCCTGAACCGATTCCAATTGTAGGAACACTAACAGTTTCAGTGATTATCTCTGCAACTTCATGACTGACCATTTCTAATACAATACTAAACACACCTGCTTCTTCAAGCTCTTTTGCATCCTCAATTAACCTCATTGCTGTATCTTTTGTTTTTCCTTGTACTTTGTATCCTTGTGAAAGCATTGTTGTTTGAGGTTGTAATCCAATATGACCCATTACTGGAATTCCTATATCCACAATTGCACTAATTGTCTCAGCCATTACTGAACCTCCTTCAAGTTTCACAGCATCAGATCCTGCTTTAATTAATCTACCAGAATTATTGATAGCATCTTCTATACTTACTTGGTATGACATAAATGGCAAATCTGATACTAGTAACGAATTCTCTCTTGCTCTACTAACTGCCTCTGTAAACATACACATTTGATCCATAGTTACAGGAATTGTATTTTCATAACCAAGCATCACCATTCCTGCACTATCTCCAACTAACAATACATCAATTCCTGATTTATCACACAGAGAAGCCAGAGTGTAATCATAACTTGTAATTACTGAAATTCTTTTCTTTTCTTTTTTCATATTCAGAATATCTTGTACTGTTTTATGCAACTCTAGCCATCCTTGTAAGATTATTTTTTATTTGAATTACATTTTCTGTGAGATTTTTCTTATTGTCAAAATTATCAACAACTTTTTGGAGAATTTTTCGATTCTTTTTAGATAGTTTTTTAGATTCATTAATTAACAAATCAATTGCTCGTGTAACATTATCAACAATTGTAATGCTAGCAGTTTGTGAAGTTCTAGAAAGAGGATTTAGATCAATTGTAATAACAATTTTTCCTGCTTTCCTAAGTGCCATCGTTCTGTCCCCATCTTCTAGGGGTACAACTACAACATCAGCTGCAAAAATTCCATTTTTATCCACAATCCTTCTAGCTGAATCAATACCTGATAGTTTTGTAGATGAAGTAAGACTCGTACCTAAAATCTCTCTTGCTCCATTCTTTTTGAGCGTCTTAATTATAACCTGTTTCCTCTTTTCATTAACATAAAACAGATTTACCTCAAGTTTTGCCTTGATCTGTTTTGATAGTCTTACAATTTGTTTGGGACATAATGCTGCTATATTTCCATTAACTGAGATTACAGGTATATCAGCTAAAAGAAGTTGTGCAGCTGCAGCCTTAATGGCCTGCTTTGAAGCCCTGCCAGTTTTTTCTCCTAGTAGGTAATCAAAAGCTTCTCCTCTTCCTTGGGCCAGGAGTCCTTCTTTTGCGACTAATCCATTATCAAATCCATTTATTAGTTTTTCACGAATTAAAAGTGATTTAGCTCTTGGATGTGATTTAGGAATTACAGGCATGTAATTTCAATTAATTGTAAAGAACTCTTGCTCCATTATCATCCAATTCTGATTTTATTACTATTCCATCTGGATATTTTTGTAAAATCTCTAAAACTAATTCTTCATCTTCTTTTGGAATCATTGAAAAAATTGTCTCTCCAAAAAATGCAATTCCACATTTAATATTATTTTTATATAATTCATCGACTAATTTTTGCATTCTTGGAGTTATAACATCCACAAATTTTGCAAATTCTAATGACATATCTTGAAAATGTTCATAATTTTTTGATTCTAATAATCTGTTTACCATTTTTCCACCAAGACCATTAATTTGAGATAAACGTTCTTTGATGAATTTATTCGTAGAAATTGGAGAGAAACATATCGTAATTACAGAAATATTATCGATAAAGATTTTCTTAACACAACCAATGCCTGGAGCACCAGGTTTTACACGAATTTCAAACCCACCATGAAATGATGCCAAAACATCTCCTAATCCAGTTTTACAATTAACTTCTGCATTGTGTGCAATTTGTCCAATTGTTGTTTTATCTAATTCTGTTTTAAGAGCTTGATCTAATGCAAATGATAGTGATAATGCAACTGCACTACTGGAACCTAAACCATATCCTACTGGAATTGATATCTTGTGTTCAATATTAAAAAACTTGTTTGAAAATTTTCCGAGTTTTAAGAATTCATTTAAGACAAATTCTGAAACATCTGTTTTATCTGATTGATATCCCTTTATCGTTATTCTAAAGTTTGGTTTTTGATTATCTTTTGTGTCTACTTTTACTCTTGTTGTAACTCCTTGTTTAATTGAGAATCCTGCTCCTGTAGATCCTAAATTTTCTAAAGAATTTTGATTGTCATCTAAATGAGCTTTGAAAAAGCCTGTGATGTGAGCAGGACAAAATGCCGTAGCCTCCATTGATATTAGTTTAAATTTTACACAAAATATAAGAATATGGCTTAAATTAATTAAATTAGTATAAATTGACTAAATTTGTTCGACGCCTACAAAGAATTGGAAGTAGCATCCTAGTATCACTACCAAAAGAGTGGGTTGACGCAAATAATCTAAATAAAGGTAATCAAGTCGAGATCGAAACCGGACAAGGCAGTATTTCAATTTCTGCATACAAAGAAACACGCCCAACAAAAGAACTTGTAATTTCTTATCCATTACCAAAAGAAGAAAATATTGTAGCTGACATTACGGGAGCTTATCTTTTAGGATATGATATCATTCAAATTAATTCAAAATCGTTCATTCCAGGAGAAGATAGAGAAAAGATTCGTAATTCTATGAGAAGATTAGTTGGAATGGAAATCATTGAGGAAGATGCATCTCACATTAACATGCAATTTCTTTTGGACGCAACAACACTCAATCCAGAAAAAATTCTCAAACGAATGAGTTCACTTTCACTTGGTATGTATACTGATGCATCAAACGGATTAATTTTAGATGACAAGTCTAATTTACAAACATTGTCAAATCGTGATGTTGAGGTAAATAGACAATATTTTTTACTTGTTCGTTTAATTCGTAGTGCACTTGTTGATCAAAGATTAGCTAATGTATTTAATTTAGAAAATATTGATGTTCTTGATTATAGAGTTGCAGCTAATCTTCTTGAAAATGCAGGTGATTCAATTGTTGAACTTTCAAATCTCATTTATAACTCATCTTTATCAAAAGAACACTCAGAAAAAATATTTGATGTAGTTAGATATTTTAATAAACTTGCAGAAAAATCCATTAACGCATTTACAAAATCTGATAGGCTTTTAGCTATTGAAGCAATATCATTACATAAAAAATATGAAGAAAAACTTAGTAAACTAAGAATTAGATCAGGTAATAAAAAACAGATTCCAATTGATTTTCTTGATTTAGTGTATATGTTTGAAAAAATAGCACAATCTTGGGCTGATGTAGCAGATCTGGTACAGCCTATCTACAATTAATAATTAGTATAGTTTCTTTTTAGTAACATAAGTTAACACTGCACAAATTGTTTTTGAATCTTGAATTTTCCCAGATTTTATCATTCTAAGTAACTTTTGCATATCCATTTTTACTACAGATAATATTTCATCATCATCTAGTTTTAAATCAGCAATTTTCTTTAATCCTGAGGCTACAAAACAGTGAATCTTCTCAGTATTATAGCCAATTGATGGATAGTAGGTAATTAGTGGAGTCATCTTTTTTGCTCTATATCCAGTCTCTTCTTCTAGTTCTCTGAATGCACATTTTATTGGTTCTTCTCTTTTTTCTAATGTTCCAGCAGGAATCTCTAAAACATATCCATGAAGAAATCTATGTTGTTTAACAAGAATTACTTTATTTTCTTCATCAAAAGCAAGCATTGCTGCAGCACCTCGATGTTCTATTATCTCACGTTTGACTCTTCTTCCCTCTATTTTTCCATCATAAACGCTAAGACCTAAAATTTTTCCCTCATAGATTTTCTTTTTCTTCACAAAAAATGTTAGAAATTGTTGTTATTTAATTTATTTGATATCTAAATGTAATTTAGATGATTTTTTAAAATCCTTAATAGCTTTTTCTAACCATTTGATGTAAAATGAGATCTTTTTTGGAATGAACAAATCTGCTGATTTTACATTTTCAATGGTTCTAACTTTTTGGGTTAGCTCATCCATCTTGAAAATACTATCACTATACATAAACAAGACAATTTGATTTTTTGCGATAAAAGGAATTTGTAAATATGATTCAGAAAAAGTATTATTCAAATTTTCTAATGTTTCTTTCAATTTACCTTTTATCCAAGTGAGAATAACATGAGGAATAAAACTTTCAATTTTTTTAGAATTATAAACTAAGGTGAATTGAATCCCATCATTTTCCTGTAATTTTTCAATACATCTCGTTATTGTTTTTGTTGACAAGTTTATATTTTTAGCAATATTTTCAATTTTCTGTTTAGGATCTTTTATTAATTCCTCTAGTATTTCTAAATCTGTTTTTGTAAGATTTGAATTAAATCCCGAATTTTCTGCTTCAAAAATTGAAAGGACTCTAACATCCTTCATCAATTTACTTGCAAGCTCAATTTTTTGTTTCACATTTTCTTTTACAACAATACCACAAACCGTAATTCCACCTATACACGGTACTACGAAATATGGCTCACCTACAAGACTTACTTGTTCTAAAATCTCGTTGATGTTTTCTCCTGATACAACAAAGTACAAAACACCATAACCAAATACTGTTGGTTCTACTTTAATGAAAAACTCTTCAATTATCTCTTTTTCTTCCATTTTTCTAATTCTAGCACGTACTGCTCCACCAGATATTCCCAATTTCATGCCTATTTTTCTATCAGATTCTCTACAATTATTCAAAAGTCTGCTTAGAATTTTCATATCTAAATTGTCCATTTTATCACTTAAAATAGCTCCATAGAATGTATAAATAACTTATTTAATATAAAATTGTCTATACTATTAGTATTATATAGCAATTACATTAAATATTAGACTATTTTATTAACTTTGTTGGATTATAGATTAAGATTAGCAAAAAGAATGCTATTCAATAAAAGAGGTAGTTTGATTGGTGCAGTTTTAGCTGTAACTATTGGAATTATGGTAATTCATGTAAATTTTGTAATATTTCAAGGGTTGTTTGATGCCATAGTTAGAGATATCAGTAATTACAGAAACGGTGACATTCTTGTAACTGATGAAGCTGATTATATCAGTAAATCAGATTTATCACTTGTAAATTGGTTTGAAAGAATTCCATTTGTTGAAGCAGCTACTCCGCGGCTTTCATCGACTGCTGAAATAAATATGACAAAAAATGGATACCGAATTGAAGAATTTAGAGTACCTTTAGTTGGTGTTGATCCATTTCGTGATATTATGGCATCAACTGTTCATGAAACTGTTTCAGAAGGTAGCTATGTCTTTTCAAGAAATTCTATTGTGTTAGGATCTAATGTTGCAAGAGATCTTGGAGGAGCTGAAGTAGGTGATAGTGTTAAAGTTCTTGTAGTTGATAGATGGGGGCAAGATCAAATTCGAAGATTCACAGTTTCTGGAATTGCAAATTCACCTGGTGGTCAAGGATTTGATTATACTGCTGTTGTACACATTGATACTTTACGTGATATGTTAAGTAGAAATGGAGAAATTAGTTCATTAATGGTAAAACTAAATGATCCTTCCAAAGCATTAGAAGTAAAAGAATTCTTTTTACGTTCATTTCCTAATGATGACTTTCTTGCACAAACTATAGAAGAATCAGCAGAACAACAACTTGCTGGTTTTAGATCTGGCATTGCAATGATCAACATAATAGGCTATTTTGGAATGATGTCATCAGCATTTGCTATTGTTACAATTCAAATGATGTTAGTAAATGGAAAAACTAAAGAAATTGGTATTATGAGAGCAATAGGAGCTAAAAGAAAAGATATTCTAATAATTTTTATTCTTCAAGGAATGATTATTGGGGCAATTGGTACTGGAGTGGGAACTGCAGCAGGATTAGGTTATACATTTTATGCAAAGGAAACAAAAATGTCATGGAATAATAGCCTCCCTCTTGAAGTCACCTATAACTGGGGAAAAATAATACAAACTGCTCTTACTTCATTCATCTTGGCAATTATTGCATCACTATATCCATCGTATAGAGCAACCAAGTTGTTGCCTGTGGAGGCTATGAGAACTGTCTAAAGTACTTGAAATCAAGAATCTGAGTAAAATTTACGGAAAAGGAGAAAACAAAGTAAAGGCTCTTGATAATGTATCATTTTCAGTTGAGCAGGGAGAAGTTATCTTAGTTGTTGGAAGTTCTGGTTCTGGTAAATCCACATTACTTAACATGATTGGGTTATTAGATAATCCCACAAATGGAAAGATCCTCATTGATGGAATTGACACCACAACATTTGATGACAATAAAACTTCCTCATTTAGAAATAAAAAATTGGGATTTATCTTCCAATTTTCTAATTTGCTCAGTGACCTATCAGTATTAGAAAATGTATTGTTACCCAGACAAATTGCTGGAACTAATAGTACCGCTGAAAAAGATGCTAGAGATTTACTAAAAGCAGTTGGACTTGAAGACCAAATGCATCAACGTACAAATAAGATTTCAGGTGGACAATCTCAAAGAGCAGCAATTGCAAGAGGATTAATCAACAAGCCTTCAATTGTTTTAGCAGATGAACCAACTGGTAATCTTGATTCAGTTACTTCAGCAACAATTGTTCAATTAATGAAATCAATGGCAAAAAAACTTAATCAAACATTCATTATAGTTACACATGATAGACAACAATTTGGTAATGTAGATAAAATAATTACCATGAAAGATGGTAAAGCCTTTGAAGGTGTTCAGCCCTCAGAAATGGAAGTTTTTGTATAATGTATCTTACCTTCTTGTTATTATTATTTGTAATCGGATTTGCACCATTTATTTTTGATAACTCATTTGCACAAATAACATCTGGAGGATTTGGCAATTCTCCTTTTGAAAGAGAGTTCGGAGATGTCAAATTTCTTGATGCCTATTTTGGAATAATTAGTGAAAAATTTGAGGTTGACTCTGGAAACAAAAATATACCATTTACTGTAGTAATGGCAAATGTTGGAACTCAAGATATTACAGGAATACGAGGTCAATTATCATTACCTTTTGGATTTTCGTCTTCAGACGGACCTGGTTCATTAATCTATGCAGATGCTGATACAAATTCTGTTGCTGGACAAAATTTCCATCTAACATTTTTTGTTGATGTAGGTAATGATATCAGAATTCAACAATATCCTGGTACTGTCAAAGTTGATTATTCACGACTACGAGA
Organism: Nitrososphaerota archaeon; assembly: GCA_022573895.1. Lineage (GTDB taxonomy): Archaea > Thermoproteota > Nitrososphaeria > Nitrososphaerales > Nitrosopumilaceae > Nitrosopumilus. Next base: position 56,044 of record JACZTB010000002.1, read on the forward strand.
ATCAGGAGTCAGAACTACATTTGAAGATTTTAATTTTAAAGTAACTGGACAAAGCGTGATAAATCTACGTGCACTAGATCCATTTCTCACATCCTTACAAAAAAACCATATAATAATTGAAATTTCAAATGATGGAACAGCACCAATTTCGAGTGTAGATGTTAAACTAAAAAATACACAAAGTGAAAGAGCATCAACAACTCAATCCATTACTAATATTGAAAATGTTGTGGTTCTAAGTACTGATTGGGAAATTGGTGGAATTGATCCAAAATCAAAAAAATTCATTGAACTTGATGTATATGTACCTGAATCTCTGAAAGGTGAAACACTTCGTGCACCAATTGAAATAACTTATTTTAATGCCCATGGTGATAAACAGACTATTTTACGAATTGCAGATTTCTTTGTTAAAGGTTTGATAGATTTGTCAATCTATAATGTTAATGTAATTGAATTGTCTGGCAAACAAATGGTAATTGGAGAAATAATTAATGAAGGAAATGAAGATGGATTGTTTGGTTTTGTAACTATTGATCCTCGTGGAGATTCTAATATTAAATCAAATACTCAATTTATTGATGAAATTGAGGTTGATGCACCTGTACCATTTAATTTACCAATAGAATTTGATGGTGAAACAAGATATGGAGAACATGATATTACCATTACTGTAAGATACAAAGATAGTATCAGAGATGAGATTTTTCTAACTTATGATGCAACAATTTTTGTTAAAGAACCATTAAACGAAAATGAAGATGATCTTGATCCAATAATGATAATTATTCCAATTATTTTGGCAACTGGTGCAGGAATTTACATAATGCGTAGGCGTAAAAAAGCAACAATTGAGGCAAGTTAAAGATTAAATTTCAAATCTAAAACAGGAAAATAAGGTCAATTCAAATTGAGATCAAGTATTATTGTTCTAATTTCAGTTTTAGCTGTTGGGAGTATTGTAATTTTTCTAGGTTTTCATACAAATCAAGAATATGTTGAGGTTTCTGAAATTACTAATCAAATTGGAAAATTAGAGATATACAAAAATGAATTAGAAAAAATTAATCAATTAAATTTACAAATGTTACAAGATTTAGAAACTCAGATTAAAAATTCTGATGATATTTATCTAGAGCAGCTAAATGAAGAGATCGAAGTAATAAAACGAGTTGTAAATGAAAACAAGGAAGAACTTGAACAGATAATCAAAAAATTATCCCAAATGGAGCCTAAATCCTAATCTAATATCAATTTACAAAATTCAATCTAGTCGTCATCAAAGCACAATACATTTTTGGTCTTAGACTGAAGAACTTTCTAGACCGTAAGATTATAAGCAATTACTAGATCTTGCGATCATGCCAATGAGTGAGATTGAAGTTCCAAAGGAATTGCGAGAATTCATGCTAGAAGAAGCAGAAGAAACCTTTCTTGGACAAAAAAACGGTGCACACAAACAATATCGGTATGGTAATTTACACATTAGAGAATATGATGATAAATTTCTACTTCATTCTGATAGAATTGATCCTAGAAAAGATCCAATTGGACATTTAGTTCATGATGCACCTGAAGTCTTAATCGGTTTAGCATGTGCAGTTTTTGCTGGTTCACAAATTGCAAAAAAGTTTCTCAACAAAAAATCAAAAAAGTCAACTTTTACTTCTGCTCTAATTTCATCAATTATTTTTGGATATCTAGGATATACTATTACAAGAAAAATTAAAAATCATTTAGAGTAAGTTTCATGTCTACTATTAGAACCATTCAAATATTCATTAAACTTTTACCATCAATTTTTGCATTGCGTCGGGATAGAAAAAAATGGATTCATCAGGAGAAAACAGAAATAGATTCAGAACAATTTCGAAAAAATGCTCGTAAGGTACTTGATACATTTATTTCACTAGGGCCTGTTTACATCAAATTAGGACAATGGCTTTCTTCTAGAGCAGATATCTTACCTCAACCTTATTTGGAAGAACTTGCAAAACTACAGGATAAAGTACCTCCTGCTCCTTTTGATCAAATAAAACCAATTATTGAAAAAGATTTTGGGCCCATTGATGAAAAATTTGACGAAATAGATCCTAATTGTATTTCAGGTGCATCATTAGGACAAGTTTATCGTGGTACAATTTCTGGTCAGCAAATTGCAATCAAAGTAAAAAGACCTGGTATTGAAAAAGTTGTAGAAACAGATCTCAAAGTTTTAAAAAAAATTCTTCCACTAGCATTAAGATTTGTTGATCCAAACTTACGATATTCAGCAAAGGCTATGCTCTCTCAATTTATTGAGACAATTCGCGAAGAAATGGATTATACTATAGAATCTGAAAATCTCAAAACAATTAAAAAGAATATGGAAAAAAATACCAAAGTAATTGTACCCTCAGTTTTTGATGATTTTTCCTCAAAAAATGTACTAACAATGGAATATCTTCCAGGGATTAAAATAACAAATGTGCAGGCTCTTGATGAGAAAGGAATTGATAGAGAACAATTAGTAATTGATGTTCATAAGGTCTTTTTTACTATGCTTCTCAAACACTCAATTTTTCATGCAGACCCTCATCCTGGAAACATATCAGTTACTGATGATGGGAAACTCATCTTGTATGACTATGGAATGGTTGGACGGATAAATAATGAAACAAGATTCAAGCTAATCAGGTTGTATCTTGCTCTAGTTGAAAAAAATCCTCCAAGAGTTGTTAATGCTATGATTGATCTTGGAATGCTGATTCCTGGATACAATAGATCAGTAATTGAGAAGGGAATAGAACTCTCAATTCGTGCCATGCATGGAAACAAACCTGATGAAATGGAAGTACTAAGTTTGATGGAGCTTGCAAATCAAACTATGAGTAAATTTCCATTTATGCTGCCAAAAAATTTGGCTTTGTATATGAGAATGACATCAATAATTGAAGGAATCTACAAAACACATAATGTTGATTTCAAATTTGTGAAAGTTCTAAAAAATATTCTTGAAGAAGAAAATTTGATCTCAAGAGCATATTTTGAAGAATTAAAGATCTCCTTTTCTAATTTCTCAAAATCAATTGATATTGTACTCAGAATTGGACCAGAGATGAAAGAACTCATGGATGAAGTTCAGATCTATATGAAAAAAAGGACACCAATGGTTTTAATCAGTGGAAGTATATTTGCATCTGCAACTTTCATAGGTTCAATATTTTTATATCAATCAAGCGAATTTCTTGGTTTAGTTGGAATGATTAGTTCCGGTTTGATAATGGGCGTTTCAGTATTGTTCAGAAAATATTAGACTATTCAATTGAGATATTTTTTCCCTTTTTTGTCACAGGAATAATTAGTATAAGAATACCATTTTGGTACTTGGCTGATTCAATTTTTTCTTCTCCTTGTTTAATGTCAATTGGAAGTCTAATTTTTTTATCTATCACATTTGGTCTTTGATTTGAAATAAGTGTCTCTGATTCTTTCTCATCAATTATTTTTTGGGCTTTGATGGAAAGTATGTCTCCACATAATGTCAATTCAATATCTTTTTTGGCAAATCCCGGAATGTCAATTACTACTTTAAGACTATCTTCATTTAGATGCATGTCAATTGGTGGTAAAACAAATTCATAGAATTCTCTAGATTTGTTTCCAATCTCTTTGATTACTTCTTTAACAAGTCCCATTTTGTATATTTGCTTAATTTTTGGTTATAAATCTTGATAGATTTCAACAAAATTTGTTCAAAATACTTAAACTTAAATTTTGTATGAAAAATATTTTTTTAGGAAAACAAAAAGGAGCTAGAATTTTCGTGTATCTCCTTCTAAAAGACCTGAACCATGATGAATTCTATCAATATGTTTTGAAAGTTCTTCTTTATTCTCAAATATTGATTCACAGTAAGGACATGAAACTTCATCAGCCATAATAGCAACTTAGTAAAGGTGATAATAAACAATTCGTAAATTATCAAACATGATAGATTTTTAATCAATTAATTTCTCTATTTTGATAACTTATGATAATTGTTATTGAAGGTGGAGATCAAGCAGGAAAGTTAACGCAATCAGCTTTATTGGAAAAAGCGCTCAAAAAAAGAAAGATCAGAACTAAACTATTTCATTTTCCTGACTACAAAACTCCAATAGGAAAAGAAATTAGAAAATATTTGAATGGAAAAAGAAAATTTCCTCCTCAAGTAATTCATTGTCTTTTGGCTGCAAATAGATGGGAAAAATTAAATGAAATTTTAACAGCCCAAGAAAAAAACTCTGTTCTAATTATGAATCGTTATTATCATTCTAATCTGGTTTATGGGATAGTAAATGGTATGAATCAGAAATGGCTTGAGAATCTAGATGCTGGTCTTCCAAAAGCTGATCTTGTAATTTTACTTGATGTTTTACAAAAAGAATCATTTCATAGACAGAAAGCCCATAGAGACATGTTCGAAAAAAACAAAGAATTTTTAAGAAAAATTTCTAAAATTTATCTGATAACTGCTAAGAAAAAACATTGGAAAATAATTGATGCATCTAAGTCTAAACAAGAAATACACGAAGAAATTTTGAAGATATTCTCAAAGAAAATAGGATTATGAAAAAAAATTATCTAGACATAATTGATCCAATTCATGATTTTATTCGTGTCTATGAGCATGAGCTATCCATAATTGATAATCCTATTTTTCAAAGATTAAGACGAATTAGACAGCTTTCTGGTGCTCATTTGATATATCCAGCAGCTCAACATACAAGATTTGAACATTCATTGGGGGTCATGCACATTGCTAGTCTAGCAGGTCATACATTAAATGAAAAAGAAATTTTCAAATCAGATGATATTGAAATTCTTAGGTTAGCTGGTCTCTTACATGACATAGGGCATGGACCATTTTCTCATCTTTTTGAGGAAATGATTCAGAAAAAAAAAATTTCACATGAAGACTTTGGTAAAGAAATTATTCTAAAATCTGAAATTGGTGACATTTTATCAAAAAATGGGTTTGATAAAAAACTAATTACAAGAATTGCCTTTGGGGATTCTAAATTTCAATACATGAATGAAATTATTTCAGGTACACTTAGTGCAGATATGATGGATTATTTACTTAGAGATGGTTATTTTACAGGAGCAGAACATGCAAAAATTGATCACAAAAGAATCACACAATCACTTGATATACATCAGAAAAAACTAGCCTTGGAGCGTTCAGCATTGTATTCTTTTGAATCAATGATGCATTCTAGATATCAAATGTTCAAGGCAGTCTATTTCCACAAAACTGTGAGAGCAGCAGAAGTTATGCTACTTGAAGCATTACGATTATCTGATGACGAATTTGGTTTTACTAGTTTTAATCTAAATGAATTTGTTAAACTCACAGACGAATACGTTTTATCAAATCTCATCTCATCAAAATCCACAAAATTAAAACGTGCAAGACAATTTGCGTTAGATTATCAAAACAGGAAATTACTAAAATGTGTATTTGAGAGAATTTTGAATAGTAGAACTAACTTGAAAAAAACAAAAACTGATGAACTTAGAACTTGCATCTCTAAAAAATCCAAAGTTGATGAGAATGAAATTTTTGTAGATAGTTCTATTACTCCATCAATTCCTCTTGCACCATCTAAAAATGAATCAAAATCTATAATTTTGATTACAAATGAAAATGGAAAATCCTTGGCACAAGAGATACCAATTTCAGAAATCCCTGTTGTTTCAGCATTTTCTGGATTTATGAATATCCTAAGAATCTATACCCCTCAAAAGACCAGAAAAAAAGTTGAAATTGCCGCAAAATCAATCCTCGGTGATCTAAAGTGAAAAAGAGAATTGTTATCAAATTGTCTGGAAGAGTTTTTGGCACTGATAATGTCAAAGCACTAAAAGACTATGCTCAATTTCTAGTAAAAATCAGTAAGATTTGTCAACCAATTGTTGTTGCTGGGGGTGGAAGTATTGCACGACATTATATTTCTCACGCAAGATCTTCTGGTGCAGATGAATCTACTCTTGACGACCTTGGAATTGAAATTTCAAAACTTAATGCAAAGCTGTTGATTTATGCTCTAAAGAATAAGGCCTATTCACATCCACCAACTACTTTACAGGAAGTCAGACATGCAGTAGATGATGGATTAATAGTTGTAACAGGCGGTTTACATCCTGGTCAAAGTACTAATGGTACTGCTGCATTGATTGCTGAAAAAGTACAAGCTGAACAATTTCTTAATGCCACAGATGTTGACGGAATTTATGACATGGATCCAAACAAATTCAAAAAAGCAAAAAAATTTAAACGGATTGAACTAAAAAATTTGAAAAATATGTTGGTTCATAAAGATTCTATTGCAGGAGGCTATGACTTGATGGATATTCTTGCTCTAAAAATCATTGAGCGCTCCAAAATCAAAACAAGAATCCTAAAGGCTGATCCAAAAATTATTGAAAAAGCTATAAAGGGCGGCGACGTAGGTACCGAAATTATTCTTCCCTCTAAATAATTATTCAGATATTTTGTTTTGAATTGTTGGTCTTGTTTCTGACCAAATCTGAATATCTTTTTTTGAATATTCAAGAATTCCTGATTCCCGAAGTTTTTTGAAAATTGATTGAGCTTCCTCTTTTGTAACTGCTTTTGATTGAGCCTTTGTAAAACCATCTTTATCTACAATTATTACTATGTCTCCATCTGGGGAATTAATTATTGCAGTAAATTCTTCCTCCCCAACTGGTTGAAAATCACCATCAACTTTTTTAGTTGTCAAAGTCAACATCCCAAATCCAGCTGCTTCAAACATCTTCATTTGTGATTTACTTGCTCTTTGTTTTCCTTGTTGTACTGCTTGAAAGTACTGCATGATTTTTTTGTATCTCCAATAGTATAATAACTGTCTTAACATTTGAAAAATTTAGAGAGTAAAGAAAATAATGAATCGTAAAATATTTCTTGGTATTGCAGTTGCCGCACTTATGGCTATATTGGGAGGAATTCTTTTGATGGGGTCTACAATGGTTATAACACCTCAAGGTGAAATTCCTGCAGAAACTCCAGGCATTACGCAGTTAAAACCTCTCCAAATTGAATTAGCGGAACTCTCTGTTACAAAAATTTCAGAACGATCAGCTACCATTAAGATTGCATTCAAAATTTCTAATCCAAACCTTGGTGGTGTGATTGTTCAAACAATGGATTATCAGCTATATGCAACAGAATATTCAAACTCTGAACAAATTGCAGGTGGAGAAATAGGAAGCAGACCTACTGGAATGGTGGAATTTGGTTCAAACTATTATGTTCTTCTTGGCAATAATGCTATTACACTAAAAGAGACTATCGGATTGAAAAGCTTTCAAAATGATCCTGAATTATGGGCAATTCTTAATGATAGTACTACACCTTGGCGAGTTACAGGTGATGTCTTTTACAATTTTAGCTCTTTATTAGGTGGGCAAGAAAATGAACTTCATTTTGAATTTATCAAATAGAACTGATAGTATCATAAAATTTTAAAATTATGATAATTTGTTTTTAGAGAAAAAATATTGGCAAAGTTATAAAAGCCCGTAAAGTGGGTTTTTATCAAATGGCAGAAGCAGGTTTAGCCGCATTTGGCTCAGCAGTAGGAGTAGCAATTGCACTAGCAGTAGTGTGTTTCGCTCTTCGTGGTAAAGGACATCCAGAACCACTAGATTAAACAAAGGAATATTCCTTTTTTCATATTTTTCATTTATCAAGTCTAAACTGTCTTATCTATTCCTAATATGCCTAATAGAGATATTTGTTTAGTATTCTTTCTTTTCATGAAACATCTTTCGTAATATTGACAATTAGAACAATCAGATGATGGTTCTAAGATAGGTGTTTTTTGTTCTTTAAGAAGATCATTTAGAACTCTAACTCTTCTGATTACTTCCTCAAACATCTTTTTGTTGCGTGTTAATGTAAAAGTTGTTTCTTTTCTATCTCCTGCAATGTAAACAATCGCACCATCAACTTTGTCATATATCCACATACATGCATTAAGATATAGAATATCATTTGCTATAGGATTTTCTAACTCATCTATTGCCGATCTGAATAAAAGAATAGAGTCATCTATTATCATATCGACTTGTCCCTTTAACTTGATTTCATCTATTGCAAATTCTTTTGGTTCACTTCCATACTGTAATTTTCTTAGTAATCCTGAGAGAAGCTCATTGAATCCTCTTCTTTCAATCTCATTAGGTTCTATCCTGTCATAATATGAGCGTCTTAGACATTGGACTACTTCATGAAGATGAATAGTTTGAAAATCCTTAGAATCTATCTCAATGTCTAGTTCTTTTCCAATAGAACCTATTGCATTATGAAGAATATTTCGAAAATCTCTATCTCCCATCATAGTATATCATCTTGAAATGACATCAATATAGGTTAATTCATAATCTTGTTTAGATACTTTGAAATTCTACCTGAAAATGCGAGTGTGACAAAATGAACTCCAAATCCCAACACTGCTCCAACAATTAGATTTCCAGTTCCATAGTAAATTCCTAAAAATATTCCTAGCGACGGTAGAGCAAAAATCAATGCCATAGAGATACTTACCCAATTTGTAAGAATATCAATCGACGTTTCATTTTTTTTTGATGGAGACTTATTCATTTTTTATACCAGATTATTCTGTCTGCAAAATCAATTTTGACATAGTAGTTTCAGTTGGTATTTTTTGTTCAACTGCATAAGCAATTGCTGCAAGATTTCTTACTTCAAAAGCAGTTAGTTTTGTAATTCCAACCGTTGTTGCTAAACTAAACATTTTTGTGAAAGAGTTTAATGATGCTTGATAAATTGCCATTTCAAAAGCTCTTTCAAATTCAGCTATTGCATCTAATTCATTTTCAACTTGAGGAACCAAATCCCTATATTTTGTGTTAGAAAGTTCGTTAAATGCATCTCTTATTGTCCCAGCTGATATCATTCTTCCTAGCAATTCTTTTGTAGCTGGGGATTGAATGACAATTAAATCCAGAATTTGTTCTTCATCAAGTCCCCAAAACTTTCCTCTAATCACACTTAGAATATTGTAAAAATCAATATCCATTGTAATTAACCTACTTGCATCTATGTCTCCAGATTTAAGTGCCTTTACAAGACGTAAATACAAAATTTTATCAAAGTATGTATCAAAGATTTGGATATTTTTTTTATCTGCATACAAAGCAGATGCTTTTGCAATCTCTTCACCAAATTCTACTTGGTTTAAAGTTGCAACAGTTTCTTCCAGATCTTTTGCAACAAGCGCTTTGACTACAATATCTCTTTGTTTGATTAATTCTTCAGCACGAAGATTAATGTGAGTTTCAATCTCTTCTTGAGATTTTCCCAAAACTTTTCCTTTTAAAATTTGTTTTAAATTTGAAATTATAAATTTTAAATAATATGCATCTAAGATACGTGACTCACCAGCAGTTTTCGCAATGCTATAATGAACTTCAGCTAGATGACTTCTTAGAGCAGATTCAATACCAAGAGATGTGTAAGGTTTCTCTACTTCAGATACAGCCTCTCCATAAACTGTATTTTTGATTCTAGTCATTAATTCATCAAGATCTCTTGATTCTGCCAAGGTTTGAAAATCAGATCTTTTTAGTAATTTTCCTCTTTTACTATAAGATTTGACAGATGCAAAGACGTTTTTAGATCCACCCATTTTGACTGCTCTCAATATGTAACCGATTTTAATGTTTGGCGCTTTCTTGCTTGTAGTTAGGTTATTTTATTGAGGAATCTGATGGCATCTTCCTTTTCTTGTTTGGATAGTTTTAAAAAAGCCTCTAAAAACTCCTTTTGAATGCCTAAAGCCTTATCGGAAATTTCTCTAAGTTTTGATAGATCAAAAGGAAGTAAATCTTTAATTTTATTATCACAAAAAGCCTTGACATATTTTTGAAGGATTGAATATGTGAAATTGGGGCTAGTCTTTAAAAGAGTAGAGAGAATTTTTTCAAATTCTTTTTCAGTAGATTCAGACTTTGAAAAAAACTCTTTTAGTAAATTTTCTCTATTTTTAATTTCACTTATCGATAATGCTATCAAGATACCATTTCTAGTCAAATGATAGTATGGAATCCCTATTTCCTGAAGAGCCTTTGGACCTCTCTTTAGAGGCAATCTTCCATCCTCCTCAGCAATCTCCATAGGAAGTAAAATCTCATCCATATCGCGAAATATTCCTGAATAGATATTCTTCCAAGTAATTCCTTGTTTTTTTGCTATTCTTTTAGATATTCCTGTCCTAGTTCTTTCTGCGGGATTGACATTACTGCTAAGTATTGTAATGATTGCTCTTTGTCTATTCGCTTCTCCTGTTAGTTCGTCACCCTTAGTCTTGAATGTATCAAAAATTGCTAATTTTATGTTTGATTTCACCTTCATTTGTTCACTTTGACCTGATTTTTATATTTTATGTTAATATCAGAATATACTAAAATATAATAACTTACTATTTTATAAATTTTAGTGTCTACAATCCTTAAATCCTCTCCAATTTCGATAAATTTAATGAAATCTAGGAACTACAAGTATGCTCTATTACTTGTAGCCGCAGTATCCATTACAGCAACTGGTGCAATGTCAATGGCATATGCACAAAGTGTTGATGATGGTATGGACGGATATGTACTAGGAACCAGTGGAATTTACACTGGTAATCCTAACGAATGTTGGTTTGATGATGGCGAAGGTGGCATGCTACCTTGTATGGTAGATACAGGTGATATGGCATGGATTCTAACAGCTACATCATTAGTACTCTTCATGACTCCTGGTCTTGCATTCTTTTATGGAGGTTTAAGCAGATCAAAGAACGCAGTAAACACCATTGGTATGGTCTTTATCGTTATAGGCCTAATGTCAGTACAATGGGTTCTATGGGGATACACATTAGCATTCGGTCCAGTTGATAATGACGCAAACTTATTCATGGGCGCGCTTGATTATGTAGGCTTTAACCAAGTCTCAGCATGGGCACCATTAGGTGAACCAGGACCTTGTGTAGACACATGGTCTAGTGCTTATCAGATGCAGCAGTTCAAAGATGCAGATGTTTGTAGTCAAGGTTGGCCAGGTACAGTACCTCACCAACTATTTGCAATGTTCCAAGCAACATTCGCAATTATCACTCCAGCATTAATTGTTGGTGGTTTGATTGACAGAATCAAATTCAGTGCATTGATAATCTTCATACTCATATGGGCTACCTTCGTTTACGATCCAATTGCACATTGGGTCTGGGGAGGAGGTTACATAGGAGGAGGATCACTAGATCTTGATCCAGACTTATCACCGTCATACGCATTAGACTTTGCTGGTGGTACTGTAGTACACATTACTTCAGGATTCGCTGCATTGGCAGGAGCCATGGTCCTTGGCAGAAGACTTGGATATGGCAAAGTTCCAATGGAACCACATAACGTCCCAATGGTTGTACTTGGTGCATCCATACTTTGGTTTGGTTGGTTTGGTTTCAACGCAGGAAGTGAAGTAATGGTAGACGGCATTACCGTAAGTGCATGGACTGTAACTAATACCGCGACTGGTATGGCTTCAATTACTTGGCTCTTGATGTCATGGGCACATACAGGAAAACCAAGTATTGTTGGAGCTGCAACAGGCGCAATAGCAGGATTGGTAGCAATCACTCCAGCTTCAGGTTGGGTAGGTCCAATGGCATCGATTATAATTGGTATCGCTGCTGGTACAGTTTGTTATGGAGCTATAGCACTCAAGAATGCACGCAAATGGGACGACGCATTAGATGTATGGGGAGTACACGGAATAGGTGGTCTTACAGGTGCAATTTTGACTGGTACATTAGCTAGTCCACACGTTTGGGATACCGGTGACGGTATTGGTGCATGGACAGGTACTCCAGAAGGAATGGAACAGCAAGCAATCAACATCATCGGTGCTTTAATATGTTTATCATGGTCCTTTGGTATTACAATTATAATACTAAAGATTATGGATACCATCTGGCCTGGCGGAATCAGAGTCACTCCTAAAGAAGAGGAGATTGGCATTGATTTGGCACAGCACGGCGAAAGAGCATACGTTAATGAATAGAAAAAACCCTATTCTTTTCTTTTTATTTTTTCAATACAAATCAATTTAGATTTGATCAATTCACCAAAATCATGTTAATCTCTACTGCTGAACTTAATTCAATTCTGAATGACCAAAAAATTTTGATTATTGATACCCGTTCTTTCAAGGAATATTCTAAATGTCATATTCCAAGTGCTGTCAATTTAGATCTATTTGCATTTCATTGGATAGATACAACAAAAGAAGGAATACAAAATTTTAACAAACAAGCAGAGATGATCTTTTCATTTGTTGGTATAAGCTCTGAAAAGAAAGTTGTTTTTTATGATGATATATCTGGCATGTTAGCTGCAAGAGGTGTTTGGATGTTAGAATATTTTTCACATCCAGATGTATCTATGTTAAATGGTGGCATGAAAAAATGGAAAAAAGAAAATCTACAAATTGAAACAAAACTAAACCCATTTCAACCCTTAAAATTTTCAGGAAAAGTTAATCCTAAAGTTATTTCTAGTTATGAATACATTTTAGATAATATCGATACGCTAAAGATTATTGATGCCAGATCTGATGGGGAATTTAATGGAACTATTGTAAGGGCAGCACAAGCAGGTCATATTCCAAAATCTGTCAATATTGATTGGAGTCTGAATATCAATGATGATGGTACTTTCAAATCAGATGAAGAACTATCCAAACTTTATCAAATACCAAAAGATGCTGAAATTGTGACTTATTGTCAAGGAGCCTATCGCGCTGCCAACACGTTTCTTGCATTAAAGAAACTTGATTTTACAAATGTACGAGTTTATCTAGGCTCTTGGGGAGAATGGGGAAATAAACTAGATTTACCTGTGGAAAAATAATTACGAAAAGTAGGCCCTATACATTAAAAGATTAACTACACTTAATCATAAAAATTCCTAAAATAACAGAATAGAAAAGAAAATTTATGAAGTCATGGGTTAAAATTGTAATAGTTATAGCTGTTCTTCATTTGGTTTTCTATTCCTTAGTTTTTGGAAATTACTTCTAGGTATTAGATTCTAAATCAATAATTCAAATCATCAGAAAGCATTCTTTTTCCATTGGATTTTACCTCAAAAGCACGAGAACATCGTTTGCATACAAGTAACATAGATTCAGTCAGTTCTAATTTGATAGAATGTCCATCTTGTAGACATAATGGACACAAATTGGAATTGGTAACATCAAATATCATCTAACAATATTTTATAATTATTGCATAAACCTTTTTCACCAAAATTTCTTGAAAAACTGCTTAAAGATTAGTGTAGGGAAACACTTTCGCATCATAAGGTTCGTATCTGTACGAACTCTCGGATCAAAGAAAGAGATTCTAATTATGTTTTTCCTGAAAAAATCGTAAAAAATAGACTTTATCCATTACAACTAACTATGAACTAACTACCATTAATCCAAAAATGGCAAATCCAAGCATAACGAGTGCAGGAATTAAAGTAATTATGAATTCTTTTGACATGATCTTTCTATCTCATACTTCTATTTTTTCTTATTCTTCCAAGAATATGTATTGTAAACCCTTTCTGGAACTAATTGTTTGAATGGTTCTGAACCTCCCATGTACCATTTTGTAAAGAACTCGTAGAGGTGAAGCCTTAGAGACTGTATGTAAACAATCAAACCTTCAATCATCATGATTCCTATTTGTCCTCCTATGATAAGCACAAGAGCCATTGGACTAGTAATTCCTCCCAAGGTTTCAAAGGCCTGGTTTACTGTAAGCAAAAGAGCCGCATGTACTAGAAGCATGATTCCTAATCGTGCATAACTGATCGAGTGCGATAGACATTCAATGGTTTTTCCAAGCAAAACCTCCATCATGACACTTACCATATCTCCACCATCCTCTGGATGTTTTTTGTTATGTTTTATGCCACCAATTATCATCATTACAACACATACAAGTATGATAATAATTGAAACTCTAACAACTATCCATACAACTGCCCATTCTCCAACAAGTATCGAAACCCAAGGGACAGCTTCTGTGTGAATCCTTGAATACATATTCATGACATCATATCCAGAACCTATTGCTCCCATCATCACTCCAAAAACTCCTAACCACATGAACAAATTGGGAATAGCTTCAAAGATCAATGCATCTTTATCTTTCCTTTTTGCATAGTTGTGAATTCGTAGAAGGAAAGCCCATGATAGATGAATAACTCCTAAGAATAATGACACTTTTAGAATCATGATTACCTGTTCAAATGTTAATTCTGCTACACTGATAGCACCTATCAACCACGAAATTGAATGAAGTGGCCCACCTTCATGTAACAATGCCTCCATACCTGCCAAGTGTTCTATATGATAACCAAATGCCTCTCCCTGAAAAATTCCAGCAAGCGCACCTGCTCCTCCCGAAATTGCAAGTAACATTCCCCATCTTGACAGATTACCCTGTCCTTTGAATTTGAACAAGAGTCCTAAACACATTAACAATAATCCATGGCCTAAATCTGCAAACATTAATCCATAAAATACAGGCCACATGAGCGCTATCATCCATGTGGGATCAAATTCTCCTCGCTTGGGAATTCCTTGGCTGTTAGTAATTACTTCAAAGGTTCTAACCCATTTGGGATTATCCAATAAAACAGGAAGATCTGAAAGCATCTCCCCATCTTTGATCTCTTCAGTTATTGATGTCCATTGACTTGTTGCTTGTTTGAATTTTTTTTCCATTTTCTTGGGAATATATCCTTGAATAACTGCAAAGTTTTTAGTACCTCCTGGTTTACGCAACGTTTCGAGAACTTCTTTTGCCACAAACGCATTTTCATGCATTGTTAGAATTTCACGCCGAATTTTTTTTGTAATAGATGCTAGTTCTTTTGAAATTGATTTTTGTTTTTTTGTTAACTCCTTTATCTTTTCTTCTGCTAAAGAATATGCTTCACTTGGAACTTGAGGGAAATCTTTTGGTATGCTAAATGGATTAAAATTCAGGGCTCGCATAACTTTGAGAATTTTATCAGAGTCATCAATATCAGAAATTATTAAAATAGCTGATTTTTCTTTAGATTCTAAATCGTATTTGAAAATTGGTATGTCTTCTAATGATCGTTCAATCTCACCATAATCCGAGGAATTAATGACAAATAGATTTGTATAAAAATAATTCATGGATCCAAAACCACTTAGATTAACTTTTAGCTTGTTTGCAACTTGTAATGTTTCTTTTAATGATTTGAATTCTTCTAAAGAGTGATTGACCTTTGAATTTTCTTCTAATACTTTAGCTGCTTTGGTGATGCTGTCTGGAGTTTTCTCCAGTTCTGTAATCATATCTTCAATCTCATCAATCTCATAATTTTTCTTTTTAATGACGGTACCTTTGAAAAGAATCTCCATGATACCAACTCGTAAAGGAATATTCAATCCCTTAATCACATCTTCAACAAACTGATGTATTTTTTGTGCCCGTAAAAGAAGATCATCAATTTCAGAAGTTACTGTTTCATTCTCCATCTCCATTTTATGAAACCATTCAAACTCAGTTAGACGTGATATTGCTTTTGGAGATTCAGTTCTTGGAAGTATAACACTGCCCACCAAAAGTTCAGCAACAGTCACACTTCCAACGACAATTATTACATTATAATATCTTTCTAAGTTTAAATTGAAAATATGATTTTCATAAATTATTCCAGTTGCTCCAAAACATTCAAATCCATTATTAAATGAGCACTTCGTATTGGCACTTAATTCGTCATTACAACAAGCTATTGATAAAATTGTTGAGAAAACCGAAAAAGAAATTCTATTAGATCTCAAAAATTCAGTTTCAGACTCTAAACAAACACTAGATGACTCACTTTCTAAATTAGAACAGGAATATGATAAAATTATCTTAGATGGCAAAAAAGAAGCTGACAAAGTTGAAAAAAAGATTATTGGTAGTTCAGAACTAGATGTTAGAAACAAACAACTTTTGTTATTGGAAGAAGGAGTTACCAAAGTCTTTTCAAAAGCGTTAGATCAAATAGCAAATACTGATCGAAGTGGAGATTATTCAAATCTGATTAATACTTTGTTAGATGAAGCAACTAAAATTTTAGGTACAACTAAAGTTATAGTTTTTACAAATACAAAAGACAAAGACGTAGTACAATCTGCATTGTCGAAATTTTCAGGATCTGAATTGTCCTCTGACACAATTGATTGTCTTGGTGGAATTTTAATAAAATCAAAAGATGGTACGATGACATTTGATAATACCATTGATGCAAGAATTGAACGCTTGAAGCCTTTAATAAGGAAAGAAATTGCATCCACATTCGGAGTGGGAAATTAGATTATGGCTGCTAAAGGTAGAATTGTTTGGGTAAGCGGTCCAGCAGTTAGAGCTGATGGTATGTCTGATGCAAAGATGTATGAAACTGTAACTGTTGGTAATGCAAAATTAGTAGGTGAAGTAATTAGATTAACTGGTGATGTAGCATTTATCCAAGTTTATGAATCAACCAGTGGGTTGAAACCAGGCGAGCCTGTAATTGGTACTGGAAATCCCCTTAGTGTATTGTTAGGTCCAGGTATTATTGGACAAATTTATGATGGAATTCAAAGACCTCTAAGAGAGTTATCAAAAATCTCTGGTTCATTCATTGGAAGAGGTATTACAACTACTCCAGTTGATATGACAAAAAAATATCATTTTGTACCAACTGTTAGTGTTGATGATGAAGTTGTTGGAGGAGATGTACTTGGAACTGTAAAAGAAACAGAACTTATTGATCACTCTATAATGGTTCCGCCAGATCACCCAAGTAGAAAAATTACAAACATTGTATCTGAAGGAGATTATAATATAGAAACAGAAATTGCTACAACTGAGAAAGACGGGCAAACTATTTCACTTAAAATGTATCATAGATGGCCTGTAAGAAAGCCAAGACCATTCAAAAGTCGTTATGATCCTGTTGTCCCACTTATTACTGGACAACGTGTGATTGACACATTTTTCCCAATTGCAAAAGGTGGAACTGGTTCAATTCCTGGAGCATTTGGAACAGGAAAGACAGTTACATTACACCAAATTGCAAAATGGGCTGATGCTCAAGTTGTTGTTTACATCGGTTGTGGTGAGAGAGGAAACGAGATGACTGAAGTGCTAGTTGATTTCCCAAAGCTCAAAGACCCACGTACTGGAAAACCACTTATGGATAGAACTGTCCTTGTTGCAAATACTAGTAATATGCCAGTAGCAGCAAGAGAAGCAAGTATCTACACTGGTGTAACAATTGCAGAATATTATAGAGATATGGGTAAAGACGTTGTACTTGTAGCAGACTCTACAAGTAGATGGGCCGAAGCACTCAGAGAAATGAGTGGTAGATTAGAAGAGATGCCAGCAGAAGAAGGCTATCCATCATACCTTGCATCAAGATTAGCAGAATTTTATGAAAGAGCAGGTCGTGTTAGAGCAGCTGGTAGTCCAGACCGTGACGGTTCAGTTACTTTAATTGGTGCTGTATCTCCATCTGGTGGTGATTTTACAGAACCAGTTACAACTCATACAATGAGATTCATCAAGACTTTCTGGGCTTTGGATGCAAAACTTGCGTACTCTAGACACTATCCAGCAATCAACTGGATGAACAGCTATTCTGGTTATCTTACTGACACTGCAATATGGTGGAGTAAAAATGTCAGTAAAGATTGGTTAAGGCTAAGAGGTGAAGCATATGGAATTCTACAAAGAGAAGATACACTAAAAGAAATTGTTAGACTTTTAGGTCCAGAAGCATTACCTGATGAAGAAAAACTAATTCTTGAAGTTGCAAGAATGATTAAGATTGGTCTTTTACAGCAAAACTCATTTGATGATGTTGACACTTTTTGTAGTCCAGAAAAACAATTCAAACTAATGAAATTATTAGTTGACTTTTACAATAAAGGTCAACAAGCAATAAGAGAAGGCGCAACACTAGCTGATATTCGTGCAATGCCAATTATTGGTTCAATACTCAAAGCAAGAATGGATGTCAAAGATGATGAGATGTCAAAACTTGATCAAATAGATAATGATATGCAAGAACAATTCAAAAAAATTACAGGAGTGAAAGTAATAAATTGACAGTAGAAGGCGGAGTTCAATACAGTAAGATTGCTGAAATCAAAGGTCCACTAGTAGTCGTAGATGATGTTGACAATGCAGCATTTGATGAACTTGTTGAAATTGAAACTAGTGAAGGAGAAAAAAGACTAGGTAAAGTTCTCGAAGTAGGAAACGGTAAAGCAATCGTTCAGGTTTTTGAGGGAACAACTGGATTATCTATCTCTGGAACAAAAGCAAAATTTGTAGGTAAGGTCATGGAAATGCCAGTATCAAAAGAGGTACTTGGTAGAGTATTTGATGGACTAGGTAGACCCAAAGATGGACTACCAGATCCAATTGCTGATAAGTTTGTTGATATTAATGGTGAACCAATGAATCCAGAACAACGTGAATATCCAAAAGACTTCATTCAAACTGGTATATCTGTAATTGATGGATTGATGACTCTAGTTAGAGGACAAAAACTCCCAATCTTTTCAGGTTCTGGCATGTCTCACAATCTTTTGGCAGCACAAATTGCAAGACAAGCAAGTGTTGTTGGAACACAAGATGATTTTGCTGTGGTCTTTGCAGCAATTGGTGTGCAATATAGTGAAGCAGAATATTTCAGACGAAGTCTTGAAGAATCTGGTGCACTAAAGAGAAGTGTTCTATTTCTAAATACAGCAGATAATCCTGCAATTGAAAGAATTATTACTCCACGTGTGGCTTTAACTGTCGCTGAATATTTGGCATTTGACTTAGGAATGCACGTTCTAGTTATAATGACTGACATGACAAATTATTGTGAAGCATTAAGAGAAATTAGTGCAGCAAGAGAAGAAGTTCCTGGAAGAAAAGGCTATCCTGGTTATCTTTACACTGACCTTTCAACGATCTATGAAAGAGCAGGTAAATTACAGGGAAGGAAAGGAAGTGTTACCCAAATTCCAATTTTATCAATGCCATCTGATGATATTACTCACCCAATTCCTGACCTTACTGGTTACATTACAGAGGGACAAATAGTAATTAGCAGAGATTTGTTCAGACAAGGAATTTACCCACCAATCAATATTTTGATGAGTCTTAGTAGATTGATGAAAGACGGTATTGGTGAAGGAAGTACCAGGGAAGATCATAGTGAAGTTGCTAATCAAGTTTATGATGCATATTCTAGAGCACAAGAAGTAAGAGCACTAGCAGGTATTGTAGGTAAAGCAGGACTAACTGAAATTGACTTGAAATACATGGATGTTGGTGATCTCTTTGAAAAAGAATTCCTTTCACAAGCAATTGATGAGAACAGAACTATTGAAGAAACACTTGGAATTTTATGGAAGATTGTTTCTAAATTACCAAAGAACGAGATTACTAAAATCAAAGATAAATACATAGAACAGTACTATAAGGAAGAATAACTAAATGTCATTTGGACAAAATGTTTCTGCTACAAAAATTGAACTTCTCAAATACAAAAAGTCTACTCAAGTTGCAACAATGGTTCAAAAAATTTTAGATGATAAACGTAAAGTTTTGTTAAGGAACATTGAAGATATGATTGAAAAGGCTTCTAAAACAAGAGGTGGAATCTGGGATCCACTACAAGATATTTACAAATCTGTCAATGAAGCATATCTTTCATTAGGAACAGGAACAGTTGACTCTGTTGCTGAATCTACACCACCAGTAATGGAAGTTGATGTTACTGTAAGACGAGTAGTTGATGTAAAAATTCCGACACTTACAGTTACTGAAAAAGACACAAAGTCAATGCCTTATGGATTTGCAGATACTAATTCTTCAATTGATAGAGCAGCAAAACAGATCAAAGAACTACTTCCACAAATCTGCAAAGCAGCGGAATATGAAAATTCAATCTTTAGCCTCGCAAAAGCACTTGAAAAGACACAAAAGTTGCTTAATGCTTTAGAAAACGTTATCATTCCTCAATATCAACACAATGTTCGATTTATCGCTTCTTCCCTTGAAGAAAAAGAAAGGGAAGAATTCGCAAAGTTAAAAAAAGTCAAAGCTAAGATACAAAGTAGGAAATCATGGTAAAAGAAGAAATCAAAAAATTACTTGAAAATTCTAAGAAGACATTAGAACACGATCACGAAAATTTTGTAAAATCTATTCAAAATGATCTATCATCTTTCAAAAAGAAAACACTTGATCAAATTTAATATAATAATATCGTCATGATTTAAATATGGAATTATGAGAAATTCAGACAGATGAAATCTATTGTTATATTTTTATCAGTAGCAGCTATTGCATTAGTAGCAGCAGGTCTTACAGATGTAGCATATGCTCAAGAACAAGGAACTGGTGGTATGAGTGATGGTTCCAAATTTATTGGTGCTGGTATAGCATTTGGTGTTGCAGCAGGCGGCGCTGGTGTTGGTTTAGGTCAAGTAGGAGCAGCAGGTCTTGCAGTAATTAGTGAAAATCCAGCATTACAGTCCAAAGTGTTCATCTTTGTAGGTATGGTCGAATCAATTGCCATATATGGTATAGTTATGATGTTTATCATCTTAGGACAATAATCTTAAACAAAATATTTTTCAAATTTTATATTTAATTATATTTTAGCTGATTTACATCTAATATTCTTGCGCAATATCTACACTTGAGTACTCTTCCTTCTTTGTCAATTACATCCATTATTGATTCTATGTGCTCAGTACTGTTTGTTATACAATCTGGATTTGAGCAACGAAATATTCTATCTATCTCATTTGGAAGAGCAACCCTTCTCTTTTCAACTAGCTGGTAATTTCTTATGATGTTAATTGTTGCATTTGGCACAATGACTGCAAGTTTGTTTGTATCGTCATCTTTTAGGAACTTATTTTCTACTTTAATGATGTCTTTTTTCTTGAATTTACCACTTGGAACATTCATGGCTAAGGTAATCAGACTTCCATCTTTACCATCAATTCTTAATGCGTTGAGAACCTGAAGACCCTTACCTTCATCAATATGGTCAATTACAGTACCTTCCTTGATTCGTCGAACCATAAGTTCGGACTGTTCCATCAGAATACTTTGTATAGTCACTGGTATATAATATTGAAAGAATGAATGAGTTCTATCAAAAAGATATAATATCAATTAAGGATTTTGATAAAGAAAAACTAGAGAAAATCTTTGCATCAACAGATAAGATAATGCAACTAAATTCCGTAGAGCGAAGGGAGATTTGTAAAGGAAATACTCTAGCTTACCTATTTTATGAGCCAAGTACTCGTACTCGTCTTAGTTTTGATTCTGCTATGGCATCAATTGGTGGTAATTCGTTAGGAATCTCTGATATCACTTCCTCTTCTGCACAAAAAGGTGAGAGTCTTGCTGACACTGTTCGAATAATGTCAATTTACTCTGATGTTCTTGTTTTACGACACACTTTGGATGGTTCGAGTAGATTTGCAGCTGAAATTTCAGATAAACCTGTAATCAATGCTGGAAGTGGAACAGAAGAGCATCCAACTCAAGCAATTCAAGATTTGTTTACAATCAAAAAAGAAAAGAAAAAAATTGATGGTCTAAAGATTGGAATTATTGGTGATCTAAAGTATGGACGAACTGTTTATTCTTTGTTGTATGGACTTGGAAACTATGATGTTGACGTTCGTTTAATTTCTCCAGAATCCCTTAGAGTGAGATCTGATTCAGTTTACGAAATCAAAAAGAGATTATCTTATACAGAATCTACTGATATTGAAGAAAACATTGATGAACTCGATGTTCTTTATGTAACGAGAATTCAAAAGGAGAGGTTCCCTGATGAAGAGGAATATCTAAAAGTCAAAGGAAGCTATGTTGTAGGATTAGATTTACTAAAAAAGATGAAAGATGATTCTATAATTTTACATCCTCTTCCAAGAATGAATGAAATCTCAACTGATATTGATAATACAAAAAATGCAAAATACTTTGAGCAAGCTGAATATGGAAAACATATACGCGCAGCTCTATTAGGCTTGATACTAAACAAGAACGGTTTTTAATTTATCTTAGAATCCGCATTCCATATATCTGGAGACATTCCAATATGAATAGTTGACACAAACAAATGTAATTCCAATATTTCCTTTAGATCTAGTTTTATTTCCTAGACAGGAACTTCCACTTCGAATCTTTGAACCTCGTTACAAGCAATTAGTTGATGATTGCATGTTAGGTAACGGTCAGTTTGGTGTATGTTTGATTGATGAAAATAATTCTGTAAATGGTTGGAATTCTCCTAAATTGACTGGAACAATTGCTAAGATCATCAAGTGTGAAGACATAGAGATTGACGGATTACAACTACACATTGAGACGATAGGTAGAAACTCATTTAAAATTAAAAAAATTATTCCACCATTAATTTCTCAACCAGCAAACTATGATCCACTTTCAGTGGAGGGACATCAGGAAATATCTGAAATACATGAGAAAGTTGGAACTGAAAAGAAAATGTACATTCAAGCTGAAGTTGAAATGATTCCAGAAATTGATGGGAATATTTTACTAGACCAATGGGAAAGACTAGTTGAATTATGGAAAAAGAAAACTGTTACACAAGCATTGCCTCAAGTTGTTGAACCACATACATTAGAACACGTTTTAGAGCAATACTATCTTACTACTGATACACCTACAATTGATTACATTTATTCATTGTCTGCACTTGGCGCAAATGATCCAAATGATCTTCAACCAATTTTGGAGGCAACAATAATGGATGATTTGATTCAAAAAGTAGAAAAATTACTGACAGTAAAATAATCTTGATTAAATGAAAATAACGTTGTCATTAACAAAATTTGGAATATTAGCAATGGTTACCTGTTTGCTGTTTCCAGCAAGCAGTGTTTATGGACATGGACTAGGGATTGATACCATTTCTTCAATAGATATCCAAGGAAAAGAAATCTCAATCACAGTTGAGATGCCAATGTATTTTGAAAATGATCATGAGCAAATCACAATTACTGCAATTGAAAGGGAAACAAGAGAAAACGCAAAAAATGTCACATTTCTAATTGGTTTGTTTCATGAAAATGAAATGATTTTTAGAAACTATTTCTTTGCAGAAGATGGTATTTTATCAATTAAAGTAACACCAACACAAGAGGGAGAAATTGTAATTTATGGTGAACAAGACTCCTTGCTTGGAGCATGGCATGGAACTGAATCCAATCCTATAGAAATTACGGGACCACTGTTTAATTCAGGTGGTTTGTACAATTTTGAGATTGAGGTAAGAACCATTGATGAACCAACTAACATCATAGAGGACTCCGGCATCTATAATGCTGATTTGAGCATTATTGAGATTGTCTCTTACATTCAAAAAGATGAAGAAAATCATGATGTGAAATTTCGTTTAAAGTCATATTTTGATAAAATTTCTAATTTTGAGTATGATGCTGAAACTAAACAGGTTACATTTGAAATGCCATTTGACTGGAGAGAAAAACAAATGTCTCATGTACCTTTGGTCCATGTAGAAGTTAATTTTCCAAAAGATTTTACTGAATTTTTGACTCCTAGTTATTTAGGTTTTGCAAATGGAATTAAGCTATTCAAGGCTTCAGTAACAATTGATGATTATGCCAAAGAAGATGAAAGAATAGTTCATTTTATGTTACTGCAAGATCATCTAAGATTTTTGAAAAATGAAATGAAAAAATTAGATGAGCCATTACCTAATAGTATTATATTTACACTATCTACTGACGAAAACATAGAGTTACCTTTAATTGCATACACAAAAAGTGAGGATTTTAAATTAAATCTCTCATGGGATCCTGTAGAGATAAAACCAGGAACCAACACAAACTTTGTTTTTACTATTAGAGATGGACAAACTAGTGAACCACTACGAAATTCTGATTATACATTTGTAATTATTCAAAATGGAAAGGAGATTCATCGTACATCAGGAACAGCACTAATTGGTGGTGATTTTGAAAAATTCACATTTGCTGAAGATCAGACAGGTCCTACAGTAATAAAATTTGAAAACATTCGAAATACTGGACAAGAAACCGAGTTTGGAATTGTTGTCGTACCGGAATTTGGAACTCTTGCTGTGTTTGTTTTATTAACTTCAATAATAGGTGTAATTTTTGTTACTAGAAGAAATTCATTTAGATTTAGTATCTAAAGTGTAACAAGCTTTACCGTATCCATGTTTTTGTTTGTCTGAAAATCTTTTGTCATTGTAGAGACTTTTTCTGCATCACCATTTATGACAAAAAGCTCCATGCATTTTTCTTTCTCAATCTTACTATGAAGATGCGTTGTAATGAGATCTTCAAAGTTATGAGTGATTCCTGAAACAACGTGATCAAACTCATCATTATGTACAACCAAAAGAATGGCATGAATATTTCCAGATAAATCTGCCTTTTGTTTTTCTTCAGAAACAAATGCTCTAATTCCTGCCCTGATGGCCTCAGATCTACCTGAAAACCCCATTGATGATTGCAGCTTGTCTAATTCTGAGAGAATTTCATTATTCAAGGAGATTGATACTATCGGCATAACGCCTAATGTTATTAATTATCTTATAAGCTTAGCAGTTAAAGTTATTAAGATTTTATAGATTTATTAATAATATACGTTATGTTGTTGCGTGAATTTACAAATCAAGCTTGCAATAATTGCAATAGCAGTAGTGATTCCATTAAGCATTTTTGCTGTTTATGAAACTAACTCAAACCAACAATTTACAACAACTGATAGCTCAAAACTACAAGTTATCTCATCATTTTATCCACTTCATGAATTCTCACAAAATGTTGGACAAGAAAAAGTTGATGCTACTTTACTTGTTCCAGCTGGAGTTGAACCTCATGATTGGGGACCAACTATTAAAGATGTACAAAGAATGCAAAAGTCTGATCTAATAATTATTAATGGAATAGGTTTTGAAAATTGGGTTGATAGTTTAGCTGAGATTGGTTATCAAGGAGTGATAGTTGACACCAGTAATGGAATTTTAGTTACGAATTTTGGTCAAGAATATACTAACACTTCTGGAGATCCACATATCTGGTTAAATCCTGTTTATGCAAAAACACAAGTACAAAATATTGCAAATGCTTTTTCTAATTTAGATCCTAAAAATCAACAATATTATCAATCAAACGCAGCAAAATACATTCAACAATTAGATCTACTTGATTCAAAAATTCGTAATGAATTATCTAATTGTAATCATGATTTTGTAGCTTTTCATGATGCATTTTCATATTTTGCAGATGAATATAATCTGAATCAACACACAATTATTTTATCAAACGATCCACATGGAGTAGCCACAGCAAAAACATTAGAAGATGTAATTTCCACAGCTAGAGAATTAAACATTAAAGTAATTTTCAGTGAAGAGAATGTTAATAGTAAAACATCTGAAATAATTGCAAATGAAATAGATGGCAAAGTTTTAGTTTTATCTCCAATAGAAGTTTTTTCTGATGGAACTTACATTTCTAAAATGACTGAAAATCTTAACAATCTAAAGGAGGCATTATGTTGAAAGTAGTTGAAATTAATAATCTTACAGTTCAATATCCAGACGTAAAAGCCCTTGATGATGTGAGTTTTGTGATCAAAGAGGGAGATTTTTTAGGCATAATTGGGCCTAATGGTGCTGGAAAATCAACACTTTTTGATTCAATGCTAGGACTTTACACAAAGTACAAAGGGACTATCAAATTTTTTGGTAAGGATATTAAAAAATCAAAAAATTATCTTAAAGAAATTGGATATGTACCACAAAAACCAATCTTTGAAAAAAATTTTCCAGTTACAGTTAACGATGTTGTAAGAATGGGTTTAAGAAATGAATCTGATGAAAATAAAGTTGATGAAATTTTACAACAATTATGGATACATGAACTAAGCAATAGAAGAATTGGTGAATTATCTGGAGGACAGCAACAACGAGTATTTATTGCAAAAGCTTTGGTAAATAATCCAAAAATTCTGATTCTAGATGAACCTGTGACAGGAATTGATCAACAAAGCATTGAATTGTTTTACAGCATCCTCCGTGAATTAAATTCTAAACAAAAAATTACTATTATCTGGTCTTCTCATGATTTGGATGCAGTTAATCAACTAGCAGATCATG
>JACZTB010000037.1 GCA_022573895.1 Nitrososphaerota archaeon
TAGATTACGTAAATTTTGTGAATCGTACTATTTTCTGTATTCCTAAAATTTTGTACGACCTTTTTCTAGTCTTGCTTCAAACCTTTGCGTACAATATCATTCAAAGTCCTAGAGAAATTAACTGAGCATACCAAAATCCATTTACCTTCATACCACGTTATAGTATTAATCACAATGAAAAAGAAACAGTGGGTTTTTCTTATTGCAGCTATCTTAATGGCATTAGGCTTCATACTTCAAGATTTGATAAAATAAAGAATTATGTCAGAATTATAGAACTGTAGATTTCATAATACCATACATGAATGAATCATAATTCGTAATCGTATATGAGATTACGAAAAATATGCAGAATTAATTTGATTTTATCATTTTGGATCTCAGTGACAATCACAGTTGCAACCACTTGTGCATCTCATTCGTTTGCAGTCAGAACATATCCTTCTATGATGCCTAACTAGAGCTGTGTTCATGATGTTATTATGTGATTTAGACTATTAACACTTCAATAATTCGTAATCTGTAGTTAGATTATGTGTAAATAGATATTATAAGATCTAAATTTAATAGAATCTTTTTCTTTTAGGGCAGTTTATCTTTGGTATTTTTTTATGTCTTTTTTAATTTTCTTAGCTCTGTTTTTTATGAGTTCAATCGCATCACGTTTTTCATCTATACTTGCATCACGTTTGTAGTAAGTTTCAAACATAATCATAATCGCACCTAACATCATTCCCACACCAAAACCATAACTAAAATCAAAAAAATGTTCATAATTCCACATTTTTTTATCTTCTTCTCTATCTGAACCTGCTATGGTAATCATTGGCAATAATTTGTCTATTTCTTTTTCTACATGCTCTCTAAATTTTGGTTCTAACATACTATAAAATTTTAATACTACATTAAAAAATTGTTGTTATGCTTAATCTTACTATGTATTACGAAAAATTAATTGAGGATGGTTTAAAGTAAAAATTATGAATCTAGATGATACTTTTCATTCCAATACTACTCTTATAACTACAGAATATGATGGTACTATTTCTCAAGGTTCAGGTTTTTTCTATCAGGTTTTAGGAGAGAAGGATGAGAAAAATTCTAAATGGACATCAATTAAAGAAGTATGGCTGGTAACGAACAGACATGTTCTTCTACCAAAGAATGAAGGCAAAGAAGTAATTCCAAATAAAATAACTTTCAATTTACGACGTGTAGTAAACGACAAAGTTTCTTGGATACCAATAGAATTAACTCAAAATGAATTTGTAAAACGTGCAAAATTTCATGAAAATCCAAATATCGATGTAGGAATCATATCCATATTAGATCTATTTACGGATTTGATTAAGAATGAACCAAAGAATGAAGAAAACAGTCGAACATCAATCATGAACATATTTGCTGTATCTTCAGAAAAATTACCTGGAAAAAATAAACTTCATGTTCAGGTTACAGATGATATCATCACCATTGGGTATCCGCGAGGATTTTATGATTCAAAAAATATTTTTCCAATAATTAAAGGAGGAATTATTGCTTCTAGATGATAATCAACTACTTTACATTGGTATTGGATTTGTTGTTTTAATCATCATATTGGGTATTGCTAAAAGCAAATCGAAATCAAGTCCAGATTCTTACAAGGATGTTGAAAGAAAAGGCTTTACCCCAGATACTAAGGAACGTGTAAAGGAATTACAACATGGGAGATGTGCTGAATGTGGAAAAATTCCTACTCATTGGGAATTTGATCATATTGAAACACGAGGTGATAACTCTATTGAAAACTGTCAGGGTTTATGCTTGGACTGTCATCAATCAAAAACAAGAGAAGATGATTGGAGAAATACACGAGATTGAAACCTGTAATAATTATTGATTCTTTTCTACTAATTTGTTATGTATTGATACTGCCTCATCAACACTCATCTCAATATCTTCAATTCCATTTCTCTTTGCTAGTTTGATACTATGTGTTATGTTTTCTTTAGTGTATTTTTCTGCCAAATCTAAATTCTCTTTTGCCATCTGAGAAAACGTGTTTTTCATAACACTAGCAAATTCTTCTTTCATCATAGAGTAGTTATCATTGATTTTCTCATTTAGTTTATCATCAAACCTCTTTTCCAATATTGCGAGTTGATTACGAAGTTGCTGAGTTTCGTCACCTTTTCTAATAAAATTAGAGAGATTAGTGAAGATATTGATTCTTTTCTGTGCCTTGCTAAATTCTCGTCTAAGTGATTCAGGGTATAAAGATGCCTGTTTTTCATAACTATCCTTTGGTTTGTGTCCTGTAACGTGTTCTACTACATCAGGTCTGACACCACAATCTAACAAAGTAGATTCTAACAAGTCACGAAGTTCATGTGATGTTTTTGAAAACTTTGTTTTGTACCTATAACCTGAAAGTTTTGTTTGAATCCCTGAACGTTCTGCAAGTCTGTTAAATGTATTAGAAATCCAATGAACGTCAATTGGTTTATCTGCTTTGTTGAGAAATAATGGTTTTCCATTTTCCATAACTCTACCTTTTGTTTCTTGTACTTTCAATAATTCCTGTATAGATGTAATAGCATCTTGATCAAGAAAGCCTGTATGTGTAAAGTCTGTTTTCATTCTAGTTAGTTTGATTGGTACAGGGCATTTTGATAAATCCCAACTCTCATAGGTTGAAGTGCCAAACCATTTGACCATTTGTTCCCATGCTTGAAAGTTGAATCTATCTACTAGAGTAGATGAATCAAGCCCACGTTGAAATTTACAGATGAATACTGTTTTTTGAACTAAAGATGGTCTTCCAACTGTCATCATTCTTAGAAATTCATCTAATGAAATCTCTGGTTGTTCATCTGATTCATCAATAGTCTTGTATCTCTTTCTTGGATCAAATGTAATCTTGATTGGTGATTCATTGTTCTTGAAATATGATTGAATTGCAGACCGTTCAACTACCATTGCAGATGCAGTTTTACCCTCATGTAGTGGATCATTGAGATATTTTTTCAACAGTTTCATAAAGTCACGTTCAGAATTGAATGATGATTGGTATAGTTTTAGCAGATGTTCAAGACCTTCAAGTGTTGCTTCTTCTCTTGTATTCTTGAATGTGTTTTCACCTGTATGCACAAAGTTGTTGTATTCAAATTTCCTACCAACAAGCCATTTATGAAAATGGAATAGTCTATTTGCGTAAATTGCCTGTGTAGAATGTAATCCTGATTTGGTCTTTGGTTCTCTATGTTTGTACTTTGATCCACGAGTATTCAGAAGAAGTTCCTGCATGGATTCTAGTTTTAT
Organism: Nitrososphaerota archaeon; assembly: GCA_022573895.1. GTDB lineage: Archaea > Thermoproteota > Nitrososphaeria > Nitrososphaerales > Nitrosopumilaceae > Nitrosopumilus. Next base: position 3,304 of record JACZTB010000037.1, read on the forward strand.
GAAATCATCAAAAACTAATTCAATTTCTTCTACTCTCGGTCTCATGTCCGTATATCGGTATCCTATTAAATAAATATGGACATTCGCATCCAAGAAAGTTTAATTTAAGTCTAGCCTATCATTTTTGGCGTGAGATTTGAAATTCAATTTTCTGGAAATGAACATATTAGATCAAGTCACCAAAAAACTATAGAGATTACAAAAGACTCTCATTTAACATCTCAAGGCAATTGTATAGTTGGGATTAACGCAACTTCCAGCTGCGCTGATTTACCTCAAGAATTAAAAGAGAAACTCAAAGTTCCTGGCGCCAAAGTAACTTTTTCAATTCGTGTTGGAAAACATGAGTTTACAATAGAGGGAAAAGGAAATCCAGATCTAATCCTTACTCATTCTGAAGATATTGTTATTAGAAAAAGTGATTTCATATGTCCTAGAACTTTGGCTGTTAAATGTGACAAGGCATCTGATCTGTTACCGCGAGAGATGGTTTCATTATTACAGGATCCAAAAACCAAAGGGACCTTTACTATCACAGTTGACTAATACTGTGACAATTTTATAGGCCTGCGATCAAATTTTGATAATGGGCCGTAAAACTAACCTTTTCATTTTAGTTCCTCTGATATTTTTTGCAGTATTAGTACTTGGAACTGGAATGTATAACACACTATGTAAAAACTCAACCATCCCTTTGCCTTGCTAGAATTCATCAAATCGTTTCTAATTATTTCCTGTTTTAGCTAATTCTGGTTTAGCAAGATTCTCTTAAAGTATAATACATTAGAAATTTCATGCTAAAACCAACCATCGAGTTACCAATTTCCAAAAAACCTACAGATGTGGAACTAAAAAAACTCAAAGACTATTTTAAAGAAATGCCTGTAGAAGAGATCCTATCAGGACTAAAATTTGCAAAGAATAGATGGTCTGCAAAAGATGCTGGAACTTTGAAGGTAGGACGAAAAAGCATTATTAAAAAAGAAGTCCATTCTGTCACAACTGAGCAAGCTCAATGGAGATTAAAGAATTGGAAGATGATGATTGCAAATTATCGTCGACGGGGATACAGTTATCCTACAATTTCTAGAATAAAGAAAATTCTAGTTCAGAAAAGTAAAAAGAAATCTAAATAAAGATTGACTAAAAATTCTAGATGAGGATATCAGATTTTTTTTCAACTATTTGATCTTTGAGACTATCAGGTATCTCTGGAATTGCTGATTTAGTCTGGCCTGCAATTACACTATGTGCTTCTTCTAGAATTGCTAAGGTGTCTGCATTTGTCTCAACACCAATACTCATGCTGTCACCCAAGTTTAATGATGAGCCTGACATAACATCTGCAAGTATTTGTGATAAATCTTGCATTGAAGCATTTGCCTCTGGCATAATTCCTCGCAGTGATGGAGCTAATCCTCTGATGATTGACATGCATGGACTAAGTGTCACTATAACATCTCCTAGTTCAGATACTGTATCTAGTCTAATTTTGATTTGCTCCATAGATAATTTTGCTCCACTTATCATGTTCGTCATTTTTCTAACTTGGGCTAATTCTCCTGCATATGCTTGAGCATAGCTGTTTTTGTTATTTCTTTGAGCATTTACAATCTTCTCAAAGATCATATCATGTTTTTTCTTTAATTTTTCGTTAATTACTTCTAATTTTAAAATCTGAGATTGTAATTTTTGTTGCGCAAAATCAATCTTGTTTTTTAGTGGCTCTTCGCGTGTTACTTTACTCATTACTTTTTGAGATATACTTTCTCCCACTACCTTATTCCAAGAGTTGCTTATCACGCCTTTAATTCCTTAATCTGCTTTGAAATTTTTGTTTTAAACAGATTTGTCACCACAGCTATTGTCACTGGAGTTACAAGAGGGAACAGTTACATTATCCAAAGGTAAATGTGAATATCTGAAATCCCTTACCCTCAATCTGTATTTCCATAAGATGAGATGCACTATTTTCACTGCTTATAATGTTGTAAAGACTAGGCTCTGATACTATCAGATTATTTCGTGTTGTAATGTCATCTCCTACATACTTTGCAGGAATTGGTTCACCATCAAGAAATATTTCTAATTCTGCATCATTATCAGTTACTATGTTTACTTGTTTTGCATTGTATCGTAACTTGATAGTTCCTGTATCTGATACTAATTCCATGCTGTCTTCATAATTCTTCCAATCTCCTGTTAGATAGAATTTATGTAAGTCTATTTTATCAGATTCTGAATATGTTACTGTTTTTTCTGGTTGAAATCCTTCTTCACTTCCCAGTTGATTTCTATTTTGTGCAAACTTGTAACCAAAGTATAATTCAGGACTTTTAAACATTGAATGTTCAAATGCTTCAATATCTACAAGTGATGCAGCTGACGCCACCTGAATTCCAAGTGATGTGTTTCTTTCATCTAACAGTTGCTGAATAATTTTTTCAGTTTCTTGATATCCTCCTTCTCCAATATGATCATATCTGATGTATCCCTCATGATCTGCAATGTATTTTCTTGGCCAGTATCTATTGTCAAACGCTTTCCATGTTTCCATATCATTATCCAAAACAACAGGATAATCAATACCGTATTTCTGTATAGCCATCTTAACATTCTTAGGATCTTTTTCAAATTCAAATTCTGGTGAATGAATTCCGATGATTAATAATCCTTGATCTGCATATTTGTCATTCCATGCCGTGATGTATGGTAATGTTCTGATACAATTAATACAACTGTATGTCCAAATATCATAAAGTACTACCTTGTCCTTGATCTTTTCACTTAATTCTTCAGGTGTAGTATTCAGATAATGTGCAATTCCAACTAAATCTGGAGCACTTTTGAATCGTGATTTATCAATTTTAGTGAGTGAATTTCCTTCAGAAGTCTTGTTTGCCGACTCAAACTCCTCATCAAATAATGAAAAAACCATGCTCATTATACCTAACCCTGTAGCAATCACGATTCCTAAGATTAATGCTGTTTTTATTTCTGATTTCATTTCATTACCCTAAGAAGATTAGTTCGTTGAGAAGTGGAAAATTTGCAATATATGCTAATTGATTTGTGAATACTAAAATCCCTAATAATATAATGAATCCTCCCAATAATACGTTATAATATTTCAAATGTTTACTCATTGAACGAATAACTCTGGTTGCTCTGGAATAAAACACTCCCATCAAAATGAATGGAATTCCTAATCCTAATGAATACAAAAGTAACAAATTGAATGCAACAGATGGCGTAGTCGTTGCAAGTGTGAGTATTGTTCCAAGTATTGGTCCCACACATGGTGTCCATCCTACTGCAAAGGCTAAACCAAATACAAACGACATTGGATAGCTTGACTTTGAACTTTTTGGCAAGAATTTCTTTTCTATATTTAGCTTGTTGATCTTAGTTGATAGAAGTAAAAAGACTCCAAATCCTATAATGATTATTCCGCCTATCTGGTTTAATCCTTGTACTAATTCTCCAGCTGATGTTGAAAGAATACTGTTAATGATTACACCTAAAGTTGAAAATACAACCGAAAATCCTATGACAAAAAATACTGAATTTAAAACAATATTTGTTCTGTTAATTGTTATTGTATTCGATCCATTTTTTTGATTTAATTCTGAAAGTGTCGTTCCTGAAATGTAGGCAAGAAATGCTGGAATCATGGGTAAAATACATGGTGCAACAAATGATGCGAGTCCTGCTAGCACTGCTACTCCTAGAGCTATTTCTGCCACGCATTAAAATTATAATTTTTCCTTTAAAGCGTTATTCCAAATCCGAATTCAATCCATTTTTAACTGGGATATGCATAATTTTGGTATGAACATGCGTTTTGTAATTGTAGGTATTGGTTTAGGAATTCTAGTTACACTCGCAGTAATTATTGGATCACCAGCTGGCCCTATAGGCTTTGATTCTCTGCGATAATTATCCGAATTTAGGGTGTGCATTTTCAAAAATTTCAAGCGCTTTTTCAATATTTGTGTCTGAGAGCCATGCGGTAACTGAAATTCTCAATCTTGCTTGATTCTTTGGGACCGTAGGATATCTGATTGGTTGTACAAATACTCCATTATTAAATAAAAATTTTCCAAAGTCCATTGCTGATTTTTCACTTCCAATTATTATTGGTATAATGTGTGTTGAAGAATTTATTTTATATCCAATTTGTGTCAGTCCTTTTAAGAGTTGTTTAGTGTTTTTTTCTAGTTTTTTCTTTTGTTTCTCTCTATTCGATTCAAACCTTTTCATGGAATACTCAATCAAAAATGAAGGGAGTGCAGATGTATAGATAAATGATTTTGATTTGTTAATACATAAATCAATCACATTATTTTGTGATGCAACATATCCTCCAAATGATCCTAGCCCTTTACTTAGACTGCTAATATACAAATCAATTTTCTTTGTTACATTAAAATAATTTGGTGTCCCTTTTCCATCTTTTCCAATAGCAAAATCTCCATGTGCATCATCTACAATTGTAATTGCATTTACTTTTTCTGCAATTTCTGTAATTTGTTTTAGAGCTGAAAAATCTCCATCCATACTAAAAATTCCTTCAGTTATTACAAACTTGTTTTTACCTTTGTGTTTCAATTTTTTTTGTAAATCTTGCATATTGTTATGCTTATAAATTGAAACTTTGGCATTAGATAACTTGCATGACTCTATTATACTAGCATGATTCAACTCATCGCTGAGAATTAAATCTCCTTTTTTTGTAATAGAGGAAATTGCTCCAAGGTTTGCCATATACCCAGTTGGATAAATCAAACTGTTTTGTTTTGATTTGTGTTTTGCAAGAGCATCTTCTAATTTTTTGTATGATTCATCATTCCCAGAAACAAGTCTTGAACTTGACTGAAGCTGTTTGAATTGAATCTTTACTGTTCGAATTCCTAGATAATCATTTGAACATAAATTCAGAAGTTTTTTGCCATTAATTGTAATATAGGCTTCATTTGTTTTCCCATATCGTAATTTTCTGTAGAGATTATTTCGCCTAATTCTCTCTAATTCTGAATCAATAAAGTCCAGTTTATGCTTGGAGGCCAATCTTTTCTATCATTTGAAGGTCTTTTTCAGCTTCATTTCCGGTCATCGTCAAGTAACCAGCAGTTATAATTCCATTTGCACCACTTTGAAGTAATTCTTCACCAGAATCATCTAGATTTGTCTCTCTTCCACCAGAAATTTTGATGATTGATTCTGGTAAGAGGAATCTGATCACAGAAAACATTCTGAGAATTTCTGAATTAGATAGTTCTGTTTGTAATTCAAGCGGAGTTCCTGGAATTGGAACTAGCATGTTAATTGTTACTTCTTCAGGATATAGTCTGGCTAATTCTAATGCTAGCTCTAGTCTTTGTTTTCTTGTTTCGCCCAGTCCAATAATTCCTCCAGTGCACAACTCTAATCCGGCATTCCTTGCAATTTCTAATGTCTTTAACCTATCTTCATATGTATGAGTTGTGCAAATTTCTGGAAATTTTGATTTTGCAGTTTCTAAATTATGGTTATATCTTTTTACTTTAAGTTCTTTTAGCTTTTCTGCTTGTTCTTTGGTAAGAAAACCTAAACTGCATTCTATAGTTATTCCAACTTTATCATTAACTTCGCTAATAATTCTGCATACTTTATCAAAATCACTTGGCGATGGTTCTCTCCATGCTGCAACAAGACAATACGATTCTGCTCCCTCATCTTTTGCTTTTTGAGCTTTTGTAACTATCTCTTGAGGAGTTGGTAATTGATATGTATCAATTCCTGTATCAAAAAAAGCAGATTGTCCACAAAAGGTACAGTCTTCGCTACATGCATTTTTTTTAATATTGTTTAACTGCTCGACATCAACTTTATTTCCATTAAAATCTCTGGTTATCTCATTTGCACACTTTGCTAAATCTTTTAGATTGTTATCTGGAATATCAAATAATTTCTCAGCATCTTCAGATGAAATCCCAATTCCTGAAAATACTCTTTCCTGACACTCTTTGATAAAATCCAGAGTGCTCATACTAATTTCAAACAACATTTCATTAATAATACTACTGGAAATGTTAACCTTGAAAATTATGGTGGTTAACAGTCAAACTACCTTTGATCTTGCAGCCTTTATAGTTCTAATTGTTCTATTTAGAAGCAGATCCAGCTCTTTTTCTGAAATTGCCAGGGGTGGGACTAGCATGACTATGTTTCCTAGAGTTCTAAGATAGATCCCTTGTTTTTTACCCTCTTCAAAAAATATTTTGTTAATTGATCTTTTGGGATTAATCGGGGTTTTTTTCTTTTTATTAGTCACTAATTCAATTCCCATCAGCATTCCCTTGTGCCTTATATCCCCCACAATGTCAATTTCTGAAATTTCTTGATAGAATTTTTCAAATACTTTTGATGTTTTTTGAATTCTTCTGATTAAATTATTCTTTTGATACATTTTGAGATTTTCATTGGCAACCGCAGCTGCAATTGGATTGCCTGTGTAGGTATGACCATGAAATAGATGCTTCCAATCATTAAACTCTCCTAAATAGGAATCATAAATTTTCTTGTTTGTCAAGGTTGCAGCCATTGTCAGATATCCGCCAGTTAACATCTTTCCATATGCTACAATGTCTGGAGTGCTTTTTTGTTCTTGATACTGTATCATGGATCCTAGTCTTCCAAAACCTGTAGCAATCTCATCTAAAACAAATAAGACATCATATTTTTTGCATATTTTACTAATCATTCTCTGAAATCCTTTAGGATAAATTATAACACCTCCTGCTACTTGTGCACCGCTTTCCATGATGAAAGCTGCAATGTTATTATTTTTAGAAAATTTCTTTTCAATATTCTCTATACAATAGTTTTGATAATCTGAAAAAGTAAATCCTTTTGGTATTCTGTATTTGTTTGGAACTGGAAATTGTATTGTTGAAAATAATTGTTCTTTGAATTTGCCAAAAAATTCTGGGACATATCCAACAGACATTGCTCCAAATGTATCTCCGTGATATCCATTTTCTATTGTAGCAATCTTGGTCTTTTTTCTCTCTCCAATGTTTTTCCAGTATTGTAGTGATAGTTTGATGGCAATCTCCATTGCCGTAGAGCCATTATCCGAAAAAAAGACTTTGTACATTCCTGGCGATATCTTTACTAGATTTTCTGCCAATTTTTCAGCAGGCTCATTTGTGAGATTAAACATGGAGGAGTGCTGCAGTTTTTTGCTCTGATTTACAATGGCTTTAACTAATTCTGGATTAGAATGCCCCCATACATTACACCACATTGATGCCACTCCATCAAGCATTCTGTTGCCTTTAGAGTCAATCAGCCACATTCCTTTGCCTGTAGTGATTTTATCAAAAGAATTCCATTCTTTCATCTGTGTGTTTGGGTGCCAAACATAGCTTTTCAACTGATTTTCTAAGTTCTCAGATCTTAATAATTAACCGATGAGTTAATCAACCAAAAATTCTGAATCTAGTTTGTTGAAATCTCTCTTCATTACTGGAACAGATACTGATGTTGGAAAAACATACATCACTAGAGGTCTGGCAGTAACATTTCGTAAGATAGGGATTGATGTTGGTGTGATGAAGCCTTTCGCAGCCGGAAGAGCTGAAAAAAAAGGATACAAATCTAAAGATATTGTAATGTTATCTAAAGCAGCACAAGCATGTGATCCTGAAAAATTAGTAAACCCACAATTCTTTCCTATTCCTGCATCTCCATATACTGCATGGAAAACTTTGAAAACAAAACCAAAAATATCTACAATTTTATCTAGCTTCAAAAAACTATCAAAACTTCATGAAATGTTACTTGTAGAAGGAATGGGAGGAATCATGACTCCAATTCTGAAAGACTATTACGTTACAAATCTAATCAAAGAGATGAAAATTCCTGCAATAATTGTCACAAGAAGTAAGATTGGAACGGTTAATCACACTATAATGACTTGCAAAATGTGTGAAAAATACAAAATTCCAGTTAAAGGAATTATAATTAATAATTTTGATGATGGCTATCCTGTTGCAGAGTTAAAGAGGGATTTGCAAAACCTTACTGGAATCAAAGTTTTAGGCTCGATTCCCTTCATTAAAGACATGAGTGATTCTTCTTTGTATTGTATCTTCAAAGAGAATATTGATTTGAAAACTCTATTAAAATAATTTATTTTCTTTCTTATACTCGCAAAATTTTGAATTTGCTTTGTCCTTCTACATTAACAAATCGTGCAATATCAAAGATAATCTTTGAAAATGTTTGATCTTCTTTTTCTATAATGTATGATCTGTTTTTAAAATTAAGTTCTTGAGACAAAACTAACCAGACATTCTGTTTTTCTGGCTGTATCTTGTATAATTCTATTAATTTCTGCTCAATTACCTTTTTGTTACTTGTTTTTGGAATACATATAAGCAGAGTTTTTTTAGGATCTTTTTCTAATGTTTTTAAATCTGGAATAACAATGTCTATCTCTATCCCATTATACTCTACTTTCCTTTGACTATTCAACAACGCATTGGTAAGAAGAAAATGCAGCAACCCAGTCGCTAAAACTCCTACACTTTCATCTCTCTTTCCTAGTGGGATGATTTTGTCATAACAATTTCTAATCACATCATCAATGATTTCTGAGAATTTTTCATCTGAGATTAATTTTTGAATTTTATCTTCTGATTTTGACAGGTAATCAAACAGGTACTCCTTGACTAAATTTGGTTCTTCCTGCATTATTCATTAACACAAAGAAGTCCTACTTATATCAAAAAGGCTCTATTCCAAAACATGGCTCAAAAAAGATGTGTTGTGATGTTTATGCAAGCTATTGGCTCACCTCACACTCGTGAGATTTACAAATATCATTTAGACAGATTCATGGTATGGAATAAGACCGAAGATTATGATGATTTACTGAAAGCAGACGAGAAATCAATTCAAAGAAACTTAGAGGATTATCTCATTCATCTTAAAGACAAGTATTCTCCTAACTACATTCCTTCAATTATTGCACCTGTTGAACTATTCTACACCATGAATGATGTTAATCTTAATTCTAAACGATTACACAAGATGTTTCCAACAAAGACCAAAAAGGGCGGATATGGTTCTTACACTAAAGAAGATATTTCTTCAATGTTGGAAAATACAAACAAGAAAAGAACTAGAGCATTAATTTTATTTTTATCTTCTACTGGATGTCGTGCAGGTGTTATTCCAGAACTAAAATTAAGTCATATTACTAATCTTGAAGATTGTAAACAAGTTGTATGTTATGCCGAATCAAATGAAGAATATGTCACTTTTATGACTCCTGAGGCTTCAAAGGCTTTTGATGATTATCTAGAAGAACGACAACAAGATCATGAAAAATTAAAACCTGAATCTCCTGCTTTTAGAAAAAATTATGTCATTGGTTCAACTCCTGCTGAAACTATGTTGACTGAAACTGTGAGAAGTGCAATTAACATGACACTCAAAAATATAAAAAAAATCAAGTCAGGTAATAGATTCAACATCTCAGCATTACACGGATTTAGAAAATTCTTTAATGTCACGCTGAAATCTAGATATGATTGTAATCTATCATTGTGTGAAAAACTAATGGGTCATTCTGTTACTATCCCATTAGATAATGCCTATGGGGCTTTTTCAACTGAAAAAATATTTGAAGAATACAAAAAATCTATTCCAGAATTAACTATAGATGATTCAATTCGATTACAAGAAGAAAACAAAATAAAAGAAACACAAATCAAGAAATTAGAAACTGACAAAGATGAAAGAATATCTAATCTTGAAAAAAAATTGAATCAAGTTAGTGACTTGTTAGAACGTGTAAATCTGTTAAAGTAATTACTTTCTTCCATAATGCTGTAATGTGGTAAAATGACTATATCCACTAACATGATAATAGAGATATGCACTTAACTCCAATTCTGATTCCTTATGCTGTTTCTTAACTGTATTCATAATTTTGTGAATAGTAATGATACAATCTTGATAAAATTTTTTAATTTCTTTCATATTTTCTTTAGGAATATAGTCTAAACATTCTGCATATGTTAATGCAACAGTTCTAAAAACTAAGTCATTTACCGTGACAAGAATTTGATCTAGATTCTTTTTATTTTTGGGTTTTAATTTGAGTGGATGTGTTTCACCATCTTTGATTTTTATTGGAATGAATAATGGTTTTTCTAGTTTCTTCAAGTATTCATTAACTCTTTTTTCAGCTAAAGGGAGAGAACTCATGACGGATTTAATATTCAAAGTTAAACTAGATGTTTGAACAAATAATCTTATTATTCTTTTATCAGATGAATCTTTTTCTTCTCTCAAATTACCCATTTTAACAAGTTGTTTTTTTACTTCGATAACTCTATTTTTATTGCCTCTAAGTTTCTCAAGTACATCTTTGACATGGCACCCTGGATGACTAGACACAAAATCAATTATCATTGATTGTATTTCATCAATTGGTCTTTCCTGCATATCGTTCTTAGTATTGATAATTGTATTTATAATTACCATAACGGATATAATTTTATGAATAATACAACAATAGCAATTTCTTTTGACACAAAACAAAGATTGTCAAATCTTGGAAGTAAGGGTATGACATACGATCAGATACTTAACGAATTGTTAAAACAATGAGGGTTAAGATTTTAATGAGTCAAAGAAATTACCCCTCTACTTGTTTTTCATGTAATTTTCCAATCAGTAAACATAGTAAAGAACAGGCATTATCATGTGCATTAAAAATCTGTAAGGAGGTGAAAACATAGAATAGTTGGGTCATAGGCAGGCCAGCCTTACCAACTACTCAATTGTGTCTATGTTCTATATCATTACTCCAAATATAAACAAGAAGTTATGTCATCATAACTTAAGAGACAAGTTCGTAAAAGGAATCCATTATCTATACTGCAAGAGATGTAAAACGGGATTTCTTTCATGAGTCAAGAATTATTCCCTATAGGGTATCCTGCTCTTACGCAAACTAAACTCGAGTATTCAATACAAATTTTAGATCCACTAGCAAAACCCACCTACCAAGAAAAAGACACCACTCAACTATCTAATTATCAAAACTATGTCCTTCAGGCACAATCCTCAAAACATTGGAGTGATGTAGAATTTGATGGTTTTACACTCCCTGCTCAAGGTCAATCAAAGCCGTATTGTAAGAAGTGGGTTTCATGGGGTTGTGATAATATTAAAGAACACCCACAAAACAAGCATTATGCCGAACATAAGTTAAAGACCTGTAAGATTGCTTTTTGTCCACTATGTTTTGAATCTTGGATTAATCGTCAAGCAAACAAAACCACAAGAAGGCTTCAAAAATTCCTAGAAAAGAAAAAGTTCAATTTCAGGCATATTATGTTGAGTCCACCACAAAAACGAGCCAAATCGATGACATATGATCAGTTGAAAAGATGGTTAGATAGTACTTTGAAAAGAGCCAATATCAAAACTGCCTGTGTTGTATTTCATCCCTTTAGATTTCAAGATAGAAAAAAGAGCATGCCTTATCGTAGCCCTCATTTTCATTTGTTGGTATATGATAGAGTAACAAACACAACAGAATTTTACAATAAAACACAATGGTTGATAAAAAATAAAGGTGATATGAAAACAGAAGTTGATATTTTTAATTGTGTTAGATATTTGTTAAGTCATGCAGGAGTTAGAAAAAGAACTCATGTTATCAGATATTTGGGTTATGTGTCATATAGGAAACTAAAAGTTGAGAAAGAACCCAAAATGCACACTTGTCCATACTGTGATTTACCATTAACGATATTTTCAATTAATTTTAG